>NZ_LBKA01000218.1:0-56352 GCF_028128955.1 Bradyrhizobium sp. CCBAU 11386
GACAAGCTCGCAAGAAACTTCCTCGCTGGCGCCTTCATCGCCGCAGCCGTAATCTGGTGGCTCAATTGAGTCCGGACCCTAGCCCTCGCTGACAGGCGCTCTTTCTCGCACGAGCTCTGAAAGTAGGAGCTTGGCGACCATTTCCGGCGGCAACTTTCCGAGCTGTGTTGCCTTACTTCCGAACGTCGATTGAACATACACGATCGAGTTCTGGACAAAGTATGTCCCGTGGTACACGACACCGTAGATTGTCACGGTCAAGGTTTTAACGACCGCAGGCCTGTCCATGTAGGGCCTCCGCTTGCATTGAATGAGTCATTGAAAAATCAGAACAATTGAACATGATTCTCGTAGGTCTGAATACCCCGGCTCATTCTATTCGTCGGTTTTCCGAGCCCTAATCCGCTGGATGAGGATACCTAGAGCCTATGACCAGTGAGCAGCCCGCGATGATCAGCCAGTGTGGAGGCTGCATCATCTGAAGCTGCGACTGAATCATGTCGAGCATGCTACTTGCCTCTTCGCCTCCACCTGATCCCCCGGCCGATGGCCACCTAGACCGCGCCCATCTTCACACAGATCGCCCAAGCAATCACAAATGCTGGAGAAGGAGGAAAAACCATACGACACCGTTCGGCTCGCGATCCGGCGCAAACTCGCGGTTCGCATCTGTCTCGGTGCCATGAGCCACGATGACCGAATAGGCCCGCCGACGGCTTTTGGCCGCTTGGCTCTGCTCGGTTGGGAGGCCATGAGGTTGACCCATGCCGATCACTGCTTCTCTGTGGGCGGCATGCTAGCGGGAGGTGAGGGTGCTGGCTGTGAGGTTTCTGCTGCGGGCTCTGCAGGCTCACCTTGAGCTCTTCGCCTAGTTAGCCGGACAACTAGCTGCGCGCGGAAATTCGCTACATCTCTTAGGCATCGGCCACCGGGGTTTGGACGACTGGTGGCGGGCCGACCAACGGCTTCGCTGAGCAAAGACCCGCCGGTTCACGCTGACGGGCCTTTGTGGTAGCGCGTTGTGGCGCCGCGGCGATCGTGCGGAACGTCGCGGCATAGGCCGGGGAGGTGCTCTAGGGCGGCTCGGTCGGTAAGATTTAACCGACTGCGCGTTGACTGCGAAAGTACAGCTTGCGCGGCCTCAAGGAGCAGGCTTAGCTCGCATACGGCTTTTGGCGCTCGAGGCTGTACTGATTTAGGCGGCCGAGTAGAGGATATGATTTGCCGTCGCGGCCGATGCGCTCAGGTGGAAAGTTGTTTCGTCGACATCGCGCCGAGCGGACCGCCCACAGTAGGATGAGTTATACCGAGATCGGCGGCGATCGCACCATTTGACTTTTGAGAATTTGCTTGTTGGTCTCCCCGGTGCGCACTTCTTCGGCACGTAGCTGAGGCCGCAGTTGCAGGAAGCATTCGCTTCCACACCGCAGCGGGTGCAGACCATGCGTTGCACGCTGAATTGGACGACCGTATTTTGCGAAGGGTGGGACAGGGGCCTGGCTCCTTTGATGGAGCAGCCGATATGAAAACTTTTTTTGTCATCATCAGCATTTGGCTGCTGATCAACGTTTTGTTTGTGGTTGTGATGACCCCGCCTCGGAAACCGCGGAAGCCAGACGGGTCCAGCTCTGCAGGTCTCACTCCTGTACAAGTTGATCAGAATAGCCATCATTTTTCCGAAGAAGAACGAGTTTCGATCCGTCACACCATCATAGCCGTTGGACTAGGTGCATTCTTCTCATTGACGCCGCCCATAATCCAGGCCGTTGATCAGATCAAGCGACTGATTGAGAAGCGTCGGAAGACGGCTGATTCAATGGACGACGACGGCGAAGACCACACCTAATATCGAGAGCGCGCTCGAGCTACTGCGCGTCGCGCGTCTGGAAAAGCAAGAGCCACGGCCACGTGTCGATCCGCGCTCATTCTGCCGCTCGCCGACCCTGCTCGGTCGGCTCATACAGCTAAGCGCGCATGTGAGCATGCCCGGAACGAATAGACCAGCGACCGTCGACATGCGTGTGGCGTCGGGCAGCCGCTAAGTAAGTAATCTCCCCGATGACAGAGCAAACGGTTTTAGTGTGCTCGGGTCCCATCAGAGCAGCAGTCGTGACCAGTTACTTTCAGATTACTTCCGATAACACCTTAGAGATTACTGTTCGGAGACGACAAGCTGCTCACCAAGCTCGCTCGCACGTACGACCAGGGCTGCCGCATCGCCGTGCACGAGGCGGGCCACATCGTCGCCGCGCGTCTGCTGGGATATCCGCTTGGCGGAGCGACTGTCGATCCTGATCCGAACGGCAAGTATGGCGGTCTGGTTTTGGGAGCCACGCCACAGCGTCGCCTATGGGGGAGATGACGACCTCGACGAGGTGCCAGAGACTTGTGACAATCTCCGGGAGATGATGCCTACAGATGGTGAGCCCCGCGCCGACGCCGCCGACATTGCACGCCCTGAACCGCTGCATCGAACTCGTCGCCGCGTCGGTCGCCGAACGTATGCTTCTTGAAGGCGACCCCGTCCCTTCCGTCAGCGATGTTGAACATGCGATCAAGTATGCGTCGCTGGTTTGTAAATCGCCCAAAGCTGCTGAGAGGTTTCTGCGTCTCTGCGAGGCTATGGCGGATGACTTGCTGCGGCCTTACGGCGATCTCCTGATGGTGCTGTCCACCATCTTGCGCATTAGCGCACGTTGGACGGCGCCGAGATCGACAAGGTCATTTGGGAATTTGAGACGCACAAGGCGCTGGCGATTGAGCACCGGCGGCGCGCAGACTGGCGCAAGGCCCAGGTGGAGGCCGAGCGGTTTCGGGCGCAATGTGTTCCTATCGCTGCCGTGGCCTTGTCACGGTCTGCATCAGATCAGTGCGGTAATCAGTGCCACAACAGATCAGATGGCACGGCGGACGTGCCGTTCGCCTCACAGCGCCGTAGTGGATGGCACTCAGTCTGGCTTTAGCTCTGAGAGCTACTACGACGGAAGATGAACTAAGGCCGCCCCAGCAGTCGGCCTATTTCAGTGCGGCGCCTTTCGCCTTGGGCCTTGCATGGCGCCGCTGAGGAGGTTTCCTTGCTCGGTCCCAGCTAACTGTGCGATGAGCTTGCTTGGACGCTTCGGTAGCATTCGAAACCGACACGAAACACGATACGAACGAAGCTCGCGGTCTACCGAACGCGCCACGGCGGGTCGCTGAGGAGTCGCGCGTCGATGCCGCCGCTCCGGTCAAACAGTCATACTTTTTCGTGCCGCGCGAACCTGATCTCAGCAGAAATTAGTTCTGCCTTGTAATCATGATGACTCTGACTCAAAAACTGAAAATAAGGTGGGGAAAACCATTAGGGAGGAAGGGAATGGAGACTCTCCGCCGCTTGCGCGCGATGGCTTCGTTGTGCCGACAGACTGCTGCCTATCATCCTGATCGAAGCTGGAAGCTACTCGCGGAGGCGGAGTACTGGGAGCACCTCGCCAACGAGCATCTTGTCGAGCACTTCAAAGAATGCATGGGCAGCTCGGTTAGTCCGCAACCGTTAACGGGTGCCAACGCGAACGACGTCCACTCAAACACAGTTGCCGCTGCGTGAAGCCTCGCAAGCAGGCATCCCTAGCGTCTTGAGAACCTTCAGCGGCTCCAGCATCTGATCGCCAAGTCCCCCAAGGGGATGCTGGAGCCGTTTTTCTAGGTCGGTCACAGCTCCCGCTCCATCGCTGGATGACTACGGTTTTTTACCTTCACCCAATGCTTGCTCCGTCCGGCCCGATATGGCCGGTCTCGGCGCTTCGACACTGATCCCTCAAGTCCCATGTTGCAGGCGGCTCGGAAGAGATCAGGCCCAAGTTCGCCCCGCTCAAACGGATTGACGAACACGCCTTCAGGACGCCGTGCCAGCAGCCGCTCCAAGTTCGTCTTCCGCATCGGCAGCGGGAGCATGCGCAGGTCATCACCGCCTTCGGCAAGAATGTCGAAGGCGCAGAACTGAATCTCATCATCATGCTTGCGCGAGTGCAGTGCGTTGAAATCTGAGACGCCATCGACGCCGAGCACGACCGCCTCGCCATCCAACACGAATTACTTCTGGCGGACCTTGCGCGCCGCCTCGACGATCCACGGATAGCGGCTGGCCCAATTGAAGCCGCCGCGCGTGATCAGGCGCACGCGCTCATCGTCGCGCTCCAAACGAAGGCGGTAACCGTCGTATTTCACTTCGTGAAGCCAGTCCGGTCCGCTGGGGACCGTGGTGCCCTTAGTGGGCAGGCAAAAGTCGAATAAAGGCATGCGGGAAAAGTAGGCATTCGCGGCCTGATTAGCGAGATGGAACTTAAGCGGCAGACCGCGGGAGCCGAGGGATTATTTTGAGCATTTCGTTGTGAAAGCACGCCTGCTGCCCCATGCCCGGGAACGGCACGCCAAACAACGTGGCATTGCTTCCGGCAGCCTTTGCAGCCGTTTCAACAATACTCCTGATGCTGACGAGCATAGAAACAATTGCGAGGGGGCGATAGGCGGCAATCCGCTCGCTCAGGCTCTCCTTGGCGGCAAGACATCTCGCTCTTCGTTCAGAGGCGGCTAAATTGTCCACGGGTGTTAGTACGAGATCGTCAAGAAACCAGCCGTATTCCTTGAAGCGATCTAGAAAATCGCCAGCGCTCTGGCCGAGCACGGCCTCCGTGGCGCGTTGCATGTGCCGCAGCATGGCGTTGTTGCCAAAGTAGAAGAAATCGCCGCTGGCAGGTGCGCTCTCGCCGACGAAGAGTGTGGCAATGCGGTCCGGACGATAGCTCGCACGAGTAGTCTCAACATCCATCATGTCAGCGCTTCTCAAAATCGTAATTCTTTCTCGCGATTGGCAGGGAGGGCGCGCTCGGCTGCAGATCCGGTAAGTTCGGACGAGACTGGGATTTGGCAGCCTGCTCATTTTGAGCCTTCAAGCGTTTGCTCGACGTGTCGCGACAGCTTTATGCGCCGCCTCGCTCCGCAACTTCGCTACGGCATTTGCCGCACGTGTAGCCGCCGCCTTCTTTCCAGCGTCTTTCATGAAGGCGTTTGTGCGCTTTCCCTTCAGTTCCTGCCAGTGAGCGCGTTGGAGCTTCAACGCCGTGAGGGAAAAAAGACCAACGTCGTACATCCAGTGATGGTGATTGCACAGCCAAGCCAGATTGTCGGGATCGTTGTTCGAGGCTTCATGATCGAGATGGGCAAGTTCCTCGCCGACCGTTTGGCCGCACAGGCAGCAACCGGGATATGGATATGCGAGCTTAGCAACTCGTCGCGCTTCAGATTGATTGCGTTTCTTCTCGGTCATTCCTCCTGCCCATAGATTTGCGGCGCGCCCTGTGTTCACAACGACAGAAATCGCGGGTCGCCTTCGGCCCATCCAAGATGCAGAGTGCGTCCGTCGGGTAGCACAATTGCAGCGGCCCCCTAGATTGGGAAGGCCGCGAAGGGGGTAATCCAAATTCACCCTAGCCGCGAAAGTGGCAGCTACTTCTTCAACAGTATCCCTATAGTTCGCGCCATTCGCCTCACTGACCCGGCGTGACGGCCCAGCTCGGCTGCTATCTTCGATACGCCAGCGCGTGCACGGGCCAGCCTGACCAAGCGTCGGACTTCCTGCTCGTCCCATTGTTTTGGCTTCGGTGTTTTCATGGCGCGGCGCTCAAGACCTGCCGACCACTTAACCGGTGCGCCTAGTTGCCGACACTTGGGAAATTTACGGGTGGGTGCCTGCCACCACGACGGTCGGCGGTCCGGTATCAAGGGTAGATCGGACCTGCCGTATGCGAGCGCCGGACCGGGGCTTTTGACCCTAAGCCGCCCACCCAAATGTGGAATGAGGCTGACTGCACTATCTTGCCGCGCGGCACTGCTCTGACTAATCTGACTGCTGTTCGACGAGCAGAAGTCTATTCGATTTATCTTTTACCATTCGGAGGAAAATCCAGTGAAGCTAGCTCATATTTTGGCGCCGCTTACGCTAGTCGCGCTAACCGCATTTTGTGCCACGGGGACGATTTCTGGCGCTCAAGAGACCCCAAAGCTGAAAGTCACACCATTGCAGAAGGAGCCTCTGACAGGGCAGCCCGATAAGGAAGTTATCTCGCTGATCGTCGAGTGGCCGCCGGGCGCTGGCACTGGCCTTCACACCCATCCGGGCGACGAGTACACAACCGTGCTCGAAGGAGAGGTCATCGGTCGAAAAGAAGGAAGCGAAGCCAAAACTTATGCGGCGGGACAATCCTACCACAACGAACCTGGCGTAGTTCACGAAGCCAACAACAAGGCAAGCGCTCCAGCAAAAACTTTCAACGTCTTCGTCGTCGAAAAAGGAAAGCCGGTCACGGAGCCAGCGAAGCGGTAGTTACCTCGAAATCCGTTCGTGGCAAATGTCCGCGTCTGGCCCATCGCGTCCGATACTTGCATGTCTCCCCCTTGCGCCGCTCTTCGGGGCTAAGCAGACATTGTGGCGCAAGGTCTAGTAAACGCACTGTCGGACCCAGTAGCCACCGCTCACCCGTATCCACTGGCACGGGCTCGGTGGGGGCTCTTTGATGATCGGCCATCCATGAATGTCGATGTTCGTTGGCGCGGTGATGCCGCGCCAATAGACGGCATTCGCTTCGGAGGAGTGAAAAACCAAGGCTCCGGCGAAGCAGGTAACGGCGATGCAGCACAGCAGGAAACGGCTCATTTGTCTGATCCCGGTGAGACGCCTTTGCCCATGCTAGGCGAGGTCGGCGGTAAAGCCAAGGCACCGAAATTTCGGATGGATGTGTACCTTCGCGCTCGGCGTCATTTCCCAACCGGGTTTTATCCGCACCCACGACGCACAGTATGCCGCTCTCTACAGCATCACCACTAGCCAAGCCGCCATCTTCGCGCTCTTCCGCGTGGTCAATCGCTACGTCGGTAACTCGCAGCCGGTGACCGGCGTCTTTCCCCGACTACCCAGCGCCCGTGATCCGTAACACGGGAAGCCGGGCCCGAAATGACACTCGGTTAAGGGACTGGTTACCAGTCACTGTCACCATCTACATATAGGTCGTCGCCACAAGCGGCAGCGCATTCTAGAACGGTTTGATACTTCGACACGCCCGGTTGGCGGTCTCTTTCAGGAGACGCCCCAAATGTTTAAGGGCTTCACGGTCTTCGTTGTTGCGCTGATCAGTACAGCGCAGGTGGATCAATATCTGACCCACGGTCGGTACACCGACGCGGCCATGGCTATGCTGCGGCAAATTAAGCATGCGTTCGGTTTTTAAGGATTTCCCCATCGGGGACAAATTTGAGGCGCGTGATGGAAGACATTACATGGGCTGATCTCGATGCACATGAGCAACGTGCCATTGCAGTATTGGGAGCCGGACTTTCTACAAAGCTGTGTGACCGCGTCGCTCTCCCGACGTTGAGGCGGCTCGGTCTGGTAGCAGGCTTTCATTTGACAGCTTCCGCACAAAAATTGCGGAGAGACTTTATTAGAGACGAGCTTGGTGGTACGCCTACGAGGAAGGCCGCCTTGTTTGACGGAGGCGAACGCTGCAGGTCCTAGGGGTAATCCTAGGAGAAGCGCTATGACGATTTCGAGGGCGGAGGTGATCACATCGGTCGAGCGGCGGCGCCGGTGGTCGCAGGATGAGAAGGAACGGCTTGTTGCAGCGTCGCTCGAGCCCGGCGCCAATGTTTCCGAGGTGGCTCGCGTGGCCGGGCTTCATGTGAGCCAGCTGTTCAGGTGGCGCAAGGAGCTTTGCAGGCACGGCGAAGCGAGCATAGCGCCGTTTGTTCCGGTCGAGATTGGGCCGTCTGCGCCACCGCGGGAGGTGGCCGAAGCGCCGTTGACGACGACGGCGCGTCGACGGAAGAGCCAGGGCATCATCGAGATTGATCTTGGTAGCGGGCACCGCATCCGGGTCGATGGCGACGTTGATGGAGACGCGCTGCGTCGCGTTCTCGATGCTTTGGTCCGCCGATGATCCCGGTTCCGACGGGCGCGCGAGTGTGGCTCGCGACAGGCTACACGGACATGCGCCGAGGCTTTCCGTCGTTGGCGCTCCAAGTGCAGGAGGTGCTGCACAAAGACCCGCTCAGCGGTCATTTGTTTGTCTTCCGCGGTCGCCGCAGCGATCTTGTGAAGCTAATCTGGCGCGATGGCCAGGGAGCATGCCTTTTTACCAAAAGACTCGAGCGAGGAAGGTTCATCTGGCCATCGGTTGGCGGTGAAACGGTGACGATCTCGCCGGCGCAGTTGAGCTATCTGTTGTCCGGAATCGATTGGCGCACCCCGCAAGAAACCCAGCGTCCGACGCGAGTCGGATAACGGTTTTGGGTTTGAATCTGCTGCTCGATCTGATTCAATGGCTTCATGACCTCGAAGCCGGACGATCTTCCTGCGGATCTTGCGAGCGCCTACATGGCGCTGCTGGCCGAGCGCAAGGCGTTGGAGGTTGAGCGCGATATCGCAGTCGCGGATGCCGCCAGCGCGCGGGCGGAGCTGTCGGACAACGAAGCGCTGATCGCACATCTCGAGCTGCGGATCGAGAAGCTCAAACGCGAACTGTACGGGCCGCGGTCCGAGCGTACGGCGCGGCTGATCGAGCAATTGGAATTGGAGCTCGAAAAACTCATCACCACGGCGAGCGAGGATGAGCTTGCCCTCGTGCCGCGGCTGCAAAGGTACAGAACGTTCGGGCCTTCACGCGCAAGCGGCCGGTGCGCAAGCCTTGGCCCGACGATATCGAACGCGTGCGGGTCGTCATTGAGGCGCCAACGACCTGCGCCTGCTGCGGTGGGGCGCGCCTGGCTAAGCTGGGCGAGGATGTGACCGAGACGTTGGAGGAGATCCCGCGCCGGTTCAAGCTGATAGAGACGGTTCGAGAAAAGTTCACCTGCCGCGATTGCGAGATTCGAACCCATGTTCGACCCGCAGAGGAAGGTGCTACCGATCACGCCGGCATTCTGCTTCGCCCATGCGCGACGGGGCTTCTTCGAGTTGGCTGACATCGAGAAAACCGCCCGGGAAGGCCGCAAGAGCAAACCGGTCTCTCCGATCGCGCTGGAGGCGGTCATCCGCCATTCCGCCATGCGCCGATTGCCCATGGTCGAATTAGAACATATCAGGAACAAAAAGTGGAGCCGCTAGGGCTTGCGCCTTCAAGCATTGACCACACAAAATATTTAGTTCATTTTATTCATGAACAAGATGTAGGAGATGTAGATGTTGAAGATGATTTCCTCGCCCAATGAAGCCATCGCCAATATTTTCAAATTCGAAGCAGAAGTTGAGCGCAGCGTAGATTTGCAAGCACGCCTCGCCTACGCGCGCTCTTGGTATGCCGTCAAATTCGAAGACGGGAAATGGCGGTTCGGTCCGTCGAAATTCGTCGGCTATCAAGACATGGATGCCGAGACCTATTTGGAGGCAGCGGAGAACAATGAGAGCGATGGTCGGAGAACCGAAGCTCAGCTCCAAGCCTATTTCATGGATTGGGGGAGGAGTGACGAACTCAATGCTGCCCTCGTATCGTTCTTAGCCAAGTTCGGTAAGAAGCCGAGTACCAAAGCTCGGATTTTCATTTTGCGAGACAGAAGGCTTCTTACAAAGCAGCCCACAATCGATGACGACGTCGTTACGGCGATGGCAGTAATAGCAAGAGCAAAACTATCTCGCGAGCAGATTAGCGCCTTGGTCGAACAGCTCGAGGATCACTTGGCTTAGATGCTGCGCCAGCGCTTTACAGTGCACAAAACCCCACACGTCAGCTATCGGAAGGCGAGCCGTTGATGGTCGAGGAGACTGATAAAGCCGCGCGGCCGGCGCGAGTTGACCGTCTCCCATTACGGTGACAGTGCACAAAACTCTCGGCGCGGAAAGTGCCCCATCCGCAACGCTGCTCAAAGCCAGTTTTGTCCGCGGTCACCGTAGCTCCTCGGTTCGCAATGCGCTATCGGTAGCGAGCCAAGGACGTTCATGGACAAGCAAGCCGGGCGAAAAAGATCGTGAGTTTCTTCGAGCGTCTCAAGACAGAAGCATCCGTTGAGTGGCGGGCCTACACCGAGCATCCCTTCACGAACGGATTGGCAGACGGCTCGCTCCCCGAAGCGGCGTTTCGTCACTACCTCGTTCAAGACTACCTGTTCCTCATCGAGTTTGCTCGCGCCTACGCGCTCGCGGTCTACAAGTCGCCCAGACTTGCCGACATGCGTGAAGCAGCGGCCGGCCTTTCGGCCATCCTTGATGTCGAGATGAACCTGCATGTGAAGCTCTGCGCCGATTGGGGTCTGTCCCCGACAGACCTTGAACAGACCCCTCCGGCGGCCGAGATGCTGGCCTATACACGCTACGTGCTCGACGCGGGAATGCGCGGCGATCTGCTGGCACTTAAGGTGGCGCTTGCCCCCTGCGTGATCGGGTACGCGGAGATCGCCACACGGCTCGCCTCGCGACCCGATGCGGACGCCGCGACGAACGCCTATCGCGTCTGGATCGCCGAGTACGCCGGCGCGCCGTACCAGGAGGTCGCTGCCAAGGCGCGGGCGCACATGGAGCATCTCGCCGATCTCTACGCCACGCCGGCCCGCGAGGCAGAGCTGATTGCGATCTTCAAGGAAGCCACCCGACTCGAGGCAGACTTCTGGGAGATGGCCTGGCGCGCGGGCCAGCTTGTTCAATAGCCCTTTCGGCAGTGAGGCTCATAACCTGAAGGTTATACAATTACGATGACGATGCTCCTCGATCTGTCGGGTCGAGCTTCCGTCACGATTCCTGAAAGCCTTACAGAAACCACGTCTGTCGGCCGTCCCCGCTAGACCGCATTCATCATTTCGCGTAGTCTTTTCGCACAGCAACATGTCAGCGGAGGTCCTCCGTGGAACATCGCGGCGTCAGCTTCTCGATTGTTGAAATGCGCTATTTGCCCGGCTGGCAGTGGACGGTCGGAAAGGGCCGAACCGTGTCGGTCGGTGTCTGTGCGACGAGGGCGGACGCGATCCGCCAGGCTCAGACTTTCATTGACGCGATTATGGACTGGGCTGCCTAAGCGGCGCTCCTACCTCACCCCCGCCACCACCATCACCACCACCGGCAACGTCACCGCCGCCAGCAGCGTGCCCAGCGCCACGGCGCCCGACACCGGGTTCACCTGCCGAATTACGGTGACAGTGCACGAAACTCCACGAGATCAGGCGACTTCGGTTTAGTGCTGCCGGCGGCCACCGGTCAGTGAGCTTGGCGCCGAGCTCCTTCCTGAGTGAGGTTGACTACGCCTCGATTCTCAGGACGGGGCTCTCCACTGCTACCAATATCCTCTCAACTGGCTACCGACCTCTCGCCTCTGGCTCCCGCGCAGCGGGCTGGAGCGCAGCGACTTAATTGGAAAATCTGCTTTTGCCATTTCATCGAACGGGACAGCAGTGCTGGCTTGAAGAGCATCGCCGCCAGTCACATGTGATAAGGATCGGGGATCGTTGGCCCGACACAGTGGCAACGCACCCACCGGCCTCGTTGAAGGTCGTGTGCGTCCAAATAAGAGCAAGCACGGGCTGCGTTCGAGCACCGCTCGACGCAGTACCTCTACTCAAATGCAACGGCACGAGCCGTCGAGGGAGACCTTGGCGGTTTTTTGCGTGTGGCCAGATATGCGCAAAGAAAAACGGCCCCTTAGGGAAGGTCGGCCAGCCGAGGTTCTTGCACCTGGGTATGGAGATCGGCCGCGCCTTTCATGGGCAGTATGCTGGAAGCGAAATAAAGAGGATCATTTGACCGCGCCCGACGGATTCAGCCGGGCTGACGTGAGAGGGTTTAGCGCGCTTGAGGTGGCGGGCGCCACCGTAGCAGACGATGACGTCGCAATCGGCAGCGCACCTGACCGATGTCTGCTTTCGGGGGTATACAGACATCCCATTTCAAGGGCGTCACGACCGTTTTTGACCCCGGTCGGGGCGGCATAGTTGACGGGGCGGGTCGGTGGTTTTGTCGGGCCGATAGACCCGCCCCTGTACTCGCGCCATCACTTCATTACTTGCAAGTCTTGTCAGCCTTCAAAGCTGTTTCCGCTGATGCCTGCGTCGGATGAGCGGCACCAATAACCTTCATGTTGCCACCAGCGGCAGGCTGGACATTGACAACTTCACATTTCATCGTCGCGGTATCTTGAGCCAGGTAGAACGAGGAAGCACCTGATGGCGGTGCTTGACCGATAGTTTTGTCAGTTTTGTCCTGCGCGAATGCAGGTGCCGCGAATGCGAGGATAGCGGCCGTCGCTAAGAGAACTTTCTTCATAGTGTTTACCTCCAGTATTGAACAGCATGCAAATAAAGACAGCCGATAAAGGTTCCTGGGCGTGACTCCTAATGCGTTTAAATTTTTGAAAGTGAGCAATATTGAACAGCGACTCCGAATTTGCGGGAGCACGCAACTTCTTCGGTTGCGCCGCCAACCTCCGCGCGCAACTTTGCGTTCCAGTCCGCATAGCTACCTGATAGTGTCGGAGAATTCTTTCGCGACGGAATCGGGATTGAAAGGAGGCTTGCTATTGGCGGCACGGTCGGCTGACCACGTTGGGGCTGGATCGCCGATCACGCGACGTGACGCCGTTGTTGCGAGACTATAAATCGCCAATCACCCAGGCACCACGCAAGACCCGGCCGATGAAGATGCCAGTGGCTTGCGAGCACATCACTCTCACGGCGCTACCTCATCCCCGCCGCCACCCACACCACCACCGGCAACGTCACGGCCGCCAGCAGCGTGCCCAGCGCCACCGCGCCCGACACCGGGTTCACCTGCCGCTGATACTGAACCGCGAAGATGTACGCGTTCGCGCCGGTCGGCATCGCCGCGAACAGCACGACCACGCCGGCCGCGGTCGGCGGCAAGCCGAGCAGCTTGGCCAGCACGAACGCCGCCGCCGGCATCGCCATCAGCTTCAGCGCGCACATGACGGCGATACCGAGCTTCTCGCCCTTGACCTCGAAGCGGAACAGGTTGATGCCGAGCGCGATCAGCGCGGCCGGTGATCCCGCCTGCGCGAGCAGTTCGATGGTCTTGTCGACGACGGGATTGAGGCCGAGGCCCGTAAAACGCCAGACCACGCCGAAGCCGATTCCCAGCATCAGCGGGTTGCGCGCGAGATCCGCGAGCACCGGCCAGATGACCGTCAGCGCCGAGCCGGTCTGCTTGCGGCCGACAAGCTCCATTTGCAGCGTGCCGCAGAGCCAGAGCAGCGGCGTGTTCACGGACAGGATCAGCGCCATCGGCCCGGCGGCCTCGTTGCCGAGCGCGGAGAGCGTCAGGGGAATGCCGAGCATCACGATGTTGCCGTAGACCGAGCCGATCGCGAACACGACGCCGTCCTCGCCGGTGTCGCGCCCCTCGCGCAGCAGCGCCGAGAGCGCCAGCGCCGCGATCCAGGTGATGGCGAGGGCGCCGTAATAGGCGCCCCACATCCTGAAGGGGCTGACGTCGGGGAATTCCGACACGACGATGGTGCGGAACAGAAGGGCAGGGATCGCGATGCTGAAGGCGAATTCGGAGATGCCCTTGTGCGCGGTCTCCGAGACGAAGCGAAACAGCACCGCGGCATAGCCTGATGCGATCAGGGCAAACACCGGCGCGACGATCAACACGGTGGCCATGCGCCCCCTCTCCTCACGGGGATATCAGCCGACCACCCCACGCACTCTCGATGATGCCATCATGCCCCTGTTTTGCCCGACGTGTCAAAAGCGCTTCGTAAAATCCGTAGAGGTTATCAAGGGTTGGCTACTGTGCATGGGGTTGTTTTCGCGGTTTTTGTTTTGAGGGTCCCGGGGCCAGCGGTGGAAACCGATCTCGCCAGTCTCGCCAGAGGGTTAGCCGGAGTCCTTCCCCGCTCACAGCTGTCATCCTCCGCGAAAGCGGGGGATCCAGTACGCCGCGGCTCCTCGGGGAACGTCAGGCATCTCTGGAATACTGGGTCACCCGGTCAAGCCGGGTGACGACAGCGGAGGAGAAGCCCCGCCCTGTTGCCGAGAGCGCACACGTTCCGACCTTTCGCCTTCGCCCTCGTTGCCAACGAACGGCGGTTCACCCACACTCCGCCCGACCAGACATTTGGGGGGATCGATGCCGGCGTTTCACTTCAGGAAGTCCGTTCTTGCCGCCGTGTCGGGGCTTGCCCTGGCCGTCCTGGTCCACCCCGGCGCCGGCTTTGCCTACACGCAGGAAGAGCAGCAGGCCTGCACGCCGGATGCGATGCGGCTGTGCGGCGAGTTCGTGCCGAACGTCGATGCCATCACCGCCTGCATGATCCAGAAGAAGGCGCAGCTCTCGCCGCAATGCAAGGTGTTCTTCCGCCAGGGGCCCGAGCCGGGCGAAGCCCGCGCCGGCAAGCCGACCAACATCGCGCCCAAGAGCACGCCCAAGACGGCGAAGAAGAGCACCAAGCCGGCGCCGAAAGTGGCCAGGAAGAAGAAATCCGAAGAAGGCTGAGCGCGGCAGGCGCGTTCCTTCCCTGAAACCCAGGCCCGGGCAAAAGCGCGAAGCGCGGCTTCGCGCTTGACGGCATCGGCTTCACGACAGCTACCGGACTCGTTTTGTTCGCGCGCCTTGCGCGCCTGCTTGCGGCAATTACCGCCACAGGCGATCGAAAAGAGTCGCGGGACGATTTGCGCGGCAAGGTTGCATTCCGGCTTTCCCCTTCTCGCTGCTCAAAAAAACAACGATTGCGCGCAGCGGAGGCGCTTCATTGCTGTTCGTGTCTTGTCGCGCGCAGCAGTGTGACTCAAAAGCCAACACGTCTTGTTATTTCGTGGCGGCGACGCAACTGTCAGTAAATTTTTCTTTCACGAATCAGCGCGCTGATTCATTTTCGTGGCCTGGGGTCAATCTGGAGGCCGAAGGTATGAACGTTATTGTTTTTGCATCGCGTAAAGGCGGCTCGGGCAAGAGTACCCTGGCCGCACATCTCGCCGCGCAGATCAAGGCGAACAAGCAGGTCATGCTCGTGGACGCGGATCCGCAAGGGTCGCTCACGCTGTGGCACAAGCTGCGGGGCACCAACGAACCGCCGATCAAGTCCGCCGTGAACTCCGTCAGCGGCATCGTCTCCGCTGCCAAGCGCGACGGATATGAATGGGTGTTGATCGACACGCCGCCGAACCTGTCGGCCGTCGTCGACGACGCGATCCGCAACGCGACGATGGTGATCATTCCGGCGCGTCCCGGCGTGTTCGACGTCAACGCGGTGCAGGAAACCATCCAGATGTGCCGTGCGGCGCGCAAGCCCTACGCGGTCGTGCTCAACGGTGCGCCGGCGCGCCGTGACGACGCCGAAAGCCCGATCGTCACCATCGCCCGCGAGGCGCTGGCGAAATTCCGTGCTCCGGTGTGGGGCGGTCAGATCACCAATCGTTCGGATTTGTTGATGGCACTCAGCCACGGCGAAGGCGCGCGGGAGTATCAGGCCGAGAGCCGTGCGGCTCAGGAGATTGCAAGGCTGTGGGCGGCGATCGAGCGTTCGGTCAAGGCCATTCGCGGCACGGCGTCGGCGTCCGGCGCAATGCACAAGCAGGCGGCGTAATTTTCATAAATCATTCCCCGGACGAAAAACGCGCGGATGTCCGCGCGTTTTGCGTTTTGGGCCTCACCTTGTCATTCCGGGATGGCGCGCAAGCGCCAGACCCGGAATCTCGAGATTCCGGGTTCGCCCTTCGGGCGCTCCGGAATGACGAGATCAACGTTACGCCACCATCAGCATGTAGAACACGATGACCGGTGACAGCGTCAGGATCACCGACCAGATGCCGACGGCCCAGAGAATGTCCCCGGTGGAAAAGCTCTGCTCGGTGGTAAAGCTCTGCTGTCCGGCGTCGTAATGCGACGCCATTTCATTCTGACTATTCACAAACGCCCCCGCGATTTCTTCGCTTATGGGCGTCACGCTACGCGCGATGTTTTAAAATTCCGGCTTGCAGCGCCGCTCGCATTTTGAGCGCATTTGTGACCTCGGTTTAACCATCCGCGCGGGCTCTCGTCAGCCGACGAGCCAGACCCGAAACAGCAGCACCGGCATCAGGCCGAGCATCACCGCCCAGAACCCGAACGACGAAACCACCAGGATTCCCCGCAAAAGATCGGCGGGAGCGAACTGCTGTGCGGCCGTAGGCCGGGTGCGATGTCCCATGGTCATTCCCCCTTTGGAAGGCTTTGGAGAAAAACGATAGGCGCGAGAGCGTAAACGAGACGTGGATGCGCCATGCGGCGCTTGCGAAGGCGGTTGGGCCGCGGTTAACCATGAGGTGCGCTCTCTCACTCCCTCTCCCCGTTCTTACGGGGCAATCGCATTCCAAAATCCACGAGAGGTCGTCATGCCCGGGCTTGTCCCGCCTGCGCGGCCAAAGCCGCTTCGGCGAGGCGAAGGCCCGGGCATCCACGTTCTTCGTGCCGTGAGGCGAGACGTGGATGGCCGGGACAAGCCCGGCCATGACGCCGTGGAGGTTTATGCGCCCCGCTAAACCCACCCGCTATATTTGCGCCTGATCTCGTCGACCCAATTCCACTCCCGCGTCACGACGTCCTCGCGCACGCCGATGTCGCGGCGCAGCCAGGGCGACGCCGGATATTTGTCGGCCCATTCGTAACCCTCCGCAGATGGCAGGCGTTGCCACAGGGCCTTGAGGGCGTGCAGCCATCGGTGAATTCGCATCGGTTGATGTCCAGAGGAGGCCTTCGTCGGGCAGCACGCGGCCGTTCGAACCGGAGCCAACCGGTTCGTTCGAAAGGCCACATGCGGGTGAGGTGAAGAGGGGGGTGCTACGCCGCGACTTTCATCCGTCGCTCGATCTCGCGATCGATCGTGGCGGCGAGTTCGCTGCTCACTTCCACCATCGGCAGGCGCACTTCGGGGCTGTCGATCAGGCCGCTGCGCCACAGCCAGTGCTTGGCCGGCGCGGGGCTCGGCTCGGTGAACAACAGGCGCGTCAGCTCGGCGACCTCCTGCCAGCGCGCCTGCGCCGCATCGTGGTTGCCGCGCTTCAGCTCGGCATACACGGCGGCGAACGTCGCGGTCTCGACATGCGCCGAGAGGACGATGCCGCCATCGGCGCCGTCGACGAGCGCCTCGAGGTAGTTCGCGTCCTCGCCGGTGAGCACGCGAAAACCGTCCGGCCGGTCGCGCAGCAGCGCGATCGATTGCTCGCGGCTGGCGCCGCAATCCTTCAGGCCGACGATGTTGGGATGCTCGGCGAGCCGCAGCATGGTCTGGTTGGTGATGTTGACCGCGCAGCGATAGGGAATGTTGTAGAGCGCGAGCGGCCAGGCGGCGTGGTCGGCGAGCGCTTCGAAATGAGCCAGGAGCCCGCGTTGCGACGGCCGCACGTAATAGGGGCTCGCGATCAAATAACCGTCGATCGGCCAGTCGGCGGTTTCATCAAGGCGCTCCTTCAGCCGCGAGGTGTCCGCGCCTGACAGTCCGAGGCAGATCGGCAACGTGCGGCGGCCGGCCGCCATCTCGTCGCGGACGATGGCGACGAGGCGTTCGAGCTCGGCGTCCCGCAGCGTCATGCCTTCACCCGAGGTCGCCCCCAGGATGAAGCCGTCGACGGCCTGCTCGCTGTAATGTCGCGTCAGCCGCCGCAGCGACGTCTCGTCGAGCTTGCCGTCGCGAAACGGCGTCACCAGCGGCAGCCAGAGTCCGTGCAGATGCGTTCGCAGATCGGTCATGTCTACTTCTCCTTCTCGGGAAAAAACCTGAGACGGAGGGCACATGAAAAAACCCCGTCCAGGTGGCGGGGTTTTCGGGATTTGCTGCGATGACGAAGCGTTATTTAGCGCGCGCAAAAATCCGAGGTCCCCGAATGGGGCCCTTTTTTCGAGACGATTGCGCACGACTTCGTGATCATTGGCAAATGATGCGGGGTATGCCCAAAACTGTCAATACACGCGGAAAGCGAAGTGGCATTTCGACGAAAAAAAGCCGGGCTCGAACGAGCCCGGCTTAAGGTATTGGCCACGTGAGGCCGACACAATCACCTTCCAAGAGGGATTACTGAACTCCCGCGCCACTGGAGGAGGGGGACAAATGCGCAACGCGAAGGCTCAGCGTGCAAACATTATGAGCTTGCTGAACGCCATGCAGCAACAGCCGAGGCCGCATGTCAGACATGCGGAAATCAGGAAGGCCAGCGCTGCGCCTTGCTCACCACGAAGTCGCGGAACACCTGCACGCGCGCGACCGTCTTCAACTCCTCGGGATAGACGAAATACGTATCAAGCTGGATCGAATCCGATTCGCCGAACAGTTGCACGAGGCGGCTCTGCTCTTCGATCAGATAGTCCGGCAGCGCGGCGATGCCGAGGCCCTGCTGACAGGCGCGCACCAGGCCGAGGATGTTGTTCACCCTGAAATAGGCCTCGCGCGGACCCGAGCCGTTGCGGCCGGCTTCGACCAGCCAGTTGCGGTTCTGAAGATGCGGCGCGAAGTTGCCGTCGGCGAGCGTGATGATGCGGTGGGAGTCGAGCTCCTCCAGCGTGCGCGGCGTGCCGAAGCGCTTGATGTAATCAGGCGAGCAATAGGCGTGGAAGCCCATCGCGAACAGCTTGCGCTGGATGAGATCCGGCTGCGTCGGCTTGCGGGTGCGGATCGCAACGTCCGCCTCGCGCATCGACAGGTCGAGCTCCTCGTCGGTGACGATCAGCGAGATCCGGATCTCCGGATAGAGCGCGGTGAATTCGCCGAGCCGCGGGATCAGCCAGTTGATGCCGACGCCGGGCGTGGTGGTGATCTTGAGATCGCCGCTCGGCCGCTCGCGGCTGTCGGTCAGTTTGGCGCGCGCCGCCTGGAGCTGCATGAACACGTCATGCGCGGTGCGGAACAAGAGGTCGCCCTGCTCGGTGAGGATCAGGCCGCGGGCGTGGCGGTGGAACAGCGAGACCGAAAGCTCCTGCTCCAGCGCCGAGACCTGGCGCGAGACCGCCGATTGCGACAGGCCGAGCTGCTCGCCCGCATGCGTGAAGCTGCCCGCTTCAGCCGCCGCGTGAAACACCTTTAGCTTGTCCCAGTCCATATCCGTAAATCCGTCGCGTGTTCGAGGCATGATCTTTATTCCGCTGCTGCACGCTCGCTGGCGCGCAAGGCCAAGAAACGTTCGGCTTCGAGTGCTGCCATGCAGCCGAGGCCTGCGGCCGTCACGGCCTGGCGATAAGTCTCGTCGGCGACGTCGCCGGCGGCGAACAGGCCGGGCACCGAGGTGGCGGTCGAGTTCGGGGCGACCTCGACATAGCCCGACCGTTTGAGCTTGACCTGGTCCTTCACCAGCTCGGTCGCCGGGGCGTGGCCGATGGCGATGAAGACGCCGTCGGCCTTCAGCTCGGTGAGCGTGCCGGTCCTGACGTTCTTGAGGCGGACATGGGTGACCTTGTTCGGGTTCTCGGTGCCGCAGATCTCGTCGACGGCTGAGTCCCAGACCACCTTGATCTTCGGGTGCTTGAACAGACGTTCCTGCAGGATGCGTTCGGCGCGGAAGTGATCGCGACGATGCACGATGGTGACCTGCGAGGCATGGTTGGTGAGGTACAGCGCTTCCTCGACCGCGGAATTGCCGCCGCCGACCACGATCACTTCCTTGCCGCGGTAGAAGAAGCCGTCGCAGGTGGCGCAGGCCGACACGCCGCCGCCCTGGAATTTCCCTTCGGACGGCAGTCCGAGCCAGCGCGCTTGCGCGCCCGTGGCGAGGATCACGGTTTCGGCGAGATAGACGTCGCCGCTGTCGCAGGTGAGGCGGAACGGCCGCGGCCCGGTCTCCAGCTTGGTCACCAGGTCGGTGACGATCCTGGTGCCGACATGGACCGCCTGCTTCTCCATCTGCTCCATCAGCCAGGGGCCCTGGATCACGTCGGCGAAGCCCGGATAGTTCTCGACGTCGGTGGTGATGGTGAGCTGGCCGCCCGGCTGGATGCCCTGGATCAGGATCGGCTCGAGCATCGCACGCGCGGCGTAGATCGCCGCCGTGTAGCCGGCGGGGCCAGACCCAATAATCACGACCTTTGCATGAACAGGAGCGGACATTTCGATGGACGCCTTTCACGGGGGATTTGCAGCGCGGGCGCGGAAGGAGCCAGGAGGCCTCGCGGAAGCGCTGAAATATCAGAGCTAATCTAAGCGTTCTGGTGAGCTATGCAAGAATTGCATTCCCTGCCGGCGGATTTTTCCAACAGGGAACAAAAGTCGATTGCGCTGCACGCGCAATAAAATTGCGCAATGGGTGCGGACTGGGCTATGAGGATTGCGACAGACCCACCCGATACCGCCGCAAAGGCCAGGAGTTCCAATCACGTGTCGCGGAACCTAGACGAGATCGACCTGAAAATTCTCACCGAGATTCAGGCCGACGGTCGAATCACGAATGTTGAGCTCGCCAAGCGGGTTGGCATTTCGCCACCGCCCTGCCTGCGCCGGGTCCGGGCGCTGGAGGAGGAGGGCTATATCCACGGCTACCGCGGGCTGCTGGATGCGCGGAAGCTCGGTTTCGACGTCACGGTGTTTGCCGCCGTGCACCTGTCCAGCCAGGCCGAGGCGGATTTGCGCGCCTTCGAGGAGTTCGTCCGCGCCGAGCCGCTGGTGCGGGAATGCTGGATGCTGTCCGGCGAGGTCGATTTCATCCTGAAATGCGTCGCGCCAGACATGGCGACCTTCCAGGATTTCGTCACCCACCTCACCGCCGCGCCCCATGTCCGCAACGTGCGGACGTCGCTGGTGCTGCACAATTCGAAGTACGAGGCGGCCGTGCCGCTGGACGTGAAGGGAAGACGGTAGCTTTCCAAGACGGCGCATCAGTTCCGTCATCCTGAGGTGCGAGGCATGGGACGCGACGCGTCCCATGGGGAGCCTCGAAGGATGAACGGCCCGGGTGCAGCAGCAGTGGGGCCGTCGCCCTTCGAGGGCCGCTGAAGAAGCGGCCACCTCAGGGTAACGGTGGGAGAGTTGTGCGCGTCGTCTCTCCTCGTCATTGCGAGCGCAGCGAAGCAATCCAGGCTGTCTCCGCGGAAAGATTCCGGATTGCTTCGCTGCGCTCGCAATGACGAGTGGTGAGGGCGTGCCCACCCCACAGCAACGCGCCGAAACAAAAAGGCCGCGCGGTTGCGCGGCCTTTTCGAAACGTCGCGCGGGGCGGCAAATCCTTACCGCCACTCCACCTTGGTGATCTCGTACGCCTTGGCGCCGCCAGGTGCGTTGACCTCGACGGTCGAACCCTTCTTCTTGCCGATCAGCGCGCGTGCGAGCGGCGAGGTGATGGAGATGCGGCCCTTCTTGGCGTCGGCCTCGACCTCGCCGACGATCTGCCACACCGTTTTCTTCTCGGTGTCCTCGTCGACCAGCGTCACGGTGGCGCCGAACTTGATGGTGTCGCCGGACAGTTTCGAGATGTCGATGATGTCGGCGCGCGCGAGCTTGTCCTCGAGCTCGGCGATGCGGCCCTCATTGTGGGACTGCTCTTCCTTCGCGGCGTGATATTCCGCGTTTTCCGACAGGTCTCCGTGCGAGCGTGCCTCCGCAATATGCTCGATGATGCGCGGACGGTCCTCGGACTGGCGCTTCTTCAATTCTTCCCCGAGCGCGGCAAACCCGGCCGAAGTCATCGGAACCTTTTCCATCTTCTCTCTCGTCCTTCGATCGTGCGCCCCAGAACGCGAATGGGCGCCCAACCTTGATTCGTCGGTCTTTCCGAGGCCCGATACACGAGCCGCCGGACGTCGACAGATATGGGCTTAGCGCCGGAACAGAACAACCATATGGCCGGACAGTTCCTGCGGCCATTGTGGCTTGACTGCCAATCACTTAGCGGAAAGCTTAACCTCTCAAGGCCGAGCCTTCCACGCGCGATCAGGTTTCCGAAAAGTAGCTCTGCAGGGTACGAACCTCAAGGTCCCCACCCAGATAGGCGCGGATGCCCTGCGCGGCCGCCACGGCCCCGGAAAGAGTGGTGTAATACGGCACTTTATGCAAGAGGGCCGCGCGCCGCAGTGAACGGCTGTCGGCAAGCGCCTGCGGGCCTTCGGTGGTGTTGAAGACGAGCTGGACGTCGCCATTGGTGATGGCGTCGACGATATGCGGCCGCCCTTCCAGCACCTTGTTCACCTTCTCGGTCGGGATGCCCTGGTCGGTCAGGAAGCGCTGCGTGCCCGACGTCGCCAGAACCTTGAAGCCGAGCGAATGCAATTCGCGAACGGCCTCCGCGATGCGCGTCTTGTCGCTCTCGCGCACCGAGACGAACACCGTGCCCTTGCGCGGCACCCGCGTGCCGCCGCCGAGCTGGCTCTTGGCGAAGGCCACCGCAAACGAGCTGTCGATGCCCATGACCTCGCCGGTCGAGCGCATCTCGGGGCCGAGCACCGTGTCGACGCCGGGGAAGCGCGCGAACGGGAAGACCGATTCCTTGACGCCGACATGCTTGAGCTGCGCCTTCTTCAGCTTGAAATCGGCGAGCTTCTCGCCGGCCATGATGCGCGCGGCGATCTTGGCGACCGGCGTGCCGACCACCTTGGCGACGAAGGGTACCGTGCGCGAGGCGCGCGGATTGACTTCGAGCACGTAGATCTCGCCGTCCTTGATGGCGTATTGCACGTTCATCAGGCCGACGACGTCGAGGCCGAGCGCGAGCTCGCGCGTCTGCCGCTCCAGTTCCTCGATCATCTTCGCATCGAGCGAGTGCGGCGGCAGCGAGCAGGCGCTATCGCCGGAATGGATGCCGGCTTCCTCGATGTGCTCCATGATGCCGACGATGAAAGTGTCCTTGCCGTCGCAGAGGCAGTCGACGTCGATTTCGGTCGCGTCCGACAGGTAGCGGTCGAACAGCAGCGGGTTCTTGCCGAGCACGGTGTTGATCTGCCCGGTCTTGTCGTTCGGATAGCGCGCCTTGACGTCGGCCGGCACCAGCTCCGGCAGCGTGCCGAGCAGATAGTCGTTGAGCTGGTTCTCCTCGCGGATGATCTGCATGGCGCGGCCGCCGAGCACGTAGGACGGGCGCACCACCAAGGGCAGGCCGAGATCGGCGGAGACGAGCCTCGCCTGCTCGACCGAATAGGCGATACCGTTCTTCGGCTGCTTCAGCCGCAGCTTGTCGAGCACGCGCTTGAAGCGGTCGCGGTCCTCGGCAAGGTCGATGGCATCGGGCGAGGTGCCCAGGATCGGCACTTCAGCGGCCTCCAGCGCGCGCGCCAGCTTCAGCGGCGTCTGGCCGCCGAACTGCACGATCACGCCATGCAGCGTGCCGTTGGTGCGCTCCTTCGCGATGATCTCCAGCACGTCCTCGGCGGTGAGCGGCTCGAAATAGAGCCGGTCCGCGGTGTCGTAGTCGGTCGACACCGTCTCCGGGTTGCAGTTGACCATGATGGATTCGTAGCCGGCGTCATGCAGCGCGAAGCAGGCATGACAGCAGCAATAGTCGAACTCGATGCCCTGGCCGATGCGGTTGGGCCCGCCGCCGAGAATGATGACCTTCTTCTTGTCCGACGGCGTGCTCTCGTCCGCCAGGGCGCCCGCAAACGGCGCCTCATAGGTCGAGTACATGTAGGCGGTTGGCGAGGCGAATTCGGCCGCGCAGGTGTCGATGCGCTTGTAGACCGGGCGAACGCCGAGCGCGTGGCGCTTCGCCGTCACCGCGGCTTCCGTCGTGTCGGCGAGCACCGCGAGCCGCGCGTCGGAGAAGCCCATGGCCTTGAGCGTGCGCATGCCGAAGGCATTGCCCGGCAGGCCGTTCTTCCTGACCTTCTCCTCCATGTCGACGATGCCGCGCATCTCGCCGAGGAACCACGGATCGATCTTGCAGGAGTTGAAGATGTCCTCGTTCGACCAGCCGAGCCGCATCGCCTGCGCGACCTGGAGCAGCCGGTTCGGCGTCGGCGTGCCGAGCGCGGCACGGATCGCGTTCTTGTCGTCGTCGCGGCCGAGGCCTTCGATCTCGATCTCGTCGAGGCCGGTCAATCCGGTCTCGAGCCCGCGCAATGCCTTCTGAAGACTTTCCTGGAAGGTGCGGCCGATCGCCATGACTTCGCCGACCGACTTCATCGACGTCGTGAGCGTCGTGGAGGCGCCGGGGAATTTCTCGAAGGCGAAGCGCGGCACTTTCGTGACCACGTAGTCGATGGTCGGCTCGAACGAGGCCGGCGTGGCGCCGCCGGTGATGTCGTTGGCGATCTCGTCCAGGGTGTAGCCGACTGCGAGCTTGGCGGCGACCTTTGCGATCGGAAAACCGGTGGCCTTCGAGGCCAGTGCGGAGGAGCGCGACACGCGCGGATTCATCTCGATGACGACCATGCGGCCGTCGTCGGGATTGACGCCGAACTGGACGTTGGAGCCGCCGGTCTCCACCCCGATCTCGCGCAGCACCGCCAGCGAGGCGTCGCGCATGATCTGGTATTCCTTGTCGGTCAGCGTCAGCGCCGGCGCCACCGTGATGGAATCGCCGGTGTGCACGCCCATCGGATCGAGGTTCTCGATCGAGCAGACGATGATGCAATTGTCCTTCTTGTCGCGCACCACCTCCATCTCGTACTCCTTCCAGCCGAGCACGGATTCTTCGATCAGCACTTCGTTGGTGGGAGACGCGTCCAGGCCGCGCTCGATGATGTCGAGGAACTCTTCCTTGTTGTAGGCGATGCCGCCGCCGGTGCCGCCCATGGTGAAGGAGGGACGGATGATCGCGGGCAGGCCGATCTCGGACAGCGCCATCATGGCCTGGCCGAACGCGTATTCCTGGTAGCGCTTGCGGCGATCGCTCTCGCCCAGCGTCCACTGCCGCTCGAGTTCTTCGAGGGCGGCGCCGGAGAGCTTTTCGCGCTCAGCGAGATATTTGTCGCGGAATGACTTTTTCAGCGCCGACGCGTTGGCAAGCCGGGACTTCGGCGTCTCGAGCCCGATCTTGGTCATGGCCTCGCGGAAGAGCTGGCGGTCCTCCGCCTTGTCGATCGCATCGGCCGTGGCGCCGATCATCTCGACGTCGAACTTCTCCAGCGAGCCCTGCCGGCGCAGCGACAGCGCGCAGTTCAGCGCAGTCTGGCCGCCCATGGTCGGCAGCAGCGCGAAGCCGCCGGGAACGACGTGACGTTCCTTCGCGATGATCTTGGCGACGATCTCGGGCGTGATCGGCTCGATATAGGTCGCATCAGCCAATTCCGGATCGGTCATGATCGTGGCCGGGTTGGAATTGACGAGGACGATGCGATAGCCCTCTTCCTTCAGCGTCTTCACCGCCTGCGTGCCCGAATAGTCGAACTCGCAGGCCTGGCCGATCACGATGGGACCGGCGCCGATGATCAGGATGGTGGAGATGTCTGTACGTTTGGGCATCAACTCTCGCCGAAGTCGGATTTGGGCACAAAAAAAGGGCGCGCGGCTGCGCGTCCCTGTGGCCGAGAGCGCGGTGGTCTCCCTCGCGCGCGGGTGGGTCTTAGACCAGTTTTCGGGGCGGCGAAACCCCGAAAAACACCCATCAACCGGCAATTTTGACCGGTTTTGGCCGTGCCTGCCAGCCACGGGCGAGGTGCACCAGAAGCGAGGCCGCAACGCTCGTTCCGCCGATCCAGCCGAGGTCGTTTGGCGAGAGGGTGGCCAGCACCGCGCCTCCCAAGGCGCCGCCGATGGCGAAGCCCAGATACATCGAAGAGGCGTTGAGCGAGAGCGCGATCATCGAGGCCTGCGGCTCGATCCGGATGATGCTGGCGATCTGGGCCGGATAGAACGCCCAGCCCGAGATGCCCCAGAGGAAGATCGTGCCCAGCACGGCATAATGCGCCTGTCCGGGCATCAATTTGAGGACCAGCGAATGCAGGATCAGCGCGGTCGCCATGCCGGCGAGCCCGAGCGCTGCGGTGGCGAGCGTGCCGAGCCGGTCGGCCAGGACGCCGCCGAGCATGTTCCCGATCGCGGCCGCACCGCCGAACACGAGCAGCGCAAGGCTGATCTGCGAGGCATCGAAGCCGAGGCCGCGCAACGGCACCGCGAAATAGGTGAACACGGTGAAGCCGCCGAGCCCCCATAGAATCGTGATCAGAAGCGCGACCAGGACACTGCCGTGACGCGCCACCGCCAGCCGTTCGCCGAGCGAAGCCGTGTTGCGCGGCAGGCCGCGGGGCAGGCCCAGCAAGAGACCGGCGAGGGCAACGGCACCGATCAGGGCGACCATGGCAAAGGTCGCGCGCCAGCCGAGCAGGCTCCCGACGAGATTGCCGAGCGGGACGCCGATCACGGTCGCAACCGTCAGTCCCGAGGTGACCAGCGCCACCGCGCGGCCACGCCGTTCGGGCGAGGCAACGGCGACCGACACCGCGAGCGCCGTCGGCATGCACAGCCCGGAGCCCAGGGCCATCAGCATCCGGGAAGCCAGCAGCAGGGCGTAGCTCGAAGCCACCATCGCCGCGAGATTTCCGGCGATGAAGGTCGTCAGCGCCAGAGCCAGCACGGTACGGCGGTCGATATTGTTGAGCGCCACCGCCAGGATCGGCGAGCCCACGGCATAGGTGAGGGCATAGGCGGTGACCAATTGGCCGGCGGCCGAGACCGAAATCGACAGGTCGGTGGCGATCGCCGGTAAAAGCCCTGCGATAACAAAGCCTTCTGTGCCGATCGCGAAGGCCGCCAGGGCCAGCCAGAATACGCTCATTGGAAGATTCCTATGTTCAATGTTTATTGAACTATCGAACGCGCCGGTTTCAGTGTCAATCAGTTCAAGAACTATTGAACATTGCGGGCGCATCGCTATGATTCGGACTATGAGCCGCACGCCCCTCCATCCCACCCGCGAGCAGATCGAGCTGCCGATGGTCCTGGATTGCCTGAGCGATCCGATCCGATTGGCGATCGTCTACCAGCTCGCCCAGCAGGAACGTGTCAGCAGCGAGCTGTGCTGTGGCGACTTCAGTGGTCTCGCCGGTAAATCCAACCTTGCTTATCACTTCGCCAAGCTGCGCGAATGCGGCCTGATGCTGACGCGCGTGGCGGGCACCAACCGCTTCGTGCGGCTGCGCCGCGAGGATCTGGAGGCGCGCTTCCCCGGCCTGCTCGATGCCGTGCTCAGCTCCGCAGCCAAGGATGCGGACCGGCTTCAGCTGCTGTCGGAGTGTGAAGTGGTCGAGGCAGATTGAGCCGCGGATACAGTCCGTCTACGTTTTCGCTTCGCTCAAGCTACGCCGGACACGCTTCGCCTCTGCCGGTCAAGCATGGCTGCGCCACACGTAGCCCCGCAGGGGCGAAGCGTGGAGACCCGGCCTGGATTTGAACCAGGATGAAGAGCGATGCACCGCCCTCGCGTAGACACTTCCGCCACCGGGCCGTACCGATCATGTCCGAACGTGGTGCGACAAGCCACCTCAGCCAATTGTTATGCTTAACGGACCATTGGCGGCCGCGCGATGAAGGTCATGCGCCAGCGATTGTGGCCGATATTGGTGTGGGCGCGCTGGACCGCGAACCCGGCCGCCTTCAGCCTGGCCGTGATCTCGTCCTCGCTGTAGCGCTGCAGCCCGATGCGCGAGCGCAGCTGACGGTAATCGGACAGCGCGGTGCTGATCAGCCCGATCAGCGCGTCCTTCAGGAAGCCGTGACGCAGGCCGAAGCCGAGCAGCGCCGTCACGTCCCTGAACATGCCGACACTGGGCTGGAGGATGTCGCCGAGCACCAGCTTGCCGGACGGGGTCAATAACCGCCGGATGTTGAGCAGCGCGGCATCGAGCTCCTCCGGCGTCATGTATTGCGCGACCGAGTTCATCACCACGAGGTCGATGGACTGGTCCTGCATCTTGCGGACGTCGTCGAGCGAGCGGACGCGGATTTTCGTGTTCGGGGCAAACCGCGCGATCAGCCGGCCGCGCACGCCCGGCGCAGGCTCGGCCAGGATCAGCTTGCCGCAGGCGGCCGCGACCTGGCTTGCCGACAGCGCCTCGCCGCAGGCATAGTCCAGCACCGTCGCCTCGGGCGAGGAGATGTAGCCGATGATGTCCCGCGCGATGATCTGGAAGTGCAAATCGCGATGCAGCTTGCTGACATAGATCGTGTGCGTGGAGTCGTAATAATCGATCCAATCGTCCATGGTATTCGAGGGCCCCGACCAGACAGTTCCTGCGCAGGAACCGGTGCTGCCGCCTTGCGTTAGGGGTGCGACGGCGCGCCGTCAATGTCCGCGTCCTAACAGGAAGGTTTCCCGTGAGCAAAGCCCCCAGCAAGGTCTCGCCCGACCTCGACACCCCCACCGATCTGTCGCCTCAGGCCGTCAACAAGGTTTCGGAGGCGCTCAACGTGCTTCTGGCCGACGCGTTCGCGCTGTATCTGAAGACCAAGAATTTCCACTGGCACATCAGCGGCCGGCATTTCCGCGACTACCATCTGCTGCTCGACGAGCACTCGGACCAGATCTTCGCCACCACCGACCAGCTCGCCGAGCGCGTCCGCAAGATCGGCGGCGCGACTCTGAAGTCGATCGGCCAGGTCGCAAAACTCCAGACCATCAAGGACAACAACGAGGATTACGTCCCGCCGCGCGAGATGCTGCGCGAGCTGATGCAGGACAACAAGCAGGTCGCGAGCGCGATGCGCAAGGCCCACGACGTCTGCGACGACGCCGGCGATGTCGCCAGTGCCAGCATCCTCGAGGTCTTCATCGACGAGACCGAGCGGCGCACCTGGTTCCTGTTCGAAGCCACCCGCCAGGAAGGCGCGAACGAGGCTTAGGGGGCGCAACTGTCGCGATCTATCCACGATGTCGTCCCGGCCTAGGCGCAATTGCGCACGGGGGGCCGGGACCCATAACCACGAAAGCTGGTTTGGCGAAGATTCGCCCACGCGCATCTCGCGCCACAACTTCTCCCTGGGGGTATGGGTCCCGGCCTGCGCCGGGACGACGGCGGAGATTGTCGCGCGACCACCGCTAGCTCCGCCACAACCGCATCAACGCCCCATGCTTGCCCGTCACAGGATCGGCCGGCGGCAGCGCGACCTTCGGAATCGTCTTCAGTGCCTTGGCATGGTTCTCCGGCGTCGCCCGCGTGATCTCCATCTTCGCGCCCGGCGGATAGGCGCCGATCACGCAGAAGTCGCGGCTGGCGTTGATGCACTGATGCCCGGTGCCGGCGGGCAGGATCGCGACGTCGCCGGCGTTGATCTGAAGCTCCTGGCCATGGTCGCCGCCGAAGCAAACTCGTGCGCTCCCACGCGCGACGCCAAGCACTTCATGCACCGTCGCGTGGTAGTGCAGATAGTCGTAGACGCCGTTGCGCCACGTGCCGCCCCAGCCGTTCTCCTCGAACAGGTTTTCGATCGTCTCCTCCGGATGCTCGGGGTCGAGCTTCACCGCCCCCTGGTAGACCAGGAAGGGGAGAATGTTGTTCGGTACGAGCCCGTCATCCTCAAACACGATGGCGAGCGGCTCGGCATTGTCGCGGACGACGGACATGGCGGGGCTCCGGTGGCAACAGACCAGGAATCAAGACGGTGCAGGCGTCCTTGTTCCTGACACAAGTCCACACGCCGGCTTGACGGAGATCAAGGCGCAGTCGGCCATTCAGGGGCACGCAAATCAACGCGAAAGAGAGGGGACGCCATGTACGCATCCGACGTTGCGCAGCGCCATTTTTCGGCGGCCATGGACGAGGCGGAGACGGCCGGTCTCGGGCACGAAGCCGTCTGCCGCGCCTTGCTCAGCCTGGTGATCTCAAAATATCTTGAGACGAGATCCGTCGCCGACATCCAGGCGGAGCTGCGCTTCATCGCCGAGAACTGCGATCCCGACACGGACTTCATGTTCATGCGCCCGTGACGGCGGGCCCCGGCGGATTCATCCGCCGGGTGATCTTGCAGCCTACGCGCTCTTCTTCTGCCGCATCAGATCGGCAAAGCGCTGGAACAGGTAGTGCGAGTCGCGCGGGCCCGGCGAAGCCTCGGGATGGTACTGCACCGAGAACACCGGCCTGCCGTCGAGCTGGATGCCGCAATTGGAGCCGTCGAACAGCGAGATGTGGGTCTGCGTCGCGCCCTTCGGCAGCGTCGTCTCGTCCACGGCGAAGCCGTGATTCATCGAGGTGATCTCGACCTTGCCGGTGGTCTCGTCCTTCACGGGATGATTGGCACCGTGATGGCCCTGATGCATCTTCTTGGTCTTGGCGCCGACGGCAAGGCCGAGCATCTGGTGGCCAAGACAAATCCCGAAGGTCGGCGTGCCCGACTTGATGACGTCCCGGATGACAGGCACGGCATATTTGCCGGTCGCGGCCGGATCGCCCGGGCCGTTGGACAGGAACACGCCGTCCGGCTTCATCGCCAGGATGTCTTCGGACGAGGTCGTTGCCGGCACCACCGTCACCTTGCAGCCGACGCCGGCGAGCAGGCGCAAAATGTTGCGCTTGATGCCGTAGTCGATGGCGACGACGTTGAACTCGGTCTTGTCCTGGCGGCCAAAGCCCTTGTCCCAGAGCCACGGCGTCTCGTCCCAGGTGAAGCGCTGGCCGGAGGTGACCATCGGCACGAGGTCCATGCCCTCGAGCCCCGGCCATTCGCGCGCTTCTTCCTTCAGGCCGTGCAGGTCGAACTCGCCGTCCTTAGCGTGCGCGATCACGGCGTTGGGCATGCCCTTGCTGCGGATCAGCGCGGTCAGCGCGCGGGTGTCGATACCGGAAAGGCCGATGATGCCGCGCGCCTTGAGCCAGGCGTCGAGGTGCTTGGTGGCGCGGTAGTTCGAGGGATCGGTGATCGCGGTGCGCAGGATCACGCCGCGCGCGCCGGGCGTCGCGGCCATGTTCACCGTCTCGATGTCTTCCTCGTTGGTACCGACATTGCCGATATGCGGGAAGGTGAAGGTGATGAGCTGCCCGGCATAGGAGGGATCGGTGAGGATCTCCTCATAGCCGGTCATCGCGGTGTTGAAGCAGACTTCACCGACGGCTTGGCCTTCGGCGCCGAGACCGAAGCCTTCGAGCACCGTGCCATCGGCGAGCACGAGGAGCGCGGTCGGTTTGTGGTCCGGCCAGGCGGGATCGTTGTCATGTTGTGTCATGAGCGCGTTTCATAGTCTGCCCACGCGCCTCCGTCAAAGCGGGAGAGGCCCGATTCACATGCGTTTTTGCATATTTGACAGCCCGTCCCGGGTACTTAAGCTTGGCCGCACAATTTCCGGCAAATCCAGGGGCTTTCGGGGCAATAATGGACCAGACCACCCCGCTTCTGCTGGTTCCGGGGCTGGCCTCCTCGGCCCGGATCTATGCCCCCGTGATCCCGGCACTGTGGCGGTTCGGCCCGGTGATGGTCGCCAACCATATCCGCGATGACAGCATGGCGGCGATCGCCCGCCGCGTGTTGAGCGAGGCGCCGCCGCGCTTTGCGCTCGCCGGCCATTCCATGGGCGGCTACATCGCGCTGGAGATCATGCGCCAGGCGCCCGAGCGGGTCCTGAGGCTTGCGTTGATCAACACCCAGGCGCGGCCCGATACGCCGGAGGCGACCCAGCGCCGCCGCGGCCTGATGGAACGGGCGAAGCGCGGGGAGTTGCGTGCCGCACGCGAGGAGATGTTTCCGGAGCTCGTGCATCCCTCGCGCCGCGACGACGCCGACATTCGCCGGCTCGTGCACGAGCAGGGCGACGACGTTGGCGTCGAAGGCTATCTGCGGCAGCAGACCGCGATCATTGCGCGGGTCGACTCGCGGCCGACGCTGGCGACGATCAAATGCCCGACGCTGGTGCTGACCGGCGATCAGGACAACACCATTCCCAACGTCTTCTCGAAGGAGATGGCCGACGGCATTGCCGGTGCGAAGCTCGTCGTTCTGGCCAATTGCGGGCATCTGCCGCAGCCGGAACAGCCTGAAGCTACGGCGCAGGCACTGACCGAATGGCTGCAAAGCCAGGTTGTCTCGGGGGCGCGAACAGCCTAGATCAGGCGTCGGTTATTCGAAGGGATCACGATCATGCTGCGCGACGATATCAACAATGCGGTCAAGGAGGCCATGAAGGCCAAGGACGAGCGCAAGCTGTCCACGCTGCGCATGGTCAACTCGACCATCAAGAACGCCGACATCGACGCCCGCGGCAACGGCAAGCCGCCGCTGTCGGACGCCGACCTGCTCGCCGTGCTCCAGAAGATGATCAAGCAGCGCCAGGAGGCGGTCGAGCTCTACGACAAGGGCGGCCGCGCCGAGCTCGCCCAGCAGGAGCGCGAGGAGATCGCGGTGATCTCGGCCTATCTGCCGAAGCAGATGGCGGAAGACGACGTGAAGAAGGCGATCGCGGATGCGATCGCCGAAACCGGCGCCGCCGGCATGAAGGACATGGGCAAGGTGATCGCGATCCTGCGGGCGAAGTACGCCGGCCAGATGGATTTCGGCAAGGCCAGTGGCCTCGTGAAAGCCGCGCTGTCGGGCTAGGTCGTCATTCCGGGGCGCGCGAAGCGCGAACCCGGAATCCATCGCGCTGCTGAATCCGTTGCTCAATGGATTCCGGGCTCGTGCTCCGCACGCCCCGGAATGACAAGAAAACCGGGGAGGCACGATGACCGGCGCCATCAAACCGTTCCGCATCGCCATCAGCGACGACATCCTCACCGATCTCAAATCGCGCCTTGCCCGCACACGCTGGCCGGAGGCTGAACTCGTCGACGACTGGAGCCAGGGCGCGCCGCTGAAATGGATCCGGGAGATCTGCACCTATTGGGCTGATGGCTACGACTGGCGCGCCCGCGAAGCCAAGCTCAACCGCTTCGATCAATACACGACCGAGATCGACGGGCTCGATATCCACTTCCTGCATGCGCGATCGAAGGAGCCCTCCGCGCTGCCGCTGATCATCACCCATGGCTGGCCCGGCTCGATCGTGGAATTCCAGAAGGTGATCGCGTCGCTGGTCGATCCCGCCGCACATGGCGGCAATCCCGCGGATGCGTTTCACGTGATCTGCCCCTCGCTGCCGGGCTTCGGCTTCTCCGCCAAGCCGAAGACCGCCGGCCGGGGCGTCGACCGCATCGCCGCGACCTGGGCCAAGCTGATGGACCGGCTCGGCTATGCGCGCTACGGCGCGCAAGGCGGCGACTGGGGCTCGGCGGTGACGACCTCGCTCGGCGCGCAGGACGCCGAGCATTGCGCCGGCATCCACATCACGCTCGCCTTCAACGCGGCGCCGAAGGTCCAGGGCGAGCCGACGGCGGAGGAGAAGCGCGCGCTCGCCGGCCTCAAGCATTATGTCGATCTGGACTCCGGTTATTCCAAGCAGCAGTCGACGCGGCCGCAGACGCTCGGCTACGGCTTGACGGATTCGCCGAGCGGGCAGGCGGCCTGGATCTTGGAAAAGTTCTGGGCCTGGACCGATTGCGACGGCCATCCCGAGAACATCTTCACCAGGGACGAACTGCTCGACAACGTCATGCTGTATTGGGTGACGGAGACGGCGACCTCGTCGGCGCGGCTCTATTGGGAAAGCTTTGGCAGGCGACGCACGACGCCGGAGGTCGGCGTGCCGACCGGGGTTGCCGTGTTCCCGAAGGAGATCATCACGCCGGTGCGGCGCTGGATGGAGCCCAATTTTTACAACATCACGCATTGGAGCGAGATGGAGAAGGGCGGCCATTTCGCCGCCTTCGAGCAGCCGGAGCTCTATGTCGGCGAGGTCAGGAAGTTCTTCCGAACGGTGCGCTAGCCACGCACTCGGCGTCATGCCCGGGCTTGTCCCGGGCATCCACGAGCTTAGACTAGGCTCAAGAAGCAAGGGCGTGGATGGCCGGAACAAGTCCGGCCACGACGCCGAGACCGTGGAAACGCCGAGCCATGCTCACCGAAGCAAAAACCTACGACGAGCTCTATCGCAACTTCCGCTGGGACATCCCGGCGCGTTTCAACATGGCTGAGGCGTGCTGCGATCGCCATGCCGACGGCACCGGCCGCCTCGCGCTGATCTATGTCGACGAGAACGGCGCCACCACGCGCACCTCCTTCGACGAGGTCGCGGAGATGTCGCGCCGCTTCGCCAACGTGCTGAAGGCGGATGGTCTTGCGCGCGGCGACCGCGTCGCTGTGTTCCTGTCGCAGTCGCTGGAGCTGCCGATTGCACATATGGCAGCGTTCCGCTCCGGGCTGATCTCGATCCCGCTGTTCGCGCTGTTCGGCGAGGACGCGCTGGAATTTCGTCTGTCGAATTCGCAAGCGAAGGCGATCATCACTGATGAAGCGGGCTGGGAGAAGCTCACGAAGATCCGCGATCGGCTGCCCTATTTGCAGGACATCTATATCACGAGCAGCGCCGTCCACGCCGGCGCAAAACCGTTCTGGTCGGCGATCGAAACCGCGTCCGAGGACTTTGCGACCGTCGACACCTCGGCCGACGATCCCGCGCTGATCATCTACACCTCGGGCACGACGGGCAATCCCAAGGGCGCGCTGCATGCGCATCGCGTCGTGCTCGGTCATCTGCCGAACGTCGAGATGTGCCACAACTTCCTGCCGCGCCCCGGCGATCTCATGTGGACTCCGGCGGACTGGGCCTGGATCGGCGGCCTCGTCAACGGCCTGCTCGCGTTCTGGTACCACGGCATCCCGCTGGTCGGCCATCGCGCGCGAAAATTCGAGCCGCAGGCGGCGATGCAGATGATGGCCGATCTGTCCGTGCGGAACGTTTTCCTGCCGCCGACCGCGTTGAAGCTGATGCGGCAGGCCGGCGTGAAACATTCCGGCGTCAAGCTGCGCAGCATTTTCACCGGTGGTGAATCGCTCGGCGGCGAGCTGCTCGGCTGGGTGCGCGAGACCTTCGGCATCGACGCGCATGAAGTGTTCGGCCAGACTGAGTGCAATCTCGTGATCGGCAGCAACTCCAACCTGTTTCCGATCCGGCCGGGCGCGATGGGCAAGGCGACGCCGGGCTTCGACGTCCGCATCGTCAACGACAAGGGCGAGGAGCAGCCGCGCGGGCAGCGCGGCATCATCGGCGTGCGCCAGCCATGCCCCGTCACCATGCTCGAATACTGGCGCAATCCGGAGGCGACCGCGAAGAAATATGCCGGCGAATTCCTGCTCACCGGCGATCTCGGCGTGCAGGATGAGGACGGCTATTTCTGGTACGTCAGCCGCGAGGACGACGTCATCACCACCGCCGGCTATCGCGTCGGCCCGTCCGAGATCGAGCACACGCTGATGAAGCATCCGTCGGTGGCGATGGCGGCGGTCGTCGGCATTCCCGATCCGATCCGCACCGAGTCGATCAAGGCCTGGATCGTGCTGCGTCCGGGCTTTGCCGGCAGCGACGCGCTCGCGCGCGAGATCCAGGAGTTCGTGAAGGTGCAGCTTGCCGCGCACGAATATCCGCGCTTTGTGGAGTTCGCCGAGACGCTGCCGATGACGGCGACCGGCAAGGTGCTGCGGCGCGAGCTGCGGGCGAAGGGTTAGATTCTTACAATGCCAAAGACGTCTCAAGCCGCGGGGCTTCACCGCGCCTCACTTGCGAAGCTGCACGATCTGGATACGGCGCTGGAGCTCATGTATTACGGCTGGCGCGGGATGACGCTGGAGGCCGACGACTATCTTGCAAAGCAGGGCCTGTCGCGCCCGCACCATCGAATCCTCTACGTGGTGGCGCGCCGGCCCGACATCGCGATCGGCGCGCTGATCGAGATCCTCGGCATTTCCAAGCAGGCGTTGAACCGGCCGCTCAACCTGCTGCTGGAGCGCAAGCTCCTGACGTCGAAGCGCTCGCCCGAGCAGCATCGCTCCAAGCTGCTGCGCCTGACGGATGCCGGGAAACGTATCGAGCAAAGGGCATCGGACCACGAGCGCAAGGTCCTGCGCGCGGCGTTCGATCGCGTCGGGACGCCGGGGGCGGCGGCATGGATGGCCGTCATGGGGGCGATCGCCGACAACAATTGACGCCTCTCAAGTCAACGTAGTTGACATGAGAGGCGAGCTTTGCCACTTTCCCGGCAACGAGCCAGGGGAGGGCCGCGTCATGAGCGGACGGAAGCCATGAGCGCTCAAGAGATGAGCGCTCATGACACGAGTGCACAGAAGATGGATCGCGCGGCCGCCGAACGCTTCGTCGCGGCATGGTGCGCGAACTGGTGCAGGGTCGATATCGACGCGGTCGTCGCGCATTTTGCCGACCACGCGCAGATGCGCAGTCCCCTGGCGCTGACGCTGACCGATTCCCCCGTCGTCACCGGGGCCGAGAACATCCGCGCCTATTGGCGGAAAGCCTATGGCCACATCGAAAGCGCCGACCTGAAGATCCTGAACTGGAGCTGGGACGACACGATCGCGCGGCTGACGGTGTGGTGGCAACTCGGCGACACGCGCGCCAGCGAGTTCATGGATTTCGACGCTGCCGGCCGCGTGGTGCGCAGCGAAGCCTTTTACGGAAAATAGACATGCGCCTTTCGGATTTCGTTCTGCTTCTCAACGCGCTCTGGTTCGTCGGCGCATTCATCCAGTTCAGCGTCGCCCAGCGCAACACGCTGAAGATATTGCTGCCGCGGGAAGAGCGCGGCAATCCAATCGCGCCGACCCTGGCGGCCAGCGTGGCGTTCCTGGGCGGGATCAATCTGCCGATCGGGCTGTTGTCGTTCTATCTTCTGGTGGCGCGTCCGTTCTTCTTCCAGCCGGTCGAGGCGCAGCTTGCGCTGTTCCTGTTCTTTGCCGGCTGCCACTTCAGCCAGTTCGCCTATAACCTGCCGGTCCTGATGCGCGGCGGACGCGTCGGGGTCGCCTACTGGCCCGTGTTGAAGGGCCCGATGCTCAGGATCTTCGTCATCGACGCGGCCCTGTTCGCGGCCAATCTTGGCGTGGCGGTTCTGCTCGCGTCGTCGTCCTGACATCATCGCGGCGGCGCCGACAGCGCGGATCGCAGCATCGCGGCGAGGTCGTGCCGCCGGAACGGTTTTGTCAGAATGCGGGCGTCGCCGAGCCCGTCGGGCGTCTTGACGGGATTTTGGGTGTAGCCGGAGGTGAAGAGCACCTTGAGCTCGGGCCGCAGCTGGGTGGCCTGTCTGGCAAGCTCGGGCCCGAACATGCCGCCGGGCATCACGACGTCGGTGAACAGCAGGTGGATGTCCCCCGGCTGGCGCAACAGGTCGAGCGCCGTGGGACCGTTCGGTGCTTCGATGACGCGGTAGCCGAGCGCCTTCAGCTCGTTCACGACATAGGTCCGCACCATGTCGTCGTCCTCGACGACGAGAATGGTCTCGCTGCCGTCGGGTGCGACGGTCCGCTCCCGGGATGATGGATTCTCGGTCGGCGGCGTTGCGAGGCGGGGAAAGAACAGCCTGACGACGCTGCCGTGTCCCGGTTCGGACTGCATCTGCACCAGGCCGCCGGACTGCCGCACAAACCCGTAGACCATGCTGAGGCCAAGCCCGGTCCCCTTGCCGACCTCCTTGGTGGTGAAGAATGGCTCGAACGCGCGGCTCGCCACCTCGGCGGTCATGCCGCTGCCGGTGTCCGTCACCGCGACCATGACGTAGTCGCCGGGCCGCGGCTCGCCGTTGACGTCGACGTCGGTTTCTTCGAGCGAAGCGTTGCGCACCTCGACCGTCAGCTTGCCGCCGTCAGGCAAGGCGTCGCGCGCGTTGAGCACGAGGTTGAGCAGCGCAGTCGTCAGCTGGCCGGGATCGACGCTGGTCAACCACACGTTCGCCTCGAGCGCGAAAGCGCACTCGATGTGCCCGCCCAGGGTCCGACGCAGCAACGGCTCCATGTCGCGAACCTTGCCGGCGATGTCGATCTCTCGCGGCCTCAAGGGCTGCTTGCGCGCGAAGGCGAGCAGGCTCCGCGTCAGGTCGGAGCCGCGCTCGGCGGCGGTCGCGATGTCGCCGGCGATCCGGTGCAATTCCTTGTTTCCCGCCAGACTGTCGGCAAGATGCTCCGCATTGCCGAGAATGACGGTCAGCAGATTGTTGAAATCGTGCGCCACGCCGCCGGTGAGCTGGCCCATGGCCTCCATCTTCTGGGATTGGCTGAGCTTCTGGTTGAGGTCCGCGATGGCGGCGCGTTGCTGCTGGAGCGACTCGGCGGTGTCGTTCAGCAGGCTCATCAGTCCGCCGAGCTCGCCGCGCGGATGGGGCGGCGGAATTCGTGCGCCGAGATCACCGCGCCCGAGCTTCTTCGCCATCGTGGCGAGTCGCCCGACCTGGCGCCCGACGCTCACGGTCGCGAGGATCCAGACCGCCGCCAGCAGCAGCAGCGAGGCCACCGCCAGGATCGCCATGTCCTCGTAGAGTCGTCGGTTTGCTGCCGCGACCAGCCCGTCCTTGGACCGTCCGACCAGGATGTAGAGACCGGCATCCCGGGTCGACGGCGAGCGGGCGGCGACACTCCAGACATGGGTGCGGCCCTCGCGATCAGTGACCTCGTGGAAGGACTCCCGGTCGGGCGTTGCCGCGAAGCGGAACAGTTCGGATCCCGCGATCGACCCGCCGACGGGCTCGGTCCAGCCTCCGCCGGAGGGAGCGACCAGAACCGTGCCCTTGGCGTCGACGAGCAGGATATCCTTCTCGGCGAGCAGCCGCTTGTGGTGAAACTCCGTGAATTTGCGCAGGTTGAACGAAGCGAGCAGGATCAGCTTCAGCGCGCCCGCTTCCGATCGCACCGGATATGCGATCTGGAGCACCGACAGTCCGGTCAGCCGGCCGAAGACGGGTTCGAGCACGACGCCGCGCGAGACCAGGGCCTGCTTGAAATAGGCGCGATCCCGGAGGTCGAGGGCGCGGTTGGTCCGCAGCGAGTCGCAGAACAGGATGCCGTCCGGATCGATGGTCAATATCCCGGTGAACTGTGGGTATTCCTCGCGCACTTCCGACAGAAACGCCGAGCACGCCGCCTTGTCGCGCGTGTCGAGGTCGCGCGCACGGGCGAGACCATAGTGAAGCTGGGCGGTGCCCTGAATCTTCTCGTCCAGATCGCTTGCAATCTCGTCGGCCGTCGCAGCCAGATTGGCCAGGGCCGCGTTGATGTCGCTGCTTCGATTCTGCATGAAACGCAGCCCGACGAGGATCGCCGGCACCAGCATGGCCGCGATGACGAGTATCAGTAGCCGGGTACGCAAGCTCATCGGTCGGGTGGTCCGCTCTGGTCATCGCGTGTGCTGGTTCGCAGGTGCAATTTGCGGCACCACCGTCCGTTCCGTCCATAGGCATCGTGCCCAAAAGCCTTCGATGGGGGAAAGATTCTGAAGTCACGCGCAGCACGGGTGAGCCCCCGACGGGGTTCGCCGGCGAGGCTATGCCGGGCTCCCGGGATACCGTCATCCTGAACCAACTTGCGCGCGCGCGCGGCGCCGGAGGGCGCTAATATCGAGATCGATCCGCGTGCGACGAAGATCGCACTGGCAAATGGAGGAAGCTGATGTCCATCTCGGGCAAGGTCGATCCGGTGGTGCGTCCCGTTGCGGCGACCGACATCGCCGAGGCGCTGGTCGAGGGTCTGCGCGATTTCCAGGCGCTGCCCCTCTATGGGCTTTGCTTCGGCGCGCTCTACGCCGCCGGCGGCATCGTCATCATGCTCTGCCTCACCGCCTTCGGCATGGTCTATCTGGTCTATCCCCTGGCCGCCGGTTTCGCGCTGATCGGCCCGTTCGTCGCGATCGGTCTCTACGAGGTCAGCCGCCGCCGCGAGCGCGGCGAGCCCGTCTCCTTCGGCGCGATCTGGTCGGCGATACGCTCGCGCAGCGAGATCGGCTGGATGGCGTTCGTCACGCTGTTCATGTTCGTGATCTGGATGTACCAGGTGCGGCTCCTGATCGCGCTGCTGCTGGGCCTGCACGTCTCGTTCTCGAGCCTTCAGGAGTTCATGACGGTGGTGCTGACGACCAATGAGGGTCTGCTGTTCCTCGCCATCGGCAACGCGGTCGGCGCCGTGCTGTCGCTGATCCTGTTCTCGCTCACCGTGGTGTCGTTTCCGCTGCTGCTCGATCGCGAGGTCGATTTCGTCACGGCCATGGTGACGAGCGTGCGTGCGGTGGTGACCAGCCCGCTGCCGATGATCGGCTGGGCGGCCGTGATCGTGATGCTGCTGATCGTCTCGGCGCTGCCTTACTTCCTCGGGCTGATCGTGACGCTGCCGGTGCTCGGCCATGCGACATGGCACCTCTATCGGCGACTGGTGGCGCCCACACCGTAAGTCGTGGTGTCGTCCCGGCGCAGGCCGGGACGACAGCGGTGACCTACGGCGTCTTGATCCCCATCGCCTTCAGCGCATCCAGCATCCGCTGCGGCGGGCCCATCTTCACCACCAGCGGCTTGCCGGTCTCGAGCACGCTCTTGAGGCCGGAGAGGATCGCGGGCCAGCCCTGCCGTCCGCCGGAAAGGATGTCGTCGCTGAGCGGCCGGTCATGGCCTTCGCTCATGGTGAGACGGACCGCGTCGCCGACCTCTTCGATCTCGTAGGTGACGAGGGTCGGGCCGAGCTTCTCGATCAGATCGGGCCAGTTGACGTTGAAGGTGACCGAGAGCTTGCGCGGCGGATCGTAAGCGAGGACCTCGCCGCTGATGTGCAGGGCGCCGTCGGGCGTGCGCACGACGAAGGCGCCGCCGAGCCGCGGCTCGACCTCCACGGCATTGCCGAAGAAATACTGCCGGCTGAACTCGGCCGAGGTCAGCGCCTCCCACACCTTCTCCGGTGTGGAGGCGATGTAGATGGTGTAGACGGTGAGCGGCTTGAATTGATCGAGGTTCATTTTGCGTCGAATCCCTTGTTGAGGGCTGCGCGGGGAATGGCGAGCACCTTGCCTCTCTCCAGCAGGCTCTTGAGCCCGGACAGGATCGCTGGCCAGCCATTGGAGACGGCGCCGAGATATTTGCCGCCCTCGACGAAACCGTCATGCAGCACGGTCAAACGCACGAGCGAGCCGAACGGTTCGATGGTGAAGACGACGCGCGAGATAGGCTCGCCGCGGAGCTCTTCGTATTTCTGGTGCTTGAAGCTGTAGGACAGGCGCCGCGGCGGATCGGCCTCGAGGATCTCGCCGGAATCGGTGATTTCGCCGTCCAGCAGAAGCGCGAAGGGCGAGCCGACCTTCCAGTCGGAACGGATCTCGGCGCCGAACCAGTATTGCCTGGTGAACTCGCTCGACGTCAGCGCCTCCCACAGCTTTTCCGGCGAGGTCTCGATATAGCTCACATAAACGAATTGCGGCTTACTCATCGCGCTTCTCCAACTGGCGTTTCAACTCGCCAAGCGCGGCGAGCTTGCCGCGCTCGAACTTCCTGATCCAGCGTTCGCCGATCTGATGGATCGGCACCGGATTGAGGTAATGCAGCTTCTCGCGGCCATGCCTGATGGTCGTCACCAGGTTGGCCTCTTCCAGAATCACAAGGTGCTTGGTCACGGCCTGCCGCGTCATCGAAAGGCCTTCGCAGAGTTCGTTCAGCGTCTGGCCGTTCCTGGCGTGAAGCCTGTCGAGCAGCGATCGTCGTGACGCGTCGGCGAGCGCTTTGAAGACCTCATCCATGGTCACGATGATAGGCAACTCAATGGTTGCATGTCAAGATGGTGTCTTTGGCGCCCCGCGCTCATGTCTCTGGAAACACAGGAGATGAAGGAATGGATGGATGCTGCGCTGGATGGGCGGTGAGGTGGGCCGCGAACCGCGCCACGTTCTCCGCTGTCATCACCCGCGGAAGCGGGTGATCCAGTATTCCGGGGCGCTCGTGGGATACGGAGAAGCCGCGGCGTACTGGATACCCCGCATCCGCGGGGTATGACACCGGCGGTTGGGCGGGCACACTGCGCTCATCTGTCTTCCGTTCCCGGCTCCGCCATGCATTAATGTCCCAACCGCCCTCAGCGAGTTCCTCCCATGATGTCCATGCAAGCCTATCTCGCCTTCGTCGCCGCCTGCATTGCGCTGGCGCTGCTGCCGGGTCCGATCGTCACCCTCGTCATCGCCAACGGCCTGCGCCACGGCACGCGTGCGGCGCTCACCAATGTCCTTGGCGCGCAGGCCGGCCTTGCCATCGTCATCGGCATCGTTGCGATCGGCCTGACCTCGCTGATGGCGACCATGGGCTATTGGTTCGACTGGGTGCGCTTTGCCGGCGCCGCCTATCTGGTCTGGCTCGGCATCAAGCTGATCTGGGCACCGGTCGAAGGCGTCAATGTCGACCAGCCGCCTCCGCCGCCGCGCGGCGGCTTCTTCCTGCAAGGTTTCCTGGTGCTGCTGTCGAACCCGAAGGTGCTGGTGTTCTTCGGCGCCTTCATCCCGCAGTTCATGGACATGAACCGCGACCACTTCCCGCAAGTCGCGCTGCTGGGCGCAACTTTCATGGTCACCGCGGCGATGACGGACGCGCTCTATGCGATTGCAGCCGGGCGCGCCCGAAAATTCTTCTCGGCCCGCCGCACGCGAATGATGTCGCGTATCTCCGGCGGCTTCATGATCGGCGGCGGTATCTGGCTGGCGCTGACACGGGCGAAATAACCTCCTGGCGGCCGGTTTGGTTTGAACCCTTCGCGGCGGCAATGCGTCCAATCGGGCATTGCCGCTGACGAAGGATTTTGCCGTGCCTGATCTGCCCCCGCTCGTTTACGCGATGCTGCTTGCGCCGCTCGCGCTGATCCTGATTGCCGCCGTTGTGAAGACCTGGCAGGCGCGCGAGGCGCGGAGCTGGCCGCAGGCTCCCGGCAAGGTGGTCACATCGGTTGCCGAGGTGCGCGAGGTCAGGGTGTCCGACGACGAGCGCGAGGACGGCTATCGGATGGAGAACCGCAACTTCGCCAACGTGACCTACGAATATTCGGTCGGCGGCCGCAAGCTGCGCAACAACCGCATCTCGATCGGCGAAGACCTCGGCAATTTCCAGGTCGCCGAAAAGCTCGCGAAATATCCCGCCGGCAGCATCGTCACCGTCTACTACAATCCGCGCCATCCCGATCAGGCCGTGCTGGAGCGCGATCTGCCCAAGGGCCTGTGGGGCTGTCTCGGCATCGGCACGGTGATCGTGCTTGCCATCGTGTTCGGCTCGGCCTTCGGCCTCAACCAGAGTTACCAATATCTCGCCCATCACGTCGCGCGGCCCGATCTCGCGGGCCTGGTCGTTGCCTTCGGCGCGTTCGGCCTCGTCATCGCGATGATGGCGTGGGCCGTGCAGCGGCAGGCGTCGATGGCGACGCGGTGGCCGACTGTGCCGGGCACGATCAAGCTGTCGGGAATCGAGGAATATCACCAGGCCAGCGAGCCGGGCGAGCGCCGCGGCACCGAGATGTTCGGCAAGCGTGTGACCTACACCTACCTCTATCAGAATGTCAGCTACACCAATGAATGCGCGCGCGTCGCGGCAGGAACGCCGTCGGCTTCCGACGAGATGCTGCGAAAGCTCATGTCGCGCTATCAGGACGGCGCGACCGTCGAGGTCCGCGTCAACCCCGACAACCCGGCCGAGGCGACGCTCGACGCGCGCGGCGACGGCCGCATCGCCTACGTGCTGTGGGGCATCGCCGCGATCTTTGCCGCGCTCGCGGTGTTCGTGGCAACGCGTGGCGGCTAATCGACCAATCTCTCCGCTCGCAGCTCCATCTCGATCTCCGCAAAGATCCTTGCCAGCCGTTCGGCCCATTGCTGCTGGCCGGACTGGTCCGCGATCAGATCCTGGCGGATCTCGATGCCGGTGTTGACGAGGCCGCGGGCTTCGCCGTGCACGGGGATGGTGTAGTCGGTGAGGTCGTTGACCGCATAGGGCTCGTTGTCGCCGACGACGAGGTCGCTCTCGGCGTGGAGATGTTTCAGCAGGAGCTGCGGCAGCACGGTGTCGCGGTTGTAGAGTGCGCCGATGTGCCAGGGCCGCTCGACACCGGCATAGACCGGCGTGAAGCTGTGCAGCGACACCAGCACCGTCGGTCGCTTGTCGTGCAGGCGGCGGCCGATCGTGGCATCGATGCGATGATGGTAGGGCTCGAAAATCTCGCGCCGCCTTGCCGCGCGCTCGCCCGCGGAGATTCCCTCATTGCCCGGGATGGCCGTTGCCTCGGACATCACGGGAATCGAGCTCACGGCGCCCGGCGGGCGGTTGCAGTCGATCACGAGCCGCGAATAACGCTGCGCGATCAGGTGGGCGTCGAGCATTTCTGCCAGCCGCTCGGCGACGCCGGCAATGCCGATGTCCCAGGCGATGTGCCGCGTCAGCTCGTTCTCGGCGACGCCGAGATCGCCGAGCGCGCGCGGCAGCACCCGCCCGTGATGATCCGAGGTGAGCAGGAAGGGCGATGCCCCTGCCGCATTCACCTCATGCACTGGCGGAATGTCGCCCTCGCCGAGCAGTTGATCGGCCGCGTCGGCTGTGTCTAAAGCCATCCTGATTGCCTATGGAAAATGCAGTCACCCCAAGAATCGGGCAGAATCGCTATAGATTGATCCGCCCAAAGTCACCATGATCGCCTCACGATGCCGCTGCTCACGATTCATCACAAGACCGAATATCGCTATAACCGCCCCGTGGCGTTCGGCGAACACCGGATCATGCTCCGTCCGCGCGACGGGCACGATCTGCGCGTGCTCGATTCCAGGCTCGAAATCTCGCCGGAGCCGATGTCGCTGCACTGGATCCACGACGTGTTCGGCAATTCGGTCGCGATCGCCAATTTCGACGAGCGCGCGGACACGCTGATCTTCGACTGGCGTGTCACCGTCGAGCACAATCCGGTGGAGGAGTTCGCGCTGACGCCGGACGATCCGGCCTATTTCTATCCCTTCGTCTACGACGACGAGGAATTCCCCGATCTCGTCCAGTACATCACGCCGCAATACACCGATCCCGACGGCGAGATCGCGGAGTGGGCGCGCGGCTTCCTCGACGAGGACGCGCCGACGCCGACCTTCAAGATCCTGAGCGGCATGACGCACGGCATCCGCAAGCAGTTCAAATACCGCAGGCGCCACGAGCTGGGCACGCAGCATCCGCTCGATACTTTGCAGTCGGGCACGGGAACTTGTCGGGACTATGCGCTGTTCATGATCGAGGCGCTGCGCCAGCTCGGCATCGCCGCGCGGTTCGTCTCCGGCTACATCTTCGTGCCGGAGGATATCGAGCAGCGGCACGTCGGCGGCGGTTCGACCCACGCGTGGGTGCAGGTCTATTTGCCGAGCGCGGGCTGGATCGAGTTCGATCCGACCAACGGCATCGTCGGCACCCGTGACCTGATCCGGGTCGCGGTTGCCCGCGATCCGCGCCAGGCGATCCCGCTGCACGGCGTCTATATCGGCTCCGGGGATGCCTTCGACGCCATGGACGTGAACATCAAGGTGGTCTCGGACGACCAGGACAACGATCACGAGATGGAGGCAGAGGTCTTGTAGATGGACATCAGGGTCGGCTTCGAGATCGCCTACGCGGCTGCACAGCCGACACCGATGGTGATCATGCTCAACATCCACCCCTCGCGGCAGGCCGACATCATCGGCACGGAGACGGTGGTTGCGGAGCCCGACGTCTCGATCCGCTTCTATCACGACAGTTTTGGCAATGTGTGCGGCCGCCTCGTGGCGCCCGCCGGCGGCGTGACGCTGAAAGGCCGCGCGCTGGTGCGCGACACCGGCCTGCCCGACGAGGTGATGCCGGACGCGCAGCAGATCCCGATCGAGCAACTGCCGAACGAGCTGATGCTCTACCTGATGCCGAGCCGCTATTGCGAGACCGACAAGCTCACCGACATCGCCTGGTCGCTATTCGCCAAGACGAAACCTGGTTGGGATCGCGTCGCTGCCATCACCGAATTCGTGCACAAGCACGTCACGTTCGGCTACGAGCACGCCCATCACATGAAGTCGGCGCACGACGTCTTCGAGCAGAAGACCGGCGTCTGCCGCGACTTCGCGCATCTGGCCGTCGCGCTCTGCCGCTGCATGGGCATCCCGGCGCGCTACTGCACCGGCTATATGGGCGACATCGGCATTCCGCCGGATCCGTCCCCGATGGATTTTTCCGGCTGGTTTCAGGTGTGGCTCTCCGGCAAATGGTTCACCTTCGACGCCCGCCACAACGTCCCCCGCATCGGCCGCATCCTGATGGCGACAGGCCGCGACGCCGCCGACGTCGCGCTCTCGACGAGTTTTGGACGGATGGAATTGAAGAAGTTCGAGGTGGTGAGCGACGAGGTGGTGAAGGCGAGGTGAGGTGTCGCGCGCAATGCTCCTCCGATGTCGTCCTGGCGAAAGCCAGGACCCATTACCCCGACTGTTCGTGTGGCGTTGCGCTGTGGCCGTCAGGTTGCCCATTCCAGCATTCGGTGGTTATGGGTCCTGGCTTTCGCCAGGACGACATCGGACGACATCGAATGTGCAGCGCTGTCGTTCCGCAAAATTCGCAGCTATAGAGCCCCCATGACCTCCGATCGTCTCTTCGTCTACGGCACCCTGATGCGTGGCTTCGACCATCCGATGGCGCGGCTGCTTGCCGGCCATGCGGAATTTCTGGGTGAAGCGACCTGCCGCGGCCGGCTCTTTCTCATCAAGCATTATCCGGGATTGCTGCTGTCGGATGCGCCGTCCGACCTCGTCCATGGCGAGCTCTTCCACATGCACGTGCCCGACGAGCTGCTGCGCGAGCTCGACATGTACGAGGCCTGCGGCGAGGGCTTTCCGGAGCCGACCGAATATCTGCGCAAGCTGATCGACGTGACCCTGCCGGACGGCACCGCCGGCAAGGCGTGGACCTATGTCTACAATTGGCCCGTCGCCGATCTGCCCCGCATCGAGTCGGGGCGATTCCTGGATCACTAGAGCATGATCCGGAAAAGTGCGTAGCGGTTTTCCGACAAGATCATGCTCAAGAAAATAACCTAAAGCGCGATCTCCTCGCGCTTTAGGCCGACAGCACTTCCTTCACCACGCGAACGTCGACTTCGCGCTCGACGTAAGTCCATTCCTCGGTGCGCCTGAGCAGCGCCACCAGCTCCTCGAACAGCGAGGCGTGCGTGGGTGCGAACTCGAACCAGGTCAGGAAGTCGAAGGGACCGCCGAGGTCGCGGCAGTGATAGAGCTGCCGCGCGATGGCGGGCAGGAAGCGCAGGCTGCTGGCGATGTGGTGCGACTTGTCCTCGAAAATCTTGCGGCGCTCTTCCTGCGTCAGCTCCCACCAGGCTTGCGACTTGCGGATCGGGATCAGCGCCGCGCTGGTTGCCTCGAGCCGGCCGAGCCCGGCCTGCACGGCCACGAGCTGCTGCTTCTCGGCGCGCTCGGTGTAGCGCAACGTGCTGGGGACGCCGACCAGCCGCCACGCATTGCGCGAGGGCACCAGCGGCAACGAGACGGCCTCGCTGTCGGTGACCGACAGCGCCGGCATGAAGGGCAGGGGCTCGCCCGTCACGGGCGAAATCGAGGTCACGCGCCAGCCCCCGCTGTGGCCGCCTCGAAAGGTCCTGAACATGGCCTATGGAAGCGTGGAACCGGGCCGGGTTCAAGGCCTCTCTGTTGTCATTCCGGGGCGCGCCTCTTGGCGCGAGCCCGGAATCCATCGCGCCGCCGGAATGCCGGGAGAAATGGATTCCGGGCTCGATGCTCCGGGCCGCGCTTTGCGCAGTCCCGTCGCATCGCCCCGGAATGACCGATGAATGACGGAAAGGCCTGTGCATAGGTCGAATAACCCGGATAAGCCTGACAAACCTGACTTTTGGGCACCCCGCACCTATATCCCTGATCCTTCGCCCGACTCACACGGTTTCGCGCTAGACACACCCCATGCGCTTCACGCCCCAATTCCTCGACGAGCTTCGTGCCCGGCTCTCGGTTTCCGAAGTCGTGGGCAAGCGCGTGAAGCTGAAGAAGGCCGGGCGGGAGTGGAAGGGGCTGTCGCCGTTCCAGCAGGAGAAGACGCCGTCCTTCTACGTCAACGACCAGAAGGGTTTTTACCACGACTTCTCCTCCGGCAAGCATGGCGACATCATCAGCTTCGTGATGGAGACCGACGGCCTGCCGTTCGCCGAGGCCGTCGAGCGGCTCGCGAGCATGGCGGGCCTGCCGCTGCCGGCGGTGACGCCCGACGCGGCACGCCAGGAGCAGCGCCGCCGTTCGCTGCATGACGTCATGGACCTCGCCGCCAAGTTTTTCGCCGAGACGCTGGCCTCGCGCGTCGGCGCCAAGGCGCGCGGCTATCTCGCCGACCGCGCGATCTCGCCGGCGACGCAATTGCAGTTCCGCCTCGGCTACGCCTCGCCCGATCGCTTCGCGCTGAAGGAGCATCTCGGCAAGCTCGGCGTCTCCGTCGACGACATGGTCGAGACCGGCCTGCTCGTCGGCGGCAACGACATCCCCGTGCCCTATGACCGCTTCCGCGATCGCGTGATGTTTCCGATCACGGATTTGCGCGGCCGGGTCATCGCCTTCGGCGGGCGCGCGCTGGAGAAGGACGTTCCGGCCAAATATCTGAACTCGCCGGAGACGCCGCTCTTCCACAAGGGCGACAATCTCTACAACCACCAGACCGCGCGCGCCGCCGCGCATAATGGCAGCGCCCTGATCGTGGTCGAAGGCTATGTCGACGTCATCGCCATGGTCACCGCGGGCTTTGCAGGCAGCGTCGCGCCGCTCGGCACCGCGCTCACCGAAAACCAGCTCGCGCTGCTCTGGAAGATGGCGGACGAGCCGATCCTCTGCTTCGACGGCGACCGCGCCGGGCAGAAGGCGGCGTATCGTGCGGCCGATCTCGCGCTGCCGTTCCTTGCGCCTGGAAAAAGTCTGCGCTTTGCGCTGCTGCCGGAAGGGCAGGACCCCGACGATCTCGTGCGTTCGGGCGGCCGCGGCGCGATGGAAGAGGTGATCGCGGCGGCGCGCCCGCTCGCCGACATGCTCTGGTCGCGCGAGCTCGAAGGCGGCAACTTCGCCACGCCCGAGCGCCGCGCCGCACTGGAAGCACGCATCAAGGAACTCTCCAATGGCATCCGCGACGAGGTGGTGCGGCGCTATTATCGCCAGGACCTCGCCGAGCGGCTTCAGCGCACGTTTGCACCCGAGACCGGGCGCGGCGGCTATGCCGGCCGCGGCAATTTCCGCCCCGGTCAGGGCGGCCGGCCGTTCCAGCCGCGGGGCGGCGGGCAGGCGAATCGATTCGGCGGTCAGGGGTTCCGCGGCGGGGCCGGCCCCACCCCGCTACCCTCCGGCCCCTATCAGGCGGCGAGCCCCCAGCTCGCGACAAGCCCGATCATGAAGGGACAGCGCAGCGCCATCTCCCGCCGGGAGGCGCTGATCCTGCAATGCCTGATCAACCACCCCTGGCTGCTGCATGAGCACCTCGAGGAGGTCGCCGCCCTGGAGCTGGCCCATCCGGAGGCCCACAAGCTGCGGGCCGGCATCATCGCCGCCTTCGCCAACGACCATCACCACTCACCGGACCCCGGCGAGCAGGCCGAGAAGATGCGGGCCGACATCGAAAAGGGCGGATTTTCTCAGCTTCTTCAACGGGTTGAGAATGGCATCACGACCCAGGCGGTATGGGGCGCGCGCGAAGGCGCGGCGAGGGACGACGTTCTCTCCACCTGGCACCAGCTGGTTGCCTTGCATCGGCAATGGCATTCACTACTTAGGGAGTTGAAGGACGCCGAGCTGGCCTTGGGGGAGGACCCCAGCGAGGCCAATTTGGCGTGGCTGCGTGACGTCAAGGCTCGGATAGGCGAAGTCGACGGCACCGAGGCCCTGATCGAGGGTTTTGGCGAGCTGTCCGGCCGGCTCCAGAAGAGCGTGTGATGAAAGAATCATGCGGACGGCCGGAGCCGGAACCGCTAAAAGACTCGCCAAATCCATGGTTTGGCGGCAAAAACAGGGTTAATCGAGGCTTAACGGTCTTGTAGCACTTTGGCCCAGAGGCGGCCGCAGGCAGAACAGACGCGTCAGGAATGAATCCGCGCGAGCACTGTTGGCACTACACCTGCATCCGCTGCGACAAAGAGGCTCACGAAGCGTTAGGCAAATCCGGCGAGAGAAAGTTGGGGGTGGCGAGAGATGTACGCGCCGCCCTTTCCGTGTCGAGAGCTGACGAAGCGAGAGCGTCGAGCAACAGGTTCAAGTGATTTCAGGCAGGCGCGGCGAACGTCTGTGTGAAACGCGTTTAGGAGCAATGGATGGCCACCAAGGCAAAGACGCTGCAGGCGAAGGACAAGGAAAAAGACGACAAGGCAGCGGATGCTCCCGAGAAGGATTCCCAGGACGCGCCCTCGCCGTTGCTCGATCTGTCCGACGCGGCCGTGAAGAAGATGATCAAGCAGGCCAAGAAGCGCGGCTTCGTGACCTTCGATCAGCTCAACGAAGTCCTGCCGTCCGACCAGACCTCGCCCGAGCAGATCGAGGACATCATGTCTATGCTCTCGGACATGGGCATCAATGTCACCGAAGCCGATGATAGCGAAGGTGAGGAAGACAAGGACGAGGGCGGCGAGGACGAGACCGACAACGAGCTCGTCGAGGTCACCCAGAAGGCCGTCACCGAGGTCAAGAAGAGCGAGCCGGGCGAGCGTACCGACGATCCGGTACGCATGTATCTGCGCGAGATGGGCACCGTCGAGCTGCTCTCCCGCGAAGGCGAAATCGCGATCGCCAAGCGCATCGAGGCCGGCCGCGAGGCGATGATCGCGGGGCTGTGCGAAAGCCCGCTGACCTTCCAGGCCATCATCATCTGGCGCGACGAGCTCAACGAAGGCAAGATCTTCCTCCGCGACATCATCGATCTCGAAGCGACCTATGCCGGCCCCGAAGCCAAGGGCGGCATGAACACCGCGATGATCGGCGGTCCCGCTGGAGAGAACGGCGAAGCCACGGCCGAGGGCGGCGAAGCGGCGGTAGTGACCGGCGGCGCCCCCGCGCATGTCGCCCCGCCCGCGGCACCGCCGGCGCCGACCCCGTTCCGCGCTGCGCCTGCCCCCGGCAACGGCGCTGAAGCCGAGAAGGATCCGGGCGAGGCCGCCGCCGAAGCCGACATGGACGAGGACGACGAGTTCGAGAACCAGATGTCGCTTGCGGCGATCGAGGCCGAGCTCAAGCCCAAGGTCGTCGAGATCTTCGACAAGATCGCCGAGAGCTACAAGAAGCTGCGCAAGCTTCAGGAGCAGGACATCCAGAACCAGCTCGAGAGCACCTCGCACGGGCCCTCGCTCTCGCCGCACCAGGAGCGCAAGTACCGCAAGCTCAAGGACGAGATCATCGTCGAGGTGAAGTCGCTGCGCCTCAACCAGGCGCGTATCGACTCGCTCGTCGAGCAGCTCTACGACATCAACAAGCGCCTCGTCTCGCATGAGGGCCGCCTGATGCGCCTTGCCGACAGCCACGGCGTTGCGCGCGAAGACTTCCTGCGCAACTACACCGGCTCGGAGCTCGATCCGCGCTGGCTCAACCGCGTCTCGAAGCTGTCGGCCAAGGGCTGGAAGAACTTCGTCCATCACGAGAAGGACCGCATCAAGGACCTCCGTCACGAGGTGCATCAGCTCGCCGCGCTGACCGGCCTCGAGATCGTCGAGTTCCGCAAGATTGTGCACTCCGTGCAGAAGGGCGAGCGCGAAGCCCGTCAGGCCAAGAAGGAGATGGTGGAAGCCAACCTCCGTCTCGTGATCTCGATCGCCAAGAAGTACACCAACCGCGGCCTGCAGTTCCTCGACCTGATCCAGGAAGGCAACATCGGCCTGATGAAGGCCGTCGACAAGTTCGAGTACCGCCGCGGCTACAAGTTCTCGACCTACGCCACGTGGTGGATCCGGCAGGCAATCACCCGCTCGATCGCCGACCAGGCCCGCACCATCCGCATCCCCGTGCACATGATCGAGACGATCAACAAGATCGTGCGCACGAGCCGCCAGATGCTCAACGAGATCGGCCGCGAGCCGACCCCGGAGGAGCTCGCCGAGAAGCTCGGCATGCCCTTGGAGAAGGTGCGCAAGGTCCTCAAGATCGCCAAGGAGCCGTTGTCGCTCGAGACGCCCGTCGGTGACGAAGAGGATTCACATCTCGGCGATTTCATCGAGGACAAGAACGCGATCCTCCCGATCGACGCCGCGATCCAGTCGAACCTGCGCGAGACCACCACGCGCGTGCTCGCCTCGCTCACCCCGCGCGAAGAACGCGTGCTGCGCATGCGCTTCGGCATCGGCATGAACACCGACCACACGCTGGAAGAAGTCGGCCAGCAGTTCTCGGTGACGCGCGAACGCATCCGTCAGATCGAGGCGAAGGCGCTGCGAAAGCTGAAGCATCCGTCGCGGAGCCGGAAGCTGCGGAGCTTCCTGGACAATTAATTCGGATCGTCATGCCCGGGCCTGACCCGGGCATCCATCCAACGAAAACGGCGGGCCGAAAGCCCGCCGTTTTTCTGTTCTGCTGACGCTTGCCGTGTCCCGCGGACGCCGCCTACTTCTTCTTCACCCCGACCCGGTCGAGGTTCTTGATCGCCAGCGGCGGGCGGCCGGACTTTTCGGCGATCTCGCGGTCCTGCTCCATGATGAAGCCGCGGGCGGGCTCGTCGCCCTCGAGGCCTCCGAGCAATTCCGCAGGGACGCGCCGGTTGGAGCGTTGGGAGCCGTCCTCATAGACGACGTTGAAAAAGGCGAATTCGCCTTTGGGATTGGTTCCGGGTTTCTTGGCCATGGCCGCTTGTCGTCGATAAGGGCGCAGCAGTCAAATGGCTTTGGCGGTTGTCGACATCCACGTCGAGCCGGCGCTGCGAGCTTGCTGCTGCACCAATCGGTGAAATCTGCTTGTCGGGGCAAGGGCGGCACGCGCTCGCCGGCGATCTGCTGCGACCCTTCCCTCAATAAACGGCGGGCTGAAAAGCCCGCCGCTTATTTTGGGTCTTCAGCGTCGCCCGGGGCTGGCGGGGCGACAACCTAGAATAGAAGATTATAATCTGCGCCATGCCGTGGCAAGATAAATCGCGGCCGCGTTGGTGTCGCGACGAGCGCAGCAGATATGCTTCGATCGCGGCCTCCGGTTTCGATGTACGTCGAAGCAATTGTTTGGACCGTCAAAGCATTTTGTTCATCTTTCCTGCTCTCGCGATGCAGCGCGAGAGTTGCGCACTTGTAGGGGAGTGCGCCGGGCTGCACGTCTTCCCGTTTGCGTGCGGACGATGTGATCCGGTGGATGCGGACGAGTTCCATCTTCGCGGTGCACATCTCAATGCGTGCGCGTGCGCTGCGCCAGTTCCTGGACGGCGAGCCGCGATTGGTGTCCGCCGCCGCGCCCGCCATCATCCTCTTTACGTCCCTGCGCCATGATCGCGCTGCCCATCGCCGCGGAACCGAAGGTGATGAGGAACGAGACGAGGAGCAGAGCAAGCGCGATACCGCCTGCGCGGTCGGCGAGGATCAGCTCGCGCAGATGCCCGGGGTTGAGCCAGAGCAGGCCGCCGACGAGAAGCGCCGCGGCGCAGGCGCCGATCGCAAGGTTGATGGCGAGCAGGCGGAACAGGGGGATGCGGAGGAGGGCGGGGCGGATTGGTCGAGGCTGCTGATGTTCTGGCATGGCTGGTTGCCTTATGATCACATCGGCTGCATCAACCGACGGCGCTGTGCAAGCACCAACATCATAGCGGCAACTCTCTCATCCGTCATTCCGGGGCGCGACGACGTCGCGAACTATGATGCGCGATTGCGCATCTGAGAATCCATCGCGCTATCGACTCTGCCGTTCGATGGATTCCGGGTTCGCCCTTTGGGCGCCCCGGAATGACGAGTAAGCCCTCACGGCGCCACCAGCTCCACCCGCCGGTTCAGCGCGCGGCCGCCGTCCGTTGCGTTCGGGCCGACCGGGGCCAGCAGGCCGACGCCGGCGGTACGCAAGCGTGTCTGCGCGATGCGAAAGCTCTTCACGAGCTCGGCGGCGACTGCTTCGGCGCGGCGCTTCGACAGGTCGAGATTGTACTCATAGGCGCCCTGGCTGTCGGTGTGGCCGACGATGAAGACGTTGAGCTGCGGCTGGCTCGTCAGGAGCTTTGCGATCTGCTCCAGCGTCGGGCGGCTCTCGGGTTTCAGCACGGCCTTGTCGGTGTCGAAATAGATGCCGTAGAGCGCGATGTGGCCGGTCTCGCCAAGGCCCTTGGCCATCGCGGCGGCATCGACCATCTTGTTCGCGATGGCGCCGAGCTCGGCGACGGTGACCTGCGCATAGATCTCCTGGTTGTTCTGGCTGACGATGACGCTGGCATAGGTCTCGCGTCCGCCTTCGCTCTTGCGGCCGGCAAAGTAGCGGTAGTTGAAGCCGTCGACCCACATCTGCGGGATCGGCAGCGTGTCGACGCTTTCCGTGAAGGGAATAGCGCCGCAGGCCTCGGTGTCGCAGGCGAGCAGGGTCTCGAAGCCGGCCTTGGCGAGCTGCGTCTCGAAATTGCGCGACACTTCCAGGATCGAGGGGCCCGGATTGGTGCGATAGGCGATGCGGAAGATGCGCCCCTCGAGCCGCCGCGCATCGGTCGGCTGGCCATCCCTGAAGGCGGCCGCCTGCATCCGCGCCGCGTCAAAATCCTTCACCACATAGCCGGTGATGACGCTGCCGGCGAACCGGCCGATGCCGGGATAGTCGCGGCCGCCGGCGACGTCGCGCGTCTGCGCGGCAGCGGCGGTGACGGCGAGAAGGGAGAGCAGGGCGGCAAGGACGAGCGATCCGGGGATGTTTCGCGGCGCGGGCATCGGCACTCTCTGTCGGTTGAGGAAGGGGGCGCAGACGTTAGTCGCCTGCACTCTACCGCCGGTTCTTACCGGCGGCCCATTCCCTTGCCGATTGTCCGGAAAGCCGCCGCCGCCCGTTTCAAGCCGCCGGTGCAATCCGGCTGCCGGCCTCGTGCTCCCGCGCCGCCTGCTGGCGTTCCATCATGGTCTGCCACAGCGTCGCGATGCTGGCCTGGGTCTGCGGCGCGATCAGGCAATGGCCCTCATTGTCGAAGCCGCAGAACCGCACCGACGGGTCTTTCCTCACCTCGGTCAATGCCTGGTTGAGCATCTCCAGGCAGGTCATGACCTGGCCGACGTCCTGCAGGCGGGTGTGATGCAGGATGTCCATCAGGCGGAACGTCATCACCGCGGGCTGGCCGAAGCTGATGCCGGGACGGCCGAGCTCGAACAGCACGTTCACGGCGGGAAACACGCCGCGGACGTGCTCGAGCACGCCGGCCATGTCTTCCACGCTACAGGCGACGAGATGAGCAGCCTGCGGCGGCGCGGCCGCGGGCGTCCGCGGTGCAAGGCCGAGCGAGGCGGTCACCTCCTGCTCGATCCATTGCCGCACCAAGGCGGGTGCGTTGCGGATCTGCTCGGCGGTCAAGGTAATTCCGGTCATCAGCTATTCTCCTGGGCGGCTCTCCTGGTTCGCTCAATCTAGAAAGCGGGGCGTGAGACACGTTGATGCGGATCAAGCGCGCCGCTTTGACGGTCAAAGCGGGGCGTGAGACACGTTGATGCGGATCAAGCGCGCCGCTTTGACGGTCGCCGCTTTCCCGGGCATGATCGCGCGCTGCTTCGCGCAAGGGTTTTTGGGGGATCGCTCGACATGCTGAGATACGCTCTGGCCGCCGTTTGCTTCGTTGGTCTGGCCGGCGGCCCAGCCGAGGCCGCGCGCTGCGGCGGCGACTTCAACGGCTTCGTCGCCAGCATGACCGCGGAAGCGCAAGGAGCCGGCGTCTCGGCGAACGTGACCAGTGCGGCCTTCAGCGGCATCACCCAGGACGGCGCCGTGCTCGCCTTCGACCGGCGCCAGCGCTACACCTTCAACAAGAGCTTTGAACAGTATGTCTCGACCCGCGTCGGGCCGGGCCGCATCAATGGCGGCAAGGCGCTGTTGCAGCGTCACGCCGCGCTGCTCTCGCGCATCGAGCAGCAGTTCGGTGTGCCCCGCTATATCCTGGTTGCAATCTGGGGGCTGGAAAGCGATTTCGGCAAGGGCGACATCGGCAAGCTGCCGGTGATCCGCACGCTGGCGACGCTTGCCCATGACTGCCGCCGCACCGAGTTGTTTCAGGGCGAGCTGCTCGCTGCCCTCAAGATCGTGCAGCGCGGCGACCTGCCGCTGCGCGACCTGATCGGCGCCTATGCCGGTGAGATCGGCCAGACCCAGTTCCTGCCGTCGTCCTACATCAAGTACGGCGTCGATTTCGACGGCGACGGCCACGTCGACCTCCGCCACAGCGTCCCCGACGTGCTCGCCTCGACCGCGAACCTGCTCCACACCAGCGGCTTCAAGATGGGCCAGCCCTACGGCGAAGGCACCGCCAATTTCGAAGCGATGCGGGAGTGGAACAGGGCGGTGATCTATCGCAAGACCATCGGGTATTTTGCCGATCGGCTGGCGGGGCAGTGAGGGCGAGAGACGTTTGCTTCTTCTGTGTCGTCCCGGCGAAGGCCGGGACCCATATCCACCGAACTCGGTTTGCCGAAGACAAGCAGTTCGCTACTCCCACCGTTAGCAACCGATAGATTC
>NZ_LBKA01000219.1:0-57250 GCF_028128955.1 Bradyrhizobium sp. CCBAU 11386
CGCCAGGCCATCCTTGACGGCCGTGAGCACGGTGTCACGCTAGACCAGGAGGGCGATCACATCGTTCTTAATGGTTGCTACGATTGTTCTCGTGGTCTCGACTCTCTCCTCCGTCATTGCGAGCGCAGCGAAGCAATCCAGAATCTTTCCGCAGCGGCGGTCTGGATTGCTTCGCTGCGGTCGCAATGACGATGTGGCAGCTACGCCACGCAAATGCCGGGCACCGCGAACTTCTGGAACAGATGCGGGCTCGCGACGGCGGATGCGGGGTAGACTGCAATCTTGGCGCGGAATTCCGGGTGCGTGAACGCAGCGCGGAAATGTGCGTTGGATTCCCAAATTGCGTAATTCAGATAGGTCGGGCTGTCGCCGATTGCGCGGTGAAGCTGGGTCGAGATGAAGCCCGGTTGCCGCTTCATGAAGGCGGCGTCGTCTTGCCACGTCTCGAGGAAGCTCTCCTCATGCTCGGCGTCGAGCGTGAACACGTTCACGAGCACCATGATGATGTCAATACGGAATAGTAGTGCCAAATGAGCAAGACCAAGCGGACCCCGGCGGGCGAAGCCCTGACCGGCCTCATCCTCGACCTGTTCCGTGCCAACAGCCTGCTTCTGACCGCCGGCGATCGGCTGGTGACGTCGCTCGGCCTCACCAGTGCGCGCTGGCAGATCCTGGGGGCGATCGCCGACGCCGAGCGCCCGGAGCCGGTCGCCTGGCTCGCCCGCAATCTCGGCGCCAATCGCCAGAACGTGCAGCGCATCGTCAACGACCTCGAGCGCGATGGTCTCGTTGTGTTCGAGGTCAACCCGCATCATCGCCGGGCGCAGCTCGTGGTGCTCACTGACAAGGGCAGGCAGATCTACGATGCGGCAGGCCGCCTGCAGGTCCCGTGGGTCAACGGCCTGTCGGATGGGCTGTCAGTGAAAGAGGTCGAGATCGCCCATCGGGTGCTCAACGCTCTGCGTGATCGACTCGAAGGAACCGGCGAGGATTGATCACGCCCCTTCATCCAGCGCCACCAGCTCGCGCTTCTTGCGGAGCGCGGGCAGCAGCGGCGTGGCCAGCAGCGCCAGCGCCAGCGCAAGACACGCCGCCGAGATCGGCCGCTGTACGAAGGTCCAGAGATCGCCCTGCGACAGGATCAGCGACTTGCGCAGATTGTTCTCCAGCATCGGTCCGAGCACGAAGGCGAGCACCAGCGGTGCCGGCTCGTAGCCGAGCTTGCGCATGAAATAGCCGATGATTCCGAACGCGATCATCACATAGACGTCGAACACGTTGTTGCTGGAGCAGTACACGCCCAGGATCGTGAACAGGATGATCAGGGGGAAGAGGATGTTGTAGGGCAGCTTCAGGAGCTGCACCCACATGCCGATCATCGGCAGATTGAGGATCAGCAGCATGAGGTTGCCGATATACATGCTGGCGACGATGCCCCAGAACAGGCCGGGGTTTTGCGTGATCAGCAGCGGCCCCGGCTGGAGACCGTGAATCACGAAGGCGCCGAGCAGCAGGGCCATCACCACGTTCGGCGGGATGCCCAATGTCATCAGCGGGATGAACGCGCCGCCGGCCGCCGCGTTGTTGGCGGACTCCGGGCCCGCAACACCTTCGATCGCGCCATGGCCAAACCGCTCCGGCGTTTTCGACAGCCGCTTCTCCAGCGCATAGGACGCAAACGAGGCCACCACCGCGCCGCCGCCCGGCAGGATGCCGAGCAGGAAGCCCAGCAGCGTGCCGCGCGCGACCGGGCCGGCGCTGGCCTGCCAATCGGCCTTGTTCGGCAAGAGCTGCGTGATTTTGGCGTTGATGATGTCGCGCTTGATCGCCTGCTCGGTGTTGAGCAGCACCTCGGCGACGCCGAACAGGCCCATCACCACGGGCACGAGGCCGATGCCGTCGATCAGCTCCATGCGGCCGAAGGTCAGCCGCGGCTGCGCCGTGATGCTGTCGAGCCCGATCAGTCCGAGCACGACGCCGATGCAGGCCATCAGCAGCGCCTTCGGCATCGAGCCCTGGGTCAGGAAGGTGAGCACCACGAGGCCGAGCACCATCAGGCTGAAATACTCGGCCGGACCGAACGCGATGGCGATGCTTGCGAGTCTCGGCGCCACCAGCATCAGCGCCACCAGCGCAAACGTGCCGGCAATGAAGGAGCCGAAGGCGGAAATGCCGAGCGCGGGGCCGGCGCGGCCCTGCTTGGCCATCTGGTGGCCGTCGATGCAGGTCACGACGGAGGCCGCCTCGCCGGGGATGTTGACCAGGATCGAGGTGGTCGAGCCGCCATACATCGAGCCGTAATAGATGCCGGCCATCATGATGATGCCGGATTCCGGCGTGCCCGACAGCGTCACGGGCAGCAGCAGCGACATCGCCGAGATCGGCCCGATGCCCGGCAGGACGCCGACCAGCGTGCCGATGAAGACGCCGATGAAGCAATAGAGCAGGTTGATCGGCAGCAGCGCGACGCCGAACCCATGTGCGACGTTGACGAGCGTGTCCATGCGATCAGCCGATCCCGAACAGGCCGGAGGGCAACTGGATCAAGAGCAGGCGCTTGAGCACCCACCACATCCCTGATGGCACCAGCACGGCGATCGGGATCGCCAGCGTCCAGCGCACGGGATCGATCAGCCGCAACATCAGCAGCATCAAGGGGATCGACGACAGCAGAAATCCCAGCGGCTCCAGCGCGAAGGAGAACGCGACGAGGCAGGCGATGACGAGAAGCGGCTTGCTCCAGCGCACATTTTCCCAGCGCGAGGCCAGCGTCGGCCCGCCCTCGGTGACGGCCGAGACGATGATGAAGGTCGCGAACACGCATATCAGGATGCCGGTGTAGAACAGCACGTAGCCGGAGCCGGGATCGTTGATGGTGCCGAGCTTCAGCTTCAAGCCCTGCCAGGTCACGAAGCCGCCGAGCCCGAGCCCGATCAGCCCGCCCCAGAGTTCGGAGTTGGAGAGGCGGAGTTTGACGTTGGCTTCGTTGCTCATCTGGCGTGCTCTCGGCCGTTCCCCGGAGCTGCGCAGCACGAAGTGATGCGCTGCAGATCCGGGGTCCATAGGGGTCGTGGCGAAGGTGGGTCCCGGCTCTGCGGCGCAGCGCTGGAGAGGCGCTGCACCGCGTCCGGGACACGAAAGCGGCCCGGTCCTACTTCTTCGCAAGCCCGAGTGTGTCGATGACCTTGCGTTCGGACCCCGTGATCTCGACGACGAACTTCCTGTAGTCCTCGGTATTCTTGTAGTTCGGCACCATGTCGTATTTGGCGAGCGTGGCGATCACCGCGGGATCTTCGATGGCCTTCTTGAAGGCGTCGTGCAGCTTGGCAACGATCTTGGGGTCCATGCCCTTCGGGCCGGCGATGCCGAACGGGGAATCGTAGACCATGGGATAGCCGAGCTCCTTCAGCGTCGGCACGTCGGGATAGTTCGGCGATCGCGCGCCGGTCCACACCATCAGAAGCTTCAGCTTGCCGGCGTCCACCAAGGGCCGCCATCCCGTGGAATCGGCCTGGAGCATGGTGTGTTGCCCCAGCACTGCGGCGTTGGTCTCGGCGCCGCCCTTGAACGGCACCTGCGTGAGCTTGATGCCGGACATCGCCGCGATCTGCTCCATGCCGATATGGAGCGAGGTTCCTGTGCCCGGTGTCGCATAGGTCACCTTGCCCGGATTCGCCTTCGCGAACTCGACCACGTCCTTCCAACTCTTGAACTGCGACTCGGCGTTGGTGGTGACGCCGAAGGTGTAGCCGGTGAGGTGGACGATGTAGGTGAAGTCCTTCGCCGGATCCCACGACACCTCCTGCATCAGGGGCAGGCGGAAGACGGTGATCGGGATCTGCGAGATGGTGTAGCCGTCCGGCTTCGCGGCCGCCGCCATGGTCGCAGGGCCCACCGTGCCGCCGCCGCCGGCCTTGTTGTCGATCACGATCGGCTGCCCCAGCACCTTCGAGGCGCTGTCGGCGATCGCGCGCATCGAGATGTCGGTCGAGCCGCCGGCCGGCCATGGCACGATCAGCGTGACCGGCTTGCTCGGATAGTCCTGCGCGCCGGCCGCGGTCGCGAGCAACGCTCCCACGGCAACATGTATGGTGGCAAATACAGCCGTCCTCAGCCCGTACCGCGACATCGGAATACCTCCCTCGCAGCGGCCTCGTTCGGGCCGCCGTCTCCGTTTGTTATGACGGGATTGTCCTCGAAATCACGAGAGAAGAAAAGCGCATTGCGCAGACCGTGCGCAGCGGTCGACGCGGCTATCCCGCTGGAAACGGCACGTGCGACGATTGGCCGTTTGGAGGTGTGCCGAGACACGGAATTTGACGTGGGCGGCGCCCTTACGCCACGCGGCGAACCGCGTTCAGCGTCTCGATGGTGCGCCCGACCTCGGCCGCTGGGCACGGTCTGCCGAAGTAATAGCCCTGCACCGCGGTGCAGCCGCATTCGCGCACGAAGTCGAGCTGCTCCTCGGTCTCCACACCCTCAGCCGTGGTCTCGACGCCGAGCACGGAGCCGAGGCTCGCGATGGTGCGGACGATGGCGACGCTCTCCGGGCTTTCGCCGAGCGTGCCGACGAAGGAGCGGTCGATCTTGATGCGGTCGAAGGGAAACTTGCGCAGATAGCTCAGCGAGGAATAGCCGACGCCGAAATCATCGAGGCTGACGCGCACGCCGAGTGCGCGAAGCTGGTGCAAGATCTCGATCGTCGCCTCGCTGTCGTCGAGCAGCGCGGTCTCGGTGACCTCGAGCTCGAGCCGCTGCGGCGGCAGGCCGGCTTCCGCAAGCGCGCTCGTGACCATCGCTGCTAGCCCGCGCGAGCGGAACTGCACCGGCGACAGGTTCACCGCGACCGAGACATCGGGCCAGGACGCCGCGGTCGCGCAGGCCGTGCGCAGCACCCATTCGCCGATCGGAACGATCAGCCCGTTCTCTTCGGCGATCGGAATGAACTCGGCCGGCGAGACGAAGCCGCGCGAGGGATGCTTCCAGCGCAGCAGCGCCTCGAAGCCGGTGAGCTCGGAGGAATCGAGCCGCACCTGCGGCTGGAACACCAGGTGGAATTCACGCGCCTCCAGTGCGCCGCGCAGATCGTGCTCTAGCGCGTGCCGGCTGCGGGCCTCTTCCTCCATCTCGGGTTCGAACAGCTGATAGGCGCCGCGCCCCCTGGCCTTGGCCTGGTACAGCGCGAGGTCGGCGCATTTCATCAGCTCGTCGGCATCGAGCCCGTGATCGGGCGCGATCGCGATACCGACGGAGACGCCAACATGGATCGACTGGCTCTCCAGCGGCGGCGGGTGGCCGATGATCTCGACCAGGCGGCGGGCGAGCTTTTCGGCCGACTGTGGCTGCGGGCCGCGCTGGAGAACGGCGAACTCGTCGCCGCCGAGGCGCGCGACGGTGTCGTGCTCGCCGACGTTCTCCTTCAGGCGTGCGGCGACCCAGCGCAGCAGGCGATCGCCGGCGGCATGGCCGAGCCTGTCGTTGACGGTCTTGAAATTGTCGAGGTCGAAGCACAGCACGGCCATGGCGCCGCCGGCGATCGCGACCTGGTTCAGTCCCTCGCCCATCTTCTCGCGGAACAGCGTGCGGTTGGGCAGGTCGGTGAGTGAATCGTGCCGGGCCATGTGCGCGACGCGGGCCTGGGCCTTGTGGCGCTCGGTGACGTCCTCATAGGTGACGACCCAGCCGCCAAGCTCCATCCGCTTGTGATTGAGCTTGATGATACGGCCGTCGCTCAGATGGCGGTGCAGCGTGTGCTCGCCCTCGCGCAGCCGTTCGACATAGTCGGCGTAGAGCTTGGTGCCGGTCATGTTCGGATGGATGCCGAGCTCGCAGCTGTGCTCCATGATCTCCCGCATCGAAATGCCCGGCTTCACCACGTCGGACGAGAGGCCGTACATCTCGATATAGCGGCGATTGCAGACGATCACGCGCAGGCTCGAATCGAGCATGCACAGGCCCTGGCTCATGTTGTTCAGCGCCGCGTCGAAGCGACGATACTGCTCGCTCAGCTCCTCGATCGCGCGCTCGCGCTCGGTGATGTCTTCATAGGTGGCGACGAAGCCGCCCTCGGCCAGGGCGCAGTAGCGCACCGAGATCACCGTGTCGTTCGTCATGCGCCGGCGCATCGGCGAGGAATCGCGGTTCGCGATCCTCGCGCTGGCGGCTTCCAGGAGCTGCTGCGGGGTGTATTCCGAAGCGAACGCGCCGTTCGCCATCGATCGTTCGATCAGCTCGCCGAGATGCGTGCCGGGCCTGGTTTCCTCCGGCGATAGCCAGTAGATCTTGCGGTAGGTGGTGTTGCAGACGCGCAGGCGCATGTCGCTGTCGTAGAAGGCGAGCCCGTGCGCCATGTTCTCCATCGCCGCGTCGAGGATGAAGTTCTGCTGCCTCAGCGTCTCCTCGTATTTGAGCCGCTCGGTGACGTCTTCGTGCACTGTCACCCAGCCGCCGTCGGGCAGGAAGCGGGAGACCGCTTGCACCATCCGCCCGTCGTAGCGCATCACCAGCAGCGTCTTCGCCTTCCGGCTGCGCACGTCCTCGAGCCTGGTGTCGTGGAATTCATCGGCCGACATGCCCGGCGTGTTGCCGCGCGAGAGCCAGTGGTCGATGGCCGCGCTGTGCGTGACGCCCGGCTTCACGACTTCTGGGTCGAGGTTGTAGAGGTTCAGGAAGCGTTCGTTGCAGACGACGAGGCGGCTGTCGGCGTCATACATGATGAGGCCGTGCGACATGTTGGCGAGCGCGTGCTGGCTGCGCTCGGTCTGTACGCGCAATTCCGCCTCGAGCCGGGCGAGGCGGCTGACGTCGTCGCAGATCGTCATCCAGCCGCCGCCGGGAAGCGGCTTCAGCTCGAGTGCCATGACGAGGCCAGTCGCCAGCCGCTGCTCGGTACGGAACGGCTTGCCACCTGCGATCTGCGCGATCCGCGCCGAATACAGCGCGTCGAGTTCGCTCGCTGGAAAGTTCCCGCGCGTCGCGCTGTGCGCGAGCACCTCACGATAGCTCGCGCCCACCCGCACGACATCGGCCGACATGTCGAACAGCGACAAGTAGCGCTGGTTGACCAGCACGATCCGGTTGTCGGCATCGTAGACGCAGACGCCCTGCTCCATGTGGTCGAGCGCAAGCTGGCTCAGCGCGACCAGGGCCTCCGGGCCCTGCTCGCGGTGTGCACCAAGCTCGTTGTCGCAGGTCGACGTCATGGGGTCGGCGTGATCTCGGCGGGCAATAGACTTAACGCAGCGTAATTCCAGTGCCGAGGGTAACGAACAGGCGGGAAAAATCCCTTAAGCGCCGTAGTTTACGGAGGATGACCGGCGGTGCAGAGACGCGTGTGTTGCGGACGCGCGAATGTGTCCGTGTCTACAAGCCAGAGTTGGCGAAGAGCGTGCAACAAACCCCGCTGTCGTCCCGGCGAAGGCCGGGACCCATAGCCACAGGGAGAAGTTTGGCGAGGACTGGTTGTGAAAAGGTCTTCCCGCGGTACAAGCACCTGCGCTTATCGATAGATCACGCGGTGGGTCCCGGCCTTCGCCGGGACGACATTGAGTGTGAGGACCGGCCTACGGCCCGTACAGCACGAGCTCGGTATCCGTGAGATCAGCCAGCTGCGGCTGGCGTGGGCCCTTGAAATATTTGCGGCCACGCCGCTCAGTATAAATACCGACGAGGCCGGGAATCGGGCCGTTGGCATCGACCGCCACCGAGATCTTGCCGAGCCGCAGCAGCAGCCGGCCGATGCGGCCTGCGCAGGCGGCGTACTCGGCGGCGCTGCGGCAGTAGATCAGCTTCATCGCGGGCGGCGCGATGAAGCCGCGGCGGATGCGCACCGGTTGCAGGATGAAGGGGAAGGTTCCCTGCGGCGTGCGGCAGACGAGGCTGAGGCAATTGTAGCGCGCATGCCGCGTCAGCAGTTCGGTCTCGGCCTCGGAAAGGCCCTCGATCGTCTTGGCGTGCTGCGAGATGACTTCGATCTTGCTCCAGCGCGGGGGCCGCGCCAGCGCAGGCACCGAAAAGAATATGCCGCGGCAATAGGCGCGAAAACCCTGCGTCTCGATGATCGGCCAGGTCCAAGGCGCCGGGCTGATGTTGAGATAGGTTACGTCCTTGTGCCGCTGCGCGATCTTGGTCAGCAGCGGCGCATAGTTGCGATAGGCCGGATCGACATACCAGCTCGACAAATTGCACTGGATGGCGGTCTCTTCGCCGTCCTTCCGTGCCGTGTAGATCAGCAGCAGCACGCCGACCGGCGTGCCGTCATTGTCGAGCATGTAGCCGAAGCGCGGATAGCCCTCCGGCACGGGCCGGAAGGCCTGCCGGCGCAGGCCCTGGATCCAATAATTGCGCGAGCGGCCGACGAAGCCGCGCGTCAGCAGGTCCGCGACCGCATCGACGTCGGCCTCGGTGATCTCGCGGCATCTGACCTTGGTGTGGATCACGCTCGTCTTACCCGTGGAAATGGTCGGCCTCTTACCTTAGCGCCAGCCTTCGCCGTGGGCGTCGGCCGCAACATGCGGCTGCAGGCCCAGGATGTCCCGCACCTTGGCGGGCCAGGCGGAAAGGTCTGTGCCGTGCGTGTGGAACATGGCGACCGCGAGCCGGTCCATGCCGAAGGCGACGCAGCCGGTGTGGGCCGGCTCGCCATTGGCGTCCTGGATGCCCCAGGTCGTGCCGAAATGCTCGCGGTGATAGTTGAAGCTCATGCAGGCGGTCGGCTGCTCTTCCGAGCGCAGCGGGATCAGGAGCTCGAACTTGAGCTGCTGCTGCTTCTGGCTCACCGCCTTCATCTGGCCGACGCGGCCGAAGAAAGGATCGCTGGCATAGTCGACGCGGAAGGTCAGGCCGAGATCGCGGGCGATCGCCTGCGCGCGAACCATCCAGCGCTCGCGGAAATCGGAAACGTCATCGGGCGTGCCGATGCAGACATATTCGCGCATCCGGAACGACTGCAGGCGGTCGAGATGTTTCGACGGCTCGCGGCGGAAGCAGTCCGCTGCGACGTCGAAGCGCAGGCCGCCCTTCGGCAAAGGTCCGCGGCTCGCCGCGATCGGATAGACGGGGTAGCAGGCGGCCGGCGACAGCACGAGGTCGGCCGGCGAGAGCGACGTGGTCCAGTCGCCGCCGGCATCGAAACGGCTGACCGCGGCGTTGATCTCACGCTCGGTGCCGTGCAGGCCGCAGACGCAGCCGAGCAGGTTCGGGAAGCTCTTGAGGTAGCCGGACTTCTCGAGCTGGGCGCGGCTCATGACCGGTGGAAAGCGCAGCGCTTCGGTGCCGGTTTCGCGATGGCTGGTGATCAGCGCAGCGAGGCGCTCGACGATGCCCTCATAGAGCGCGGTGCGGGCATAGACGCCGTCCGAGCCCATGCTGTGGAACAGCTTGTCGGCGAGATGATCGAGCGGATCTGAGATTTGCGGCGCGGTGTCGGGCGAGTTGGGGAGAACAGCAATGTTCATGTTCGACTTCCTGCTATCTGAAATTATTCTTATTGGACGAAGGCACGTCAGTCTCGAAAGCTTGTCAGTCCCGAAGGCACGCCGGAATGCCGCTCATCAGCGTCGAGGTCGCGGCATTGGCCAGAATACGGTCGTTGTTGATCATGATCGGCGACGACAACACGTCGCGCAGGTGACGGCCCATGGTGAATTCGCCGTCGTTGCGGTAGCCGGAAAGGCCCGCGGTGCGCATCGCATGCATCACGGTCTCGACCGCGAGCTCGGAAGCCTGCACCTTCAGAAGCGTGATCGACGACTGGAAGTCGAGCGAGCCGAGTGCGCGCTCGTCGTGCTCGGCACGGGCGAAGGCGTCGATATTGGCAGCGATCAGCGCGCGGAGCTTTGCCAGCGACATCTTCGCGGCCGTGAAATGCGCGGCGGCCGGCGGCATCTGGCCGCCCGAGCTGCGGGCCGCCTTGCGGATGAAGGCCTGCGCGCGCGTCACGGCCGTGGCGGCAATGCCGGCCCAGGCCGAGGACCAGCACAGATGCGCGAACGGCGTCATCGTCTGGGCATGGATCTTGTCGTAGGCTTCCGGGAAGACACGGTCGGCCGGGCAGTCGACCTGCAGCTCGAAACCGGTGGAGCAGGTGCCGCGCATGCCGAGCGTTTCCCAGCCCAGCGTCCGCTTCAGCGAGTAATCGCCCTTGGCGAGCGCCAGCAGCACCTGGTCGGAGGCGGCGGCGTCGGTGGCGCGGCGGGCGATGGTGACGAGGCCGTCGGCCTCGGCGCCGTAGGAGATCACGGTGGCGTCGCGCAGCAGCGAGACGGTGTCGCCGGCGACGTCGACGGCGGCCGCGCTGGCGCGGATGTTGCCGCCGTTCTGGCCTTCGGTGGTGGAGGAGGCGAGCAGCCACTGGTCGCGTGCGACCCGGCGCATCATGGTTTCCATCCAGGGAATGCCGTGGCCGTGCCTGACGACGCAGGCGACCTTGGTCTGGTGCATTGCGTAGATCATCGCGGTCGAGGCACAGGCCCGCCCGAGCGTGTAGCAGATGTCGGTGACGTCGTAGATCGAGGCGCCGAAGCCCCCGAACTCGACCGGGATCATGGCGCCGAGCAATTTCTGCTCACGCGCGACGTCGAAAGCCTTGTGCGGGAAGCGGGCGTCGCGATCGACCCCGTCTGCGTCAGCCGCCGCCGCTGCCGCGGTTCGGGCAGCGCGCTCGATCAGGGAGGGACCCTGCTCGAGGAGGCTCGTCTGCGTTTCGTCGACAGTGAGGACTGCTTCACGCACGTTCATACTTGTCCGCCTCCGGTTTTGCCGTTCGAGATCGCCGGCATCATTCGCGATGCCGCGTAAGCGATCCTCCGACCATCTTTGCTTGTGAGACGAGGCTAGGGATTTAATTCAAATTCGTCGATGAAATACAGGGTAAACAAAGCCAAATTCCGAACGAACAGTTAAGGTCCGGTTGTTGGCATGGTCGGAATTTCCGTGATCGCGTTAGGGATCTGGAAGAAGCCCGGATTCCAGACAATCTGAGTCATCGTTTACTAAGAAACGCGAAGTAATGGTGCCGGCCATTGCGGGATCGGCCGTCCCTGCCCATCGTAGGCGGCAGTCCGGTCCGACTAGACAAACGGGAATTTGCCGATGCAGGCCTTCAATACCGACGTGCGCAATCGCATCATCAAGCTGGTGAAGGGCATCCTCGAGCAGAACGCGCTCGCCGCGGACGTCACGCCGTCGGCAAAGCTCGTCGACGCCGGCCTGACCTCGATGGACATGGTCAACCTGATGCTCGGCGTCGAAGCCGAGTTCGACTTCACCATCCCGCAGTCGGAGATCACGCCGGAGAATTTCCAGTCCGTCGAGACGCTGGAGCGGATGGTGATGACCCAGCTGCAGCCGGCGACCGCCGCTTAATTAGACGCACAGCTGTCTCCCCTTCGCCGGGACGACGTTGAATGTGTGGTGAGCGCCTTGCGCCCCCTCAGGGTGCCGGCATCTCGCCCCCACCCACCCCCGTTCCAAAACCGCCGCAAAACTGGCATAGCTTAACCATGTCGCATGGAGCAGACAGGGTGGAGCAGGCATGACGCAGGCGGTATTGGGCATCATCGGCGGCTCCGGCATCTATGACCTGCCGGGCCTCGAGGGTGCGCGCGAAGAGGTGATCAAGAGCCCGTGGGGCGAGCCGTCGGCGCCCTTGCGGCGCGGGACCATCGCAGGCCTGCCGATCGTGTTCCTGCCGCGGCACGACAAGGGCCACAGGCTGTCGCCCTCCGACATCAACTATCGCGCCAATATCGACGTCCTGAAGCGGGCCGGTGTCACCGACCTGATCTCGCTGTCGGCCTGCGGCTCGTTTAGGGAAGAGATGCCGCCCGGCACCTTCGTGCTGGTCGATCAATTCGTCGACCGCACCCACAAGCGCGAGAGCTCGTTCTTCGGCCGCGGCTGCGTCGCGCATGTGTCGATGGCCCATCCGGTCTCGCCGCGGCTGCGCATCCATCTCGCCGCGGCTGCCGAGGCCGAGGGTATCGCAATCGCGCGCGGCGGCACCTATGTCTGCATGGAAGGGCCGCAGTTCTCGACCCTTGCGGAGAGCATGACCTACAAGACCCTTGGCTATTCCGTGATCGGCATGACCAACATGCCCGAGGCGAAGCTCGCGCGCGAAGCGGAGCTCTGCTACGCCACGGTCGCGATGGTGACGGATTTCGACTGCTGGCATCCCGACCATGACGCCGTCACAGTGCAGGACATCATCCGCGTGCTGACCTCGAATGCCGACAAGGCGAAGGCGCTGGTGGCGCGGCTGGCGCAAGACTTTCCGCGTGAGCATGAGCCGTGCCCGATCGGTTCGGATCGCGCGCTCGATACCGCGCTGATCACCGCGCCCGAGGCGCGTGATCCGGAGCTTTTGAAGAAGCTCGATGCGGTGGCAGGGCGCGTGCTGCGCGGCTGAGACGAAAGGCAGAAAGCCATGAAGGTCGACGGCAAGCATTTCCGCAGCATCTGGCGCGAGCGCGACGGCTGGTCGGTCGGCGCGATCGACCAGCGCCGGCTGCCGCATGAGTTCGTTGTCGCGCGCCTGACCTCCTGCGACGACGCGGCAGTGGCCATCCGCGACATGCTGGTGCGCGGCGCGCCGCTGATCGGTGCCACCGCGGCCTACGGCATGGCGCTTGCCATGCGCGAGGACGCTTCCGATGCGGGCCTGAAGCGCGCCTACGAGACGCTCGTCGTGGCACGCCCGACCGCAATCAATCTGAAATGGGCGCTCGACGAAATGCGCGCGACGCTCGCGCCAATCGATCCGCTCGAGCGGGCGGAGGTGGCCTATGCGCGCGCCGATGAGATCGTCGAGCAGGACGTCGAGATCAATCGCGGCATCGCCGCCAACGGCCTGACGCTGATCGAGGCGATCGCGGCGAAGAAGCCGGGCGAGGTCGTCAACGTGCTGACCCATTGCAATGCCGGTTGGCTTGCGACCGTCGATTGGGGCACGGCGACGGCGCCGATCTATCTGGCGCATGAGCGCGGCATCAAGATCCATGTCTGGGTCGACGAGACGCGGCCGCGTAACCAAGGGGCCTCGCTCACGGCCTGGGAGCTCGGCCACCACGGCGTGCCGCACACTGTGATCCCCGACAACACCGGCGGCCATCTGATGCAGCACGGCATGGTCGATCTCGCCATCGTCGGCACCGACCGCGTCGCCGCCAATGGCGACGTCTGCAACAAGATCGGCACGTATCTCAAGGCGCTCGCCGCCCATGATAACGGCGTGCCGTTCTACGTCGCGCTGCCGTCGCCGACGATCGATTTCGCCGTCCATGACGGCATCCGCGACATCCCGATCGAGCAGCGCAGCGGCGTGGAGGTCACCGATATGACCGGCCGGACCGCGGACGGGAGGCTGGAGACGGTGCGCATCGTGCCCGAGAACTCGCCGGTCGCGAACTATGCCTTCGACGTGACGCCTGCTCGCCTCGTCACCGGTCTCATCACCGAGCGCGGTGTGCTGAAGCCCGACCGCGCCTCGCTCGCAGCAGCGTTTCCCGAGCGGATCGCCGCCGCGGCGGAGTAGGGCGTTTCACGAAGACCGTCGCCCCGATCTCGTCATTGCGAGCGCAGCGAAGCAATCCAGACTGTCCCTGCGGTGGGATTCTGGATTGCTTCGCTGCGCTCGCAATGACGGAGAATGACGCTCTAGCGGAGTTTGAGCCCAGTCGCCGCCTCGAGCTCGGCGATCGCCTGGGCGCCGCTGGCGACCTTGATGGTGGTCATGCCCATCTCACGCGCGGGTTTCAGATTGACGCCGAGATCGTCGAGATAGACGCAATTCCTTGGATCGACCTCCAGCGTCTCGACCATCATCTTGTAAATGCGTGGGTCGGGCTTGCGCAGGCCGATCTTGGCGGACTCGATGACGTGGTCGAACAGCACCATCACCTCGGCGATGTAGAGCGAGCGCCCGGTCATGCTGCCGATGGCGTTGGCGGGCAGATTGTTGGTGATGCAGCCGGTCTTGAGTCCGGCCTTGATGCGCTTCAACGCTTCGACCATCTCGGGACGCAGATCGCCCTGAAGCAGCGGCAGCACATCGCGGCCGCGCACCTCCGCGCCGAGCGCGCGCGACTCCTCCGCGAACAGCGTGTCGAAGGTGTCGATGTCGACCTCGGCGCGCTCGAACCTGGCCCAGGCGTTTTCCAGATGATTGGCCGCGTTGGTGCGCCGGATGATGTCGATGGGCAGCCCACGCTCGGTCTCGAACCGCGCGAACGCCTCGAACGGCGAGCTCGTCAGCACGCCGCCAAAATCAAAGATCACCGCCTCGATCGCCAATGTCCTGCCCTCGTCAATTCCTTTCCAAGAGGGCTAGCATGCGCTATCGGCAAGGGCCAGTCCGAAGCAATCCGCCCTCACCGAGGCTGCCGCCAAAGCGTGTTCCCATGAAGAAGCTTGCAACTCCTATCATCGCTGCGCTGCTGCTCGCCGCGCCCGCTCATGCCATCGTCGGTGGCGGCACGCCGCAGGCCGATGGCGTTGCGCGTGCCGTCGTCACCATCGTCGGCTCACGCGGCAATTTCTGCACTGGCAGCCTGATCGCGCCAAAACTCGTGCTCACCGTCGCCCACTGCGTGCAGCCCGGCGCGGACTACAAGATCGTCGATCGCGGCGCCGACGGCCAGCCGCAATTGCTGAATGTCCGCACCGTCGCGATCCATCCCAACTTCAACATGCAGGCGATGCAGGCGCATCGCGCCACGGCCGACGTGGCGCTGCTGCAACTGGAAATTCCACTCAAGGGAAAATCGACGGTGCCGGTTGGCATGCCGAATATTCCAATCCAGGTCGGTGGCCGCTTCGTCATCGCCGGCATCGGCGTCACCGTGCGCGGTGATGGCAAGAGCGGCGGCGCGACGCGCGTCGCGGGCCTCGTCGCCACCGGCCAACCCGGCACGCTTCAGATTCGGCTGGTCGATCCCGTAACCAACGGTGTTCGCGACGGAATTGGCGCCTGCACCGGTGATTCCGGCGGTCCCGTGTTCGAGGACAAGCCGAACGGCGCCGTGCTTGTCGGCCTCATCAGCTGGTCCACGGGCCCGAACGGTGCGGCTGGCTGCGGCGGGTTGACCGGTGTCACGCCGCTCACGCTCTACCGCGACTGGATCTTGCAGACCGCGCGGAGCTGGGGTGCGGCGCTGTGATTTGACCGCGACTTGATCTATGTCATTTTGTAGCGGAAGCGCGATGGGCGACCATGCCTGTCGCGGAGGAAACGCGTCGCTCAATCAAGGGCGGCCACAAAAACAAGCAAGGCATAGAAGCAACAATGAATGTCGCTGTTCGCAGTCACGCCACGGCCAAACAGGTTTCAGAGCATTTCGACGTGCTGATCGTCGGCGCCGGCATCTCCGGCATCGGCAGCGCCTATCATCTCACAAAGCAGCTTCCGGGCACGAGCTTCGTGATCCTGGAGACACAGGCGAGTTTTGGCGGCACCTGGATCACACATCGCTATCCCGGTATTCGCTCCGACAGCGACCTCCACACCTTCGGCTATCGCTTCAAGCCCTGGGTCGGCCCGCCGATCGCGACCGCCGAGGAGATCCTCGCCTACATGAACGAGGTGATCGACGAGAACGATATCGCGCGGCATATCCGCTACAAGCACAAGATCAACTCGGCGAGCTGGTCGAGCGAGCGAAATCTCTGGACCATCGAGGCGGTCACGACCGACACCGGCGAGCCCAAAACCTTCACCGCGAACTTCCTCTGGATGTGCCAGGGCTATTATCGCCATTCCGAGGGCTATACGCCGGAATGGAAGGGCATGGACCGCTTCAAGGGCCGCATCGTCCATCCGCAGACCTGGCCTGATGACATCGACCTCACCGGCAAGAAGGTCGTCGTGATCGGCTCGGGCGCGACCGCAGCGACGCTGGTGCCGAACATCGCGGACACATGTGCGCACGTCACCATGCTGCAGCGCTCGCCGACCTATTTCCGCCTCGGCCGCAACGCCATCGAGATCGCGGAAGAGCTGCGCCGGCTCCAGGTCGACGAGGAATGGATCCACGAGATCGTCCGCCGCAAGATATTGTTCGAGCAGGATGCGTTCACGAAGCTCTGCGTGTCGAAGCCCGAGCAGGTGAAGAAGGAGCTGATCGGCCAGATCAGCGCGGTGCTTGGGCCGGACTACGACGTCGAGACGCACTTCACGCCGAGCTACCGGCCGTGGCGGCAGCGTATCGCCTTCGTGCCCGATGCCGACCTGTTCAAGGGCATCGCCAGCGGCAAGGCCTCCGTCGTCACCGATGAGATCGAATGCTTCGTCGAGAACGGCATCCAGCTCAAGTCGGGCAAGCTGCTCGAAGCCGATATCATCGTCACCGCGACCGGCTTCAACCTCGCGGCGCTCGGCGACATCGCCTTCGAGATCGACGACAAGCCGCTCGCCTTCGGCGACACCGTCACCTATCGCGGCATGATGTTCACGGGTGTGCCGAACATGGTCTGGGTGTTCGGCTATTTCCGTGCCAGCTGGACTTTGCGCGTCGATCTCGTCGCCGATTTCGTCTGCCGCCTGCTCGGACACATGAAGGCGAAGGGCAAAAAGAAGGTCGAGGTGCGCTTGCGCCCCGAAGACCACAACATGCCGATCCTGCCCTGGATCGATCCGGAAAACTTCAATCCCGGCTACATGATGCGCAACATGAATCTGTTGCCCAAGCGCGGCGACAAGCCGGAATGGCAGCATAGCCAGGATTACTGGACCGAGAAGGACGAGATCCCGAAGACGGACCTGGACGACAAGGCGTTCGTGTACGGGTGAGGGGGTTTGCTGTAAGGGACGGCGGCGACCGCCACACACTCCACTGTCGTCCCGGGGCGCGAAGCGAACCCGGGACCCATAACCACAGGGAGTGGTTATAGAGCGAGCAGGTAACTCCGAGTCTTCGCCAAACTTCTCCCTGTGGTTATGGGTCCCGGATCTGCGCTTCGCTTGTCCGGGACGACACTGTTTGTTGGGTTGCGGTGTCCCAACTCATTCACGCCGTAGCTCACGAATTCCGCCTTGTCGCACTCGTCGCAATTGCGGCGGCCGCCGTCCGGTTCTCGACCCCCAGCTTCGAATAGATCTGCTCGAGATGCTTGTCGACCGTGCGCGGGCTCAAGCCCAGGATCTGCGCGATGTCGCGGTTGGTCTTGCCCTTGCTGAGCCATGCCAGCACCTCGCCTTCGCGGGTGGTGAGGCCGAGCTCGCTGGTGAATTCGGGTGGCAGCGCCGTGCCGGACTCCTTGGACAGCCGCAGCAGGAACTCGTTGGGTGCGGTTTCGCCCATGTAATAGAACCGGAGCTGCGGATTGTCGGGCAAGGAAGCACCTTGCGACTTCGCGCTGCCCTTGCCCTTGGCCTGCTCCAGCCATTGCAGCAGTGATGGCGGCAGGGCGAAGTCGTCGGCCTGTGCGCCGTGGTGATCGGACAGCAGCTTCTGTGCCTGCGGGGTCGCCCAGAGGATGTTGCCCTGACGGTTGACCGCGAACAGGAAGCGGCCGGAGACGTCGAGCGCGGCGCGCGCGCTCTGGGTCAGGCGGGCGTTGCCGAGATGGACACGGATGCGCGCCAGCATCTCCTCGATCACGATCGGCTTGGTCACGTAGTCGACGCCGCCGGCGTCCAGCCCGCGCACGATATGCTCGGTCTCGGCAAGGCCCGTCATGAAGATCACGGGGATGTTGGCAAGGCCCGCATCGCGCTTGAGGCGGCGGCAGGTCTCGAAGCCGTCCATGCCGGGCATCACCGCATCGAGCAGCACGATGTCGGGCGTGATCTGGTCGACGATGCGCATCGCCGCTGCGCCGTCGAGTGCCACCATCACCGTCATGCCGGCGCCGTCGAGCGCGTCGGTGAGCAGCCGCAGCGTTTCGGGAGAGTCATCCACAACGAGCGCGACGTCGCGCTTCTTCGACTCAATGCTCATGCGCATGCAACGTCTTCAATGTGGCCATGTACCGGTCGAGATCGAAGCGGTCGACCAGCGATCGCATCTGGGCGACGAAGTCGGCATGCTCCGGATGCTCGCTGCCGATCTCGTCGAGCTTCAGCTGGATGCCCTTGACGTAGCCGATCTGGCCGAGCCCGATCAGCTCCTCGATGTGTCGCACCGGCGGCCGTGAGCCGCTCTCGGGCTGCCAGAACGGCACCTCGATCTCGTCCGGGCCGTACTGCCATTCGATCTTGAGCAGCTGGCGGATCGTCTCCAGCAGCCGCGGAATGTCGATCGGCTTCATCAGATAGCCGTCGTGGAACGGCTGCGCCAGCGGCGTGCCGTGGGCCTCCAGCGCGCTCGCCGAGACCATCAGGATCCGGGCCTGGTGATGGCCGCTTGCGCGCAGCGTCTCCGCGACCGTCCAGCCGTCCATGCCGGGCATGGAGATGTCGAGCAGGAACAGATCGGGCCGGCAATGCTGCGCCAGCGCGAGACAGCCCGGGCCGTCGGTGGCGCTGAGCAGGATGAAGCCGAGCGGCGTCAGCACTTCGCGCAGGAGGTCGCGATGAACGGGGTCGTCGTCGGTGATCAGGATCGTCTTGCGCGCGCCGTGATAGCCGGAGACCGGCGCCTCCACCGGCGCGATGCGCTGGGGATTGGCGACCTCCGACAGCAGGATCTTGACCTTGAACGTGCTGCCGGTGCCGACCGTGCTCGCGACCTTGATGTCACCGCCCATGACGCCGGCCAGCAGCCGGCTGATGGTCAGCCCGAGACCCGTTCCGGTCTGCGGCTGCGAGACACCGAGAGCGCCGCGTTCGAACGGCGCGAAGATGCGTTCGAGATCGCCGCCCTGGATGCCGGGACCAGTGTCGATCACCTCGAATTCGGCAACGGGGCTGCGATAGTGCACGACGAACTGCACGCTGCCGGTCTGGGTGAATTTGATCGCGTTGGAAAGCAGGTTGATCAGCACCTGGCGCAGCCGCTTCTCGTCGGCATAGACCACGACTGGCAGGTGGGCGGGACGGCTGAACACGAAGTCGATGCCCTTGGCGGCGGCCTGAAGACGGAACATGCCGACGAGCTGGTCGAGGAAGTCGCTGAGGCGCACCTCGTCGCGCGAGAGATACAGCCGTCCCGCCTCGATCTTGGAGATGTCCAGAATGCCGTCGATCAGGCCGGAGAGATGATCGGCGCTGCGGCGGACGACGCGGACCTGGTCGCGCGGCTTGGTATTGAGCGTCGCATCCTGCTCGAGGAGCTGCGCATAGCCGCTGATCGCGTTCAGCGGCGAGCGCAGCTCGTGGCTGAGGCCGACGACGTAACGGCTCTTGGCGAGGTTGGCGGATTCGGCGACCTCTTTGGCGCGCTGGAGCTCGGCGTCGGTGCGCTTGTGCGCGTCGATCTCCTGGATCAGCAGCGTGGTCTGCCGCCGCGTCTCGGCCTCCGCGGCGCGGCGGCTCTGCTGCGCCAGCACGAACAGCCAGGCCACCACGCCGATGATGATGCTGAGCGAGAAGAACACCTTCCACAGCACGTCGGAGACGAGCATGTTCTCGCCATGCACGCTCGCGGAGGTCTGGAGATAGATCAGCCCCAGCACGAGCGCGACGAGGCCCGCCGAGACCACGAACACGCCGATGTAATGGCCGAGCTGCGAATTGATCCGCTGGTAGATCGGCTGCGGCAGGATCTTGCCGAGCGTCTCGGAGAACTGCGTCTGTGCGCGCGCATGCGGCTTGCAGAGGTCGTGGCAGCGGGCGTCGAGCGAACAGCACAGTGAGCAGATCGGCCCGGCGTAAGCGGGGCAGGAAGCCATGTCCTCCGGTTCGAACGAGTGCTCGCAGATGCAGCACTGGATCGCCTCGATGTTCTGCCAGCTCCGCTTCGGTTTGCGCGCGATGTAGTATTTGCCGCCGGTCGCCCATGCGATCAGGGGGGCGGCGAGGAAGGCAACCGCCAGCGCGATGAAGGCCGACAGCGCCTTCGCGGTCGGCCCGAACAGGCCGTAGAAGGCACTGATGGAGAGAATGGTCGCGATCGTCATCGCGCCGACGCCGACCGGATTGATGTCGTAGAGATGCGCGCGCTTGAACTCGATCTGCTGTGGCCGCAATCCAAGCGGCTTGTTGATGACGAGGTCGGCGACCAGGGCGCCGACCCAGGCGATCGCGACGTTGGAATAGAGCGCCAGTGTCTGCTCAAGCGCCTTGTAGACGCCGATCTCCATCAACAGCAGCGCCACGATGACGTTGAAGACCAGCCAGACCACGCGGCCGGGATGGCTGTGGGTCAGGCGCGAGAAGAAGTTCGACCAGGCGATCGAGCCGGCATAGGCGTTGGTGACGTTGATCTTGACCTGCGACAGGATCACGAAGGTGCCGGTCAGCGCCAGCGCGAGGTCGGGCTGCGACAGCACGTATCGAAATGCTTCGAGATACATATGCGCCGGCTCGGCGGCCTCTTCGGGCGGCACGCCGTGGCTGAGCGCGAAGAAGGCGAGGAACGAGCCCGCCAGAAGCTTCAGCGCGCCGAGCACGATCCAGCCCGGTCCCGCGCTCATCAGTGCGATCCACCAGGAGGTCCTGGAAGCACGACGGTCGCGCGGCAGGAATCGCAGGAAGTCAACCTGCTCGCCGATCTGCGCCACCAGCGAAAACACGACCGAGGCTGCAACACCGAACAGCAGCAGATCGAAATGTCCGTTGAGGTCGCCGTGCTCGCCCGAGAACTTGCGCCACTCCGTGAACGAGTAGGGGTTGGCCCAGGCGATCGCCGCAAAGGGCAGGATGTGCAGAATGATCCAGAGTGGCTGGGTCCAGAGCTGGAAGCGGCTGATCAGCGTGATGCCGTAGGCCACCAGCGGGATGATGACGACGGCGCTGATGAGATAGCCTACGGGGCGCGGAATCCCGAAGCACATCTCGAGCGCGGACGCCAGGATCACCGCTTCGATCGCGAAGAAGATGAAGGTGAAGGACGCGTAGATCAGTGAGGTGATGGTCGAGCCGATGTAGCCGAAACCAGCGCCGCGCGTCAGCAGGTCAATGTCGATGCCGCATTTGGCGGCATAATAGGCAATCGGCACGCCGCAGCAGAAGATGATGGTCGAAACCACGAGGATCGCGGCGGTGGCGTTGGTGACGCCGTAGTTCAGGGTAATGGTGCCGCCGATCGCCTCCATCGCCAGGAACGAAATCGCGCCCAGCGCGGTGTTGGCGACGCGGGCGGTGGACCAGCGGCGCGCGCTCTTGGCCGTGAAGCGCAGCGCGTAGTCTTCCAGCGTCTGGTTGGCGACCCATTGGTTGTACTGGCGCCTGACGCGGTCTATTCGCTGCCGCCCTGCCACTTAACCCCACTCCCGATACGACCCGGATCCCTCGCAAATCCCGTACCAAAAGCCTACGTCGGCATTTTGCGGTGCAGTATACGCGATCTTGCGTATGCTTGCGCTGCACAAATTCGAGCCATCCTCACGGCACCAATCGCGTGTCCTCGAACAAAAAGTGGGGTGCTCATGTCAGACGAAGCAAACAAGGGCCTGTTGTCGCCGCTCCGGCGCAAATTATTGATGGGAATGGCGGCCGTGCCGGCCATCACGATGCTGCCGCGGGCCTCTTTTGCGCAGGTCCCGGCGACCTCGGCGGTCAATACCACGGGTCTCGCGGTCACCGACACCGAGGTGACGGTCGGCATCCTGCATTCGGCGACCGGCACCATGGCGATCTCCGAGACCGGCTCGATCGAAGCCGAAAAGCTCGCCATCGAGCAGATCAACGCCATGGGCGGCGTGCTCGGCCGCAAGATCAAGTTCATCCAGGAAGACGGCGCCAGTGACTGGCCGACCTTCGCCGAAAAGGCCAAGAAGCTGCTCGTCAACGACAAGGTCGCGGCGATCATGGGCTGCTGGACCTCGGCCTCGCGCAAGGCCGTGCTCCCGGTCATGGAGCAGTACAACGGCATGCTCTACTACCCGACCTTCTACGAAGGCCTCGAGCAGTCCAAGAACGTGATCTACACCGGCCAGGAGGCGACCCAGCAGATCCTCGCGGGCCTGAACTGGATCGCCAAGGAGAAGGGCGCCAAGTCGTTCTTCTTCATCGGCTCCGACTACATCTGGCCGCGCACCTCGAACAAGATCGCGCGCAAGCATGTCGAGAACGTGCTGAAGGGCAAGGTCGTCGGCGAGGAGTATTATCCGCTCGGCAACACCCAGTTCAATTCGGTCATCAACAAGATCAAGCTGACCAAGCCCGACGTGATCTTCACCGACGTCGTCGGCGGCTCCAACGTCGCGTTCTACAAGCAGCTCAAGGCTGCCGGCATCGACCTCGCCAAGCAGCCGCTCTTGACGATCTCGGTGACCGAAGACGAAATCGACGGCATCGGCGGTGAGAACATCGCGGGCGCCTATGCCTGCATGAAGTACTTCCAGTCGCTCGACAATCCGAACAACAAGACCTTCGTGCCCGCGTTCAAGAAGATGTGGGGCGAGAAGACCGTGATCGGAGACGTCACCCAGGCTGCCTATCTCGGCCCGTGGCTGTGGAAGTTGACGGTCGAGAAGGCCGGCTCCTTCGACGTCGACAAGATCGCGGCGGCCTCGCCGGGCGTCGAGTTCAAGGGAGCTCCGGAAGGCTATGTGCGCATCCATGAAAACCATCACCTCTGGTCGAAGACCCGGGTGGGGCGCGCCAAGCTCGATGGCCAGTTCGAGCTGATCTACGAGACCGCCGATCTCGTCGAGCCGGATCCGTTCCCCAAGGGCTACCAGTAAGAGCGCTACCAGTAAGAGCGCAGCCTCTGCCGCGGTCTCCCTCAAGGCAAAACCGCTCCCTGGCGTGGATCGCAAGTCCATGCCCAAGACCCCCGCGTCGCGAACCTGCTCGCGACGCGGGACCCTTTCCCCGACGGAGGACATCGATGTTCGGCGACTACTCGATTGGCGACCTTGGCTCCATCTTCGTCATGCAGGGGTTTGCGGGACTGATCCTGTTCTCGGTCTACGTGCTGATGGCGCTCGGTCTTGCGATCATCTTCGGCCAGATGGGCGTCATCAACATGGCCCATGGCGAGTTCATGATCCTCGGGGCCTACGTCACCTGGATGACCTCCAATCTATTCCAGACCTATTTGCCGAGCCTGTTCAGTGGCTACTTCTTCCTCGCGATGATCCTGGCCTTCGTCGCGTCCGGCGCGCTGGGCATGCTGGTGGAATGGGTGCTGATACGGCACCTCTACAAGCGCCCGCTCGATACGCTGCTCGCCACCTGGGGCCTCAGCCTGATGCTGCAGCAGGCCTACCGTTCCGTGTTCGGCGCGCGCGAGGTCGGCGTCGAGCTGCCGCAATGGATGCTCGGCTCGCTGCACGTGACCGACAGCATCGAAGTGCCGATCAACGGCGTCTTCGTGATGTGCCTCACCGTGCTGATCACGCTGGGCGTCGCCTACGTCCTCTATATGTCGCGCTGGGGCCGCCAGGTGCGCGCGGTGGTGCAGAACCGCATCATGGCCGGCGCGGTCGGCATCAACACCGAGAAGGTCGACCGCTACACCTTCGGGCTCGGGTGCGGCATCGCCGGCGTGGCCGGAAGCGCCTTCACCATGATCGGCTCGACCGGGCCGACATCGGGCCAGCTCTACATCGTCGACACCTTCCTCGTCGTCGTGTTCGGTGGCGCCGCCAGCCTGCTCGGCACCATCGCCTCCGCGTTCTCGATCTCGCAGACTCAGTCGACGCTCGAGTTCTTCATGTCGGGTTCTATGGCCAAGGTGCTCACGCTGCTCGCCGTCGTCGGCATTCTGATGCTGCGGCCGCAGGGCCTCTTCGCCCTCAAAGTCCGCAAATAGCAGGAAGCAGGCAAGTCATGTTCATCAACTCACGCTTCTTCAATCGATCCGAGCTCATCGGCTTCATCGTGCTGGCCGCCGTGCTGTTCGTGATCCTGCCGCTGTCGCTGGATGTGTTCCGCCTCAATCTGGTCGCGAAATACCTGACCTACGCCTTTGTGGCGATCGGCCTCGTCCTGTGCTGGGGCTATGGCGGCATTCTGAGCCTGGGGCAGGGCGTGTTCTTCGGCCTCGGCGGCTACTGCATGGCGATGTTCCTCAAGCTGGAGGCCTCCAGCGTCGAGAACACGAAAATCCAGTCGACGCCCGGCATTCCGGATTTCATGGACTGGAACCAGATCACGTCACTGCCGCTGTTCTGGCAGCCATTCCACAGTCTCACCTTCACCATCCTCGCCATCATCCTGGTCCCCGGCGTCTTCGCCCTGATCATCGGCACCGCGATGTTCAAGCGCCGGGTCGGCGGCACCTATTTCGCGATCATCACCCAGGCCGTCGCCGCCATCCTGACCATCCTGATCGTCGGGCAGCAGGGCTATACCGGCGGCATCAACGGCATGACCGACCTGCGCACCCTCAAGGGTTGGGACATCCGGCCCGACCACGCCAAGGTCATCCTGTACTTCGTCGAGGTGGTGTTGCTGTTCGCCTGCATCGGCATCGCGCAGTTCATCCGCCTGACCAAGCTTGGCCGCATCCTGGTGGCGATGCGCGAACAGGAGGACCGCGTCCGCTTCTCCGGCTACAGCGTCGCCAACTTCAAGATCTTCGCCTTCTGCATGGCCGCGATCTTCGCCGCGATCGGCGGCGCCATGTTCGCGCTCAATGTCGGTTTCATGTCGCCGTCCTTTGTCGGCATCGTGCCGTCGATCGAGATGGTGATCTACACCGCGGTCGGCGGGCGGATGTCGATCTTCGGCGCGGTGTGGGGCTCCATCCTGGTGAATTTCGCCAAGACCAGCCTGTCGGAATCCTTCCCGCAACTCTGGCTGTTCGGCCTCGGCGCGCTGTTCATCGCGGTCGTGCTCGCCTTCCCGAACGGTCTGTCCGGAATCTGGGCCGATTACGTGCAGCCGCGCATCGATCGGTTCATGCGGCCGCGCAAACCGAAGTCGGGCGCGTGGACCGACGATTCCGTGGCCGACGGCGCCCCGGCCGAGTGAGGAGATCATCATGCTTGTCGGTCATCAACCCAAGGAATTCCTGCTCGCGGTGGAAGCGCTCACCGTGTCCTTCGACGGCTTCAAGGCGGTCAACGATCTCTCCTTCTACGTCGAGGAGAACGAGATCCGCGTCATCATCGGCCCGAACGGTGCCGGCAAGACCACGGTGCTTGATCTGATCTGCGGCAAGACCAAGGCCACCTCGGGTTCGATCCAGTTCCGCGGCAAGGAGCTGACGAAGCTGAAGGAGAACGAGATCGTGAAGACCGGCGTCGGCCGCAAGTTCCAGACGCCGTCGGTGTTCGTGGACCTTACCGTGTTCGAGAATCTCGAGATCTCCTATCCGCGCGGCCGCACCGTGTTCGGCTCGCTGACGTTCCAGCGTGACGCGGCGGTGAGGCAGCGGGTGGAGGAGGTCGCCGAGATGATCTTCCTGAAGGATCGTCTCGACACTTATGCGGACCAGTTGGGTCACGGCCAGAAGCAATGGCTCGAGATCGGCATGCTGCTGATCCAGGACCCGGACCTCCTGATGCTGGACGAGCCCGTCGCCGGCATGAGCGTGTCCGAGCGCGCCAAGACGGCCGAGCTGCTCAACCGCATCATCAAGAACCGCTCGGTGCTGGTGATCGAGCACGACATGAAGTTTGTCGAGGACATCGCGCACAAGGTCACCGTGCTTCACCAGGGCCAGATCCTCTCCGAGGGCACCATGGAGAAGGTGAAGAACGATCCCAAGGTCGTTGAAGTCTATCTCGGTCACTAGGAGCGCGATGATGCTGGCAATTTCCGATCTTCACGTTGCCTACGGCCAGAGCGAGGTGCTGCACGGGCTCAACGTCAAGGTCGCGCCGAACGAGATCGTCGCGATCATGGGCCGCAACGGCATGGGCAAGACCACGCTGATGAAATCGCTGATGGGCATCCTGCCCGCCAAGAGTGGCTCGGTGACCATGGACGGCGCCGAGCTCGGTGGTCTGCCGAGCTACGAGCGGGTGGCCAAGGGTCTCGCCTATGTGCCGCAGGGCCGCATGATCTTCTCCACCATGACGGTGAAGGAGAACATCGAGACCGGCCTCGTCGTCTCCGGCGGAACCGAGGTGCCTGAAGACATCTACGAATTATTCCCGGTGCTGCTGGAGATGAAGGGGCGCCGCGGCGGCAATCTCTCCGGCGGCCAGCAGCAGCAGCTCGCGATCGCACGCGCGCTCGCGACCAAGCCGAAGGTGCTGCTGCTGGATGAGCCGACCGAAGGCATCCAGCCCTCGATCATCAAGGACATGGCGCGCACCCTGAAGCGCATCCGCGACGAGAAGGGCCTGTCGATCGTCGTGTCCGAGCAGGTCCTGAGCTTCGCGCTCGATATCGCCGACCGCGTGCTGGTGATCGAGAACGGCGAGATCGTGCGTGATGATCCGCGCGACAGCGTCGATGCCGCGCAGGTCTCCAAATATCTGTCCGTCTAACCAACCGTGTAAAAGGGGAGCATCTCGATGCCAGAGACACTGATCAAGGTCGATCTCACCAAGTCGGCTTACGAAAATGACATGGTGCATAACCGCTGGCACCCCGACATCCCGATCGTGGCCTGGGTCAATCCCGGCGACGATTTCATCATCGAGACCTATGACTGGACCGGCGGCTTCATCAAGAACAACGATTCCGCCGATGACGTACGAGACATCGACCTCTCGATCGTGCACTTCCTGTCCGGCCCGATCGGCGTCAAGGGCGCCGAGCCCGGCGATCTCCTCGTCGTTGACCTGCTCGACGTCGGCCCGCTCAAGGAGAGCCTGTGGGGCTTCAACGGCTTCTTCTCCAAGCAGAACGGCGGCGGCTTCCTCACCGACCATTTCCCGCTGGCGCAGAAGTCGATCTGGGACATCAAGGGCCTCTACACCTCGTCCCGTCACGTTCCCGGCGTCAACTTCGCCGGCCTGATCCATCCCGGCCTGATCGGCTGTCTGCCCGATCCGAAGATGCTGGACATGTGGAACAAGCGCGAGGCCGAGCTGATCTCGACCAATCCGACCCGCGTGCCAGGCCTCGCCAACCCGCCGTTCGCGCCGACCGCCCATGGCGGCCGTGCCAAGGGCGACGTCAAGGCCAAGATCGGCGCCGAAGGTGCGCGCACCGTGCCGCCGCGCGAGCATGGCGGCAATTGCGACATCAAGGACCTGTCGCGCGGATCGAAGATCTACTTCCCGGTCTATGTGCCGGGCGCCGGTCTCTCGATGGGCGACCTGCACTTCAGCCAGGGCGACGGCGAGATCACCTTCTGCGGCGCGATCGAGATGGCCGGCTGGCTGCATTTGAAGGTCGAGGTGATCAAGGACGGGATGGCGAAATACGGCATCAAGAATCCGATCTTCAAGCCGTCGCCGATCACGCCGAACTACAAGGACTATCTGATCTTCGAAGGCATCTCGGTGGATGAAGCCGGCAAGCAGCACTATCTCGACGTCCACATCGCCTATCGCCAGGCCTGCCTCAACGCCATCGAGTACCTGAAGAAGTTCGGCTACTCCGGCGCGCAGGCCTACTCGATCCTCGGCACCGCGCCGTGCCAGGGCCACATCTCCGGCGTGGTCGACGTGCCCAACGCCTGCGCCACGCTGTGGCTGCCGACGGAGATCTTCGACTTCGACGTGATGCCGTCGGCGGCAGGACCCATCAAGCACATCACGGGCGATATCCAGATGCCGATCTCGCCGGACAAGTGATCCCTGCGCGACGGGATGCGGGACGGCGGGTATTTGCCGCCCCGCATCCGCCGCGAGGTGTGTTCAACAGGCAAGAGCGTGGGGATGATGCGATGCCGGTCTATGAATATCTCTGTGACGACTGCGGTCCGTTCAAGGACCTTCGCCCGATGGCGGAATGCGACGATCCGCAAAGCTGTCCGCATTGCGAGGCGATGGCGCCGCGGGTGATCCTGACCGCGCCGAATTTCTTCTGCATGCCGGCGGAAAGGCGCAAGGCGCACGCCGTCAACGAGCGCAGCACGCACGGGCCGCAGACGCTCGCGCAATACAAGGCCTCGCACGATCCCGGCTGCGGCTGCTGCTCCACGGGCAAGACCGTGAAGGACAAGAGCTCGGCGGACAAGAGGAAGCCCGCCCGGTTGATGACTAGGAGCAAGAGCGGCGCCAAGGGTTTCCCAACGGCGCGCCCCTGGATGATCAGCCATTAACACACGCGACCGCTCGATCGGCGGCAACCCGGAACAACAAGTCAGGTACAGGAGCGGTCAATATGCTTCACGGCGACATTTCCAGCAGCAACGACACCGTCGGCGTCGCAGTGGTCAACTACAAGATGCCCCGCCTTCACACCAAGGCAGAGGTGCTCGACAACGCTCGCAAGATCGCCGACATGGTGGTGGGCATGAAGGTCGGCCTGCCCGGCATGGACCTCGTGATCTTCCCCGAATACTCCACTCAGGGGATCATGTACGATTCCAAGGAGATGTATGAGACCGCTTCGGCGGTGCCCGGTGAAGAGACCGCGATCTTTGCCGAGGCTTGCCGCAAGGCGAAGGTATGGGGCGTGTTCTCGCTGACCGGCGAGCGCCACGAGGAGCACCCGCACAAGGCTCCTTACAACACCCTGATCCTGATGAACGACGAGGGCGAGATCGTCCAGAAGTACCGCAAGATCATGCCGTGGGTGCCGATCGAGGGCTGGTATCCCGGCAACTGCACTTATGTCTCCGACGGCCCGAAAGGCCTCAAGGTCAGCCTGATCATCTGCGACGACGGCAACTACCCGGAGATCTGGCGTGACTGCGCCATGAAGGGCGCCGAGCTGATCGTGCGTTGCCAGGGCTACATGTATCCCGCCAAGGAGCAGCAGGTCCTGATCTCCAAAGCCATGGCATGGGCCAACAATGTCTATGTCGCGGTCGCCAATGCCGCCGGCTTCGACGGCGTCTATTCCTATTTCGGCCACTCCGCGATCATCGGCTTCGATGGCCGCACACTCGGCGAGTGCGGCGAAGAGGATTACGGCATCCAGTACGCCCAGCTGTCGAAACATCTGATCCGCGATGCGCGCCGCAATGGTCAGTCGCAGAATCATCTCTACAAGCTGGTCCACCGCGGCTACACCGGCATGATCAATTCCGGCGAAAGCCCGCGCGGCGTTGCGGCGTGTCCGTATGATTTCTACAAGAACTGGATCGCCGATCCCGAAGGCACGCGCGACATGGTCGAGGCGATGACCCGCTCGACGCCGGGGACCGACGAGTGTCCCATCGACGGCATCCCGAACGAGGCGGCGGCGTCCAACTACTAGCCATCGCCGGCGGCACAGGTTGAGCTTGATGCCTGGATGATCGGCCATTGATGTGAATGGCCGTCCATATGCGCTGACGCTCCGAGAGGTCTGCGCATGCGCGGAATGGGAATAGCGCCTGGCAAACCGTGGCGCGGTTGCAACATGGACGGTTGAATCTGTTCAGGTTGCGTTGCCATTGGCGGATTCTCGACGCACACCGGTTCTACCGATCATCCTCATGGCCTAAGTTCCGCGTGGCGCCGCTGGGAGCGCCGCGGGTGAGGGAAAGAGTGTGGAAGTTTGGTTGCGATCGAGCGGGTCGGGTTGCTCGCATCTGAGCACTATCGCAATTCGCACGGCATTCTGGGTCGGCCTCACCTTGGGCGCATCTGCCGCCATGACCTCCGCCGGAGCCCAGCAATTCTTCAACGGATCGCAGACCACGCCGAACGGTGCCGTCAATGGCGGAGGCGGTGTCTGGGACGCCACCACCACCAACTGGACGGATTTCTCCGGTTCGACCAGCACCGCTTACGATCCGTTGTCATCCGGCACAATGTTCGGCAGCGGCGGTCCCTCGACGCCGGCCACAGGCGGCACGGTGACGGTTACGCCAGGCGGCGTGCAACTCACCGGTCTCGTGGGCTTCGATCTCACCGGCGATGGTTCGATCTATACCATCCAGGGCGGCGACCTCAGGCTGGCCGCGGGCGGCACCACGTTCTTCACCAACGATGTCACGGGCAACGGAGACCCCTCGGCCGCGATTGCTTCCCGCATCACGGGCAGCGGCGGCATCTCCGTGCAGGGGCCCGGCATCCTGGCGTTGCTCGGCGCCAACACCTATGCCGGCGACACGTTCATCTGCAACTGCGGCTCGTTGCAGCTTGGCGATGCGACCCATATCGCCAGCATCATCGGCGCTGTCGTCAACGAGGGCCTGTTCAATATCGTCAATGCCGACACATCGGGCATCACGTCGCTGCTCAACGAGTTCTCCGGTCTGACGACCTTCCGCAACGCGACCTCCGCCAGCGCGATGGTGATCACCAACAGAGGTCAGTTGTATTTCGGCGATCCGGCCGGGAGCGGGACCGACACCGCGACGGCTGACCGGGCCACCATCATCAATGATGGCGGCTTCACCGGCTTCTTTGCCCGCACCAACGCGGGCACGGCCAGCATCACCAACCAGAATGGCGGCGGCACCACGTTCCTCGAGCAATCCTCGGCCGGCTCGGCAACCATCGTGAACAATGATCTCAGCGGGACTGTGTTTGGCACGCTGAGTGGATCCGATACCGCGACCGCGGGCAACGCGACGATCATCAACGAGTCCGGCGGCCGGACCAATTTCGGCGCGTTCACCACGGCCGGCAATGCCAACATCATCACCAAGGACGGTGGCAAGACCGAGTTCTTCGACAATTCCACCGGCGGCAATGCGCGCTTCATCACCACCGGCACAGGCATCGTGGATTTCGGGGTCAGCATCGGTCCCAACAGCGACGGCCGCATCACGGCCGGTTCGATCGAAGGCAGCGGCTTCTACTATATCGGCGGCGGCAACACCCTCATCGTCGGCGGCAACAACCGCTCGACCGAGGTCAGCGGCGTCATCGGCGACTACGATCCCTGCGGTTGCGGTCCCGCCGGTCCGGGCGCGCTGGAAAAGGTCGGCAGCGGCACGCTGATCCTCTCCGGCACGAACACCTATACCGGCACCACCACGGTTAATGGCGGTATCCTGCGGGTCGATGGTAACATCTCGCAATCGAGCCTGACCACCGTGAACGCGGGCGGCGCGCTGTTCGGCGCCGGGATCGTCGGCAACACCCTTATTGCCAACGGCGGCATTTATGCGCCCGGCGACGGCGGACCGGGCTCGAGCATGCAGGTCCAGGGCGATCTCACCCTGCAGCCCGGCTCGGTCTATGTTGTGCAGGCCGGCAGCGGGTTCAGCACAAGCCACGCTCTCGCCACCGGCAACGTCACGCTGGATGGCACCGTCGGTGTCGCGCTGTATCCCGGCAGCAAGGTGATGCAGCACTACTCGATCATGGAGTTTTTCGGCAGCGCCACCGGTAATTTTGCCGGCGTTGCCGCGCCGGGTGGTCTGATCGGCACGACGACGGTCGGGTCGAACGAGGTGTTCCTCGATTTCACGTTGAACTATGGCGCGAAATACGCGCTCAACATCAACCAGCAGAACGTCGCCACGACGCTTCAGAACTTCTTCAACGCCAATGGTTTCCTGCAAGCCGAATTCGCGGGCCTCGGCCCCAACGGCTTGACGCAGGCCTCCGGCGAGTCGGCGACAGGTTCGCAGCAGACGACATTCAACGCGATGAATCTGTTCCTCGGCCTGCTGACCGATGTCTACGGCTCGGGACGCAGCGGCACTTCAGGTGCGACGCCATATGCCGATGACGCGAGCGCAAGTGCTTATGCCGCGGCCGGCAAGACCCCGCGTGACAAGAGCGCGCGCGACGCGTTCGCCGCGATCTACCGCAAGGCGCCGGCCGCGACTTTCGAGCAGCGCTGGGACGTGTGGGCGGCCGGCTACGGCGGCTCCCAGACGACCGACGGCAATGCCGGCCTCGGCTCGAACAACACCACCAGCAGCGTCTACGGCACGGCCGTCGGTCTCGACTACCGTTTCTCGCCGTCGACCGTCGCCGGTTTCGCGCTTGCCGGCGGCGCTACCGGCTTCGGCGTCAACGGCCTCGGCTGGGGCCGCTCCGATCTGTTCCAGGCCGGCGCTTTCGTGCGTCATACCGCCGGACCGGCCTATATCACGGCTGCGCTGGCCTATGGCTGGCAGGATGTGACCACCAATCGCGTCGTCACCGCCGCCGGGTTCGACCAGCTGCGCGCCCAGTTCAATACCAACGCGTTTTCGGGCCGTGTCGAGGGTGGCTATCGCCACGCGATGTCATGGATCGGCGTCACACCTTATGCGGCTCTCCAGGCCACCATGTTCAGCCTTCCGAGCTATTCAGAGTTCGCTGTGACCGGCAGCAACGTCTTCGCCCTCAACTATACCGCCAAGGACGTGACCAGCACCCGCACCGAGCTCGGCCTGCGCGCGGACAGGACATTTGCCGCTGCCGGCGGCCTGATGATCCTGCGCGGCCGCGTCGCCTGGGCGCATGACTACAATCCGGATCGTACCGTCGGCGCGGTGTTTCAGACCCTGCCTGGATCGGCTTTCGTCGTGAATGGCGCCGCGCAGGCGCGCGATTCCGCGCTGACCACGGCGTCGGTGCAGGTGAACTGGATGAACGGCTGGTCTGCGTCGGCAACCTTCGAGGGCGAGTTTTCGAACGTCACCCGCTCCTACGCCGGCAAGGGCCTCGTGCGCTACGCGTGGTAGGCGCGGCTTCCCTTCCCCTGGAGGGCCCTCCAGGGGAAGATAAGGAAGGGCATCACTGCTTCTTCTGCGCGGGCTTGCGCGGTGGCCGCGGCGGCACGGGCGTGCCGGCCATCTTGTTGGCGGTCTCGCTGACGTCGAGCAGCGAGCGACGAATCTCCTCGATGTAGCTCGCCGACTTCTTCCTCATGGAGTCGGTCAGTTCGCGCAGCCCCTGCACCGTCTCGAACAGCTCGTCGGCCTTGCCGTCGACGAAGCCGGGCACTACGCCCTCGATCTTCGTGACCGCCTTGTCGAATCCCGCGAAGGCGCTGTCGACCTTGGCCATGACGGAATCGATTTCGCCGCCCTTGCTCCTGAGGCCGGCGCTATAGTTCTCGAATGTGCGGAGCCCTTCCTTGATCGCGGGGGCATTGCTCACGATCGTGCGGTCGACACTGTGCAGGGTGTCGACGATTGATTCGGCGTCGCTGAGATCGGCGGTCAGCACGGGAACGCCGTCCGCATCCAGCGGCACCGGCGGTGCGGAGGGCGCCCCCCCGATCAGCGAGATCGCGGCGACGCCGGTCAGGCCCTGGAATTCGATGCCCGCGACGGTGTCCTTGCGGATCGGCGCGGTGTTGTCGAGCATCACCAGCGCCACGACCTTGCGAGGATTGTCCAGCTTGATCGACAGGATCTGGCCGGCGGGCACGCCGTCGAAATTGACCGGCCCGCCGCGGCGCAGGCCGCTGGCGGAACCGCCTTCGAACACTACGCGCAACTGGCTGCGACTCTGGATGGTGCGCCATTTCTGTACGCCGAGCAGGCCGCCGAACGCCACGGCGATCACCGCCAGCGTCGCCGTTCCGATCACCAGATTGCTCGCGCGTGCCATAAGGCTGAGTCTAGGGCCAAAGCGGGGAAGTTGGAAGGAGCCCGGATGCTGCTCCGGCCGCAATGGTACGTAGGGCGGGTTAGCGAAGCGTAACCCGCCAGTGTCTTCGGCGCCACGGCGATGATTGGCGGATTACGCGTCCGCCTTTGCTCTTCGAGCGACGCGGACGAGGCGCTGATCCGCCCTACGGCTCTCAATGCCCGGCTGCGCGCTTTGCCGCAGCATTGTTCAGTACGATCAGGGCATCGACTGCGACACCCGTCCTGGTGTTGATCAGGAACGGATTGATGTCGATCGAGGCGATCCGGTCGCCGGCATCCGCGATCAGGTTGGACAGGCCGACCAGCGCCTTCACCGCGGAGGCCTCCTGCAATGCCGGCTTGCCGCGATAGCCGCGCATCTTGATGCCGGCCTTGGTACGACCGATCAGGAGCCGCGCCTCGGCCTCATCCAGCGGCGCGCCGGCGAGCGCGACGTCCTTCACCAGCTCGATGTCGATGCCGCCGGTGCCGAACAGCACGACCGGACCCATCTCGGCATCGAGCGAGGCTCCGACCACGAGTTCTAGGTCGGCCTTGACCTGCTGCGCGATCAGGATGCCGTCGAGCCTCGGCTTGCCCTTCAGCCTCTTCACCCGCGCGGTGATGTCGACGAACGCCTTCCTCACCTCGGCCGCATTGCTCAGGTTCAGCACCACGCCGCCGATGTCGGACTTGTGCAGGATCTCGGCGCTGACGACCTTTGCCACGACCGGGAAGCCGATCTGTTTCGCGATCTTCACGGCTTCCGCCGCCGTCTGTGCGATCGCTTCCTTCGAGATCGGGATGCCATACGCCTTCAGGAGCTTCTTCGAGGCGACTTCGTCGAGCGCGGCGCCGTTCGCCGATGTCAGCGCCTTTTCCAGCTCGGCGCGCGCGGCGGGTTTCGAGCTCGAGACGATGTCGGGGACTTCCTTGCGCAGCTTCGCATAGGCGAGCAGCGACCTGATCGCGGTGACCGCGCGATCCATGCCCTGCATGACCGCGAGATGCGGCAGCGATTTGCGCAGGGTCTTGGTGAATTCGGTGAAGCCGATCGACATCGCGCTGATGTAGATCACGGGCTTTGAGGCCCGGCTCGCCATCTCGTCGACGATGCGCAGGTTGCGCTCGCGCAGCTCGTGCGGCGCCTTCGGCAGCTCGGCATCGATGATGACGATGTCGATATCGGGGTCGTCGATCATCAGCTTGATCGATTTCATGTAGACGGAGGGATCGACGACCGCGGCAAAGCCGGCATCGAGCGGATTGCCGACGATCGATCCGGGCCCGAGCATCTTCGCCAGCTCCGAGCTGACATGCGGGCTCAGCGGCGCGAAGTTCAAGCCCTCGGCGTAGAACGCGTCGATCAGCATGCCGCGCTTGCCGCCGGACAGCGTGACCGCGGCGAGCCGGTCGCCCTTGGGCACTGCGCCGTGGACGAAGCATTCGGTGGTCTCGATCAACTCGTCGAGCCCGCCGACCCGGATGACGCCTTCACGCGTTGCGATGGCGTCGAACGTCTCGATCGAGCCCGCCAGCGCGCCGGTGTGCGCCATCGCCGCGGCGCGGCCGCCCTCGGATGCGCCGAGCTTGAGCGCGATCACGGGCTTGCTCGCTGCGCGGGCCGCCTTGCAGGCATCGCGAAAGGCCTTGGTGTTGCGCACGCCCTCGAGGTAGACCACGATCACCTTGATGCTCGGATCCTCCGCGAAATAACGCATCAGGTCCGGCGTCTCGAGCCCGGCCTCGTTGCCGGTCGTGACCATGTAGCCGACGCCGACGCCGCGATCCTCCAGCGCCTGGCGGATCGCCATGACGATGGCGCCGGATTGTCCGGCGATCGCCACCGCGCCCTGCTCCATGGTGACGACACGGTCGTCGATGTTGGTGAAGAGCTTTTCGCCGGCGCTTAAGTTGCCGAGGCAATTCGGACCTGTGACGGCGAGGCCGGTCTCGCGCACGGCCGCTTGCAGTTCGGCGGCGAGCTTCTGGCTCTCGTCATCCTGCAACTCGCTGAAGCCGGAGGTGACGATGGTGGCCGAGCGCGCGCCGGCCGCCGCGGCATCGCGGATCACCTGCACGGCGAAGCGCGCAGGCACCAGCACCAGGACATGATCGGGCTTTTCCGGAAGGCCCGCAAAGTCCTTGTAGCAGGGCACGCCCCAGATCGTCTCGCGCTTGGCGTTGACCGGATAGAGCCCGCCCTCGAAGCCGTACTTGACCAGATTGTTCCAGATGCGCTCGGCATAATTGCCGGGCTTGTCGGTCGCGCCCACCAGCACGATGTTGTGCGGGTGCAGCATGGCGTGGATGCCCTTCACGATGTCGCTGGCGTTGGGCGATGGAGACCATGGGCGCGGAGAGGAGGATGCAGCAGATACGCGAGCTTCCATGGCGTGACCTCACCTGTTGTTCTTCTTGGTGGCGCGTCACTCCGTTCTATGGCGAGTTCTTCGCAGTAGCAACCACATGGTATGCCGTGTGATGGAATGAGCGATGCATCGCTGCTATTCATTCGCTCCAATCAGGACGCCATGCAGGACATAACGTTCGGGACCGGACGTAACGGCGTCAAACGGCCAGCAGGTTGTGAGCACGAGCTCGAAACCCTGCGTCACGGGATCGATGCCCGATGCGTCGAAACGGACCACGGCCGAAGAATCCGCGCGATAGCGGAAATGCCTGCCGTCGCGGCGGGTGATCTCGATCACGTCTCCGATCGCAACATTCCGCAAGAAGCGGAAATGCGTATCGCGATGGGCGGCATAGACGGCAACGCCGCGCTCGCCGGCATCAACCGTTTGCTGGATGTGGCCGGGTCCGAAAGCAAGTGCCTGGCCGCTCGCGCCCTCCAGCACGATGGCGCTGGCGCCGATCCGCTTCACCTCGATCCGGGCGACCGGCCAGGTGTCGGCCCATGACCATGGCTTGACCGCCCGGCCCGTCGCAACGCTTCTGTCGAATGCGCGCTCCAGCAGCACCTGCGCGAGCCAGGCCTTGGCGTGGATGTAGGCGCCGTCGCCGAATAAGAAGAGGCCGATCAAAGCCAAAGCGAGGGGAGAGATGATGCGGGGCATTGGTATCTCTCGTTCGTCATTCCGGGGCGATGCGAAGCATCGAACCCGGAATCTCGAGATTCCGGGTTCGGCTCTACGAGCCGCCCCGGAATGACGGTCGATAAAAAGGCGCGCGCGGCCGTTGGGTAGGGGACGGGCAGCCGCGCGCGCTAACAGAGGAGTTCGGGGGGGCTCCTCTCTCAAGCGGCGTCAGTGAGCAAGGGCCGACGCCGGTTGACCACGAACAGGATCAGGGCGAGCACGATCAGGATCAGACCTCCGATCATCTTCAGCTCGGCCGAGGTGGCAGTCTTGGGCAGGCGGACCGCATCGGGTGCGGCGGGTGTCGGCCGCCTCGCCGCTGGCTGGCTGCGCGCATCGGCATGACGTTCGCGCAGCTGCGCCGGCACCTGCTGCGGCCGTTCGCCGAAGATCTTCTCGAAATCCCAGCCGGCCGGCAGGTTGACCGGCAATTCGCTGAGCTTGAGCGGCGCGCCTTCGGGACGGCTCGGCGTCTTGTCGACCGCGACGAGGCTGGTGAGCCGCGTGACGATCTGATGGTCGAGCGCCAGCGCCAGGATCGCCTTGTCGGCCTCTTCCGGCGTCATCTCGCGCATCGTGCGTGCCACTTCGGCATCGCCGATCTTGCGCTTGGCCCAGAGTTTTGACAGGCCCTTGCCTTCGGCGGCATTTTGCAACGGCAGCGTCACCGACCACGGACGGTCGCCGACGCGTCCCTTGATCTCGAGCGAGCCTGCGAGCTTGTCGAGCCTGGCCGCCAGCACCAGGGGCTCGTCGCGGTAGACGTCGGGAATGATCGCCGGGGTGACGTCGGCGGTGGCTTCGGAGAACTTTGCGCTGAGGCCGGTCACCGCGGGATTTTCCAGCTTCGCGAACAAGCCGCGCATGCGCTCCTCGACCTGCTCGACAGAGCCGATATGGGTGAAGGCGCCGCGGCCGAGCTCGGAAGCGCGCGTCATCAGATAAGTGTTGGGCGCGGACCCGATGCCGACCATGAACACGCGTGAGCGGCCGCGCATCGCCGTGATCGTCTCGAACAATTGCTGCTCGTTGCCGATCGCGCCGTCGGTCAGGAACACGACCTGGCGAACCATGCTGGTGTCGCTGAGCTTGTCGGTCAGCGCAGCCCGCATCGCCGGCACCATCTCGGTGCCGCCACGTGCCTGCAACGCGCTGACGAACGAGGTCGCTTCGCCGACATGCGCGGCATCCGCCGGCACGGAGGCCGGAAACAACACGTCCATGGTATCGTCGAAACGGATGACGTTGAAGCGGTCGGCCGGCTGGAGGCGGCCGAGTGCGTAGAGCAGGCTCGCCTTGGCCTGGACGATCGAGGTGCCGCCCATCGAGCCGGAATTGTCGATCACGAACACGACCTCGCGTGGCAGCGGCTTCTGCGTCGCCTGCTCGGCGCTCGGCGGCGTGACGAAGGCGAGCAGGTAATCGGCATCGCCGACATGCTCGCGGAACAGGCCGACCGACGGTGCTTTCTGGGCCGCCGGCGTCCACGTCAGCTCGAAATCGCGGTCGGCTGGCACCGCGCCGTCGGCGAGCGTGACGATGCGCGTGGCGTTGTCCGGGCTTTCCGTCTTGACGGTATGGTGATGGCTCTTGACCTCGCCGACCGCAAAGCCGGCCTTCAGACGCACTGTGATGCTGGTCGGGTTAACGGGCGCATTCTTGGCGGGATCCAGCACCGTCGGAGAGATACGGTCGCGGTCGGGCACGGGATCGGACGTGGCGGCGCCCCAGCCGGAGCCGTCGTTGCGGAAGTCGACACTCTGCACGATCGGCGCCGGATTGTAGCGCGGGGCGACCACCAGCGGTACGCGCAGCGAATATTCGTTGCCGGATTGATGCACCGGCTCCTGATATTCGATCTGCACCAGCACGGTTTCGCCGGGACCGATATTGGCAACCGAGTTGGTGAAGATGTTGGGCCGCTCCTGCTCGGTGAGCGCGGCCTTCTGGCCGGCGCTGCGCGCCTGTTCATAGATCACGCGCGCCTGCTGCCGCTCCTTGATGTCGCCGACGATGACGCGGTCGCCGACCACCATCTTCAGCGTATCGACGGCGCCATTGGTCGCGAGCGGGTAGACATAGGTGGCCTCGACCCAGTCCTTGGTCGGATTGCGGAACGCCTGGGTGACGCGTGTGCGAAGCGTCGGGCCTGATACCGTGATGTCGATATCGATGCCGAGACGGATCGCTTCGGTGTAGGCGCCGTCTTCCTTCAGGAGGAGGGTGCCGGACCTGGCATCGCCGGGCTGGAGCAGGCTGGCCTGTTCGGTCGTTGCCGACCAGCTCGTCCCGAAGCTCACCAGCAGGGCCACGAAGGCGACCAGCATCACCGCGATGCCCTGCGCGAGAAGAAACAATCCGAGCTTGATCAGCCGGCTCAGCATGGGGTGTTCGTCGCTGTCGGCTGTGTCGTAGGTGTCCATTTGGCCTGCTCCCGAAGGATGTTTGCTGGCTCTCAGCATCCGCCGGGAGGGCCTGATTTCGCGAGCAGAATGATCGGCAATGTTCCGCCGCGGCCGGCCCGGGCGGGCCGCGGACGGGTGGCCATGTGCGGTTTTGTGCTGGTTTGTCCGGCCTGCTAGAATGGTGCTCCCAAGGCAGGGGTTACGATGCAGACGCAGGGCGACAAGCAGCTTTCGGACGAGCAGAGTCGCGAGATCGCGGAGACCATTCGCGAGGAGCTCGCCAGACGCCGGATCTCCCGGCAGGCGCTGGCCGAGCAGGCCAAGCTTAGTCTGTCGACGCTGGAGAAGGTTCTCGGCGGCCGCCGGCCGTTCACGCTGGCGACGACGGTCCGGCTGGAGCAGGCGCTGGGCGTGTCCCTACGCAAAAGCGCCATCGTCGTGACGCCTCCAGCCGCAAACGACGTCGCGCCCGACAGCCTCGGCTCCTATGCGCATCGCGCAGTGACCTGGCTCGAGGATGTCTACATCACGTTGCGGCCGTCATTCGGCGACAAGGACGCGATCTTCGCCTACCGCACCGAGATCGTCTGGGAGCCGAAAGTCTCGTCGCTGGTCTTTCGCGAGGGCGATCGGACCGATGCCGCCTATGAACACACCGGCGAGGTCGCGGTGCCGCACCAGTCCGGCTTCATCTATCTCGTCATCATCAAGCACGGCCAGCATCGCGTGATCACGGTGTCGCGGCCGACGGTCGCCGGCGAGATGTACGGCATCATCTCGACGCTCCGCGCCGGCCCCGGCTCGCAGCTGACGCCGATCGCGGCGCCGATCGCCTACGTGCCGCTCAGGAATGTTCCGAAGCCATCTTTGGGACGGGTCGCGCCCGACGACGCCAACCATGCCTTGTATCGAAAGCATCTGCGCCGCACGGTCGAGGAGCCGTTCGCGCTCTTCCTACCGGGATAGCTAGTCGCGCTGAAAAGGAATAGCGGCCCTTCGGCCGCTATTCGGTATCTTCAGACGGGCAGGTTCGGTCGAACTAGCCGCCCGTTTCAGCGCTGATGATGGGGCCGAACAGTTCCCACTGGCCGTTCTTGAACCGCCACATCTTGAGCTGCTCGATCGGCGCGAAGTCGGTCGGCGAGGTGTTGATCTTGATTCCCGGGATCAGCGTATCGGGAGCGAAGTCCTTCAGGCTGGCGGCCTGCTTCATCACGTTCTCGCGGGTGAGATTGTCGCCCGCCTGCTTCAGCACCTGCACCATCGTCTGGGCCGCGGCATAGCCGTAGACCAGATTGGCGTCCGAGATGTTTGCGCCGGGCATGTATTTGTCGATGAAGGCCATGAACTTCTTCATGCCCTCGTCGTCTTTCCACTGCGGATCCGATGCGTCCTTCAGATAGCCGGCCGACAGCACGCCCTCGGAGGCTTCGAGGCCGGCGGGCTTCATCACCGCGCCGATGGACACTGAAACGTCCGACATCAGGTGCATCGGCTTCCATTCCAGCTCCGCGATCTTCTTGATGGCTTGCGCCGCGAATTTCGGGGTCGAGATGTTCACGAAGACATCCGCGCCGGTGCGTTGGCGACTTTCTTGTCGACTTCGGAAACAACTGAGAATTCCTTGCGCAAGGTCGGCTTGTGGATCTTGCCGGTGGCGTTGCGCGGCAGCGCATCGACGAAGCGAATTTGGCGTGGGCATTTGAAGCGCGCGAGATTGGCCGCGCAATGTGCGAACACATCGGTCTCCGTCAGCCTTTGTCCCGGCTTGACCGCGACGATGGCAACGCCCACCTCGCCCCATTGCGGATCGGGAATGCCGATCACGGCGGCTTCGGCGATCGCGCCAAGCTGGTGCAGGACGTTCTCGACCTCGGCCGGATAGACGTTCTCGCCGCCGGAGATGTACATGTCCTTCCAGCGGTCGACGATGTAGTAGAAGCCTTCCTCGTCGACGCGCGTCGCATCGCCCGTGTGCAGCCAGCCGTCGGTGAAGGAGGATTTGTTCGCCTCCGGCTTGTTCCAGTAGCCGGGCGTGATGTTCGGTCCCTTGACCCAGAGCTCGCCAAGCTCGCCGACATCGGCGTCGCTGCCGTCGGGCCGCACGATGCGCACCTCCGTGTGCAGCACCGGCTTGCCGGCGGAGCCGGCCTTGCGCGCCGCATCCTCGCGGTCGAGCACCAGCACGGCCGGCGAGGTCTCGGTCATGCCGTAGCCCTGCTGGAGCGCGACGCCGCGCGCCTCCCAGACCTTCAGCAGCGGCACCGGCATCGGCGCGCCGCCGACACCGCCGACGATCAGCCGGGTCAGGTCAGTCGTCGCGAAGGCGGGATGCTGCGCCATGAACTGGTAGATCGCGGGGACGCCAAAGAACACGTTGATGCCCTGCGCGGGATCGTTGATCAGGCCGAGCGCCGTGCCGGGATCGAAGGCCCGCATGATCATCACGGTGCCGCCGGCATGCAGCACGGGATTGGTGTAGCAATTCAGCCCGCCGGTATGGAACAGCGGCAGCACGGTGAGCAGCACCGAGGACGGCCCGATGCAGGCGGGACCGCCGAGATTGACGCAATTCCAGAACGTCATGCCATGGGTGATGGTCGCGCCCTTCGGATGACCCGTGGTGCCGGACGTGTACATGATGGTCGAGACGTCATCGAGCGTGACCTCCTCGATCCGGTCGAGCGGCTTTGCGGCGGCGATGCCGGCCTCGTAGGCGCCGCCGGGACCGAGCAGCAGGCTGGTCGCGACATCGCAGAGTTTGGCAACGCTCAGCGCGGTCTCGGCGAGGTCGGCATCATGGATCATCACCTTCGGCGCACAGTCGGCGGTGATGAACTGGAGCTCGGGAACGGTGAGGCGGGTGTTCAGCGGCACGAAGATCGCACCTAACCGCCCGCAGGCGAACTGCACCTCCAGTGTATCGGTCGTGTTCAGCGCCAGCACCGCGACGCGGTCGCCGCGCGAGACCTTCAGCGTGTGACGCAGGCAGGAGGCGAGACGCGAGACCCTCGCATCCAGCTGTGAATAGGTGAAGCGGCGCTCGCTCGCGAGGTCGATGACCGCGACCTTGCCAGGCGTGCGGCGGCCATGATGGGCGATCCAGTCGTAGTAACGAACGGCCAAAAGTCCCTCCTTCGGCGGTCTTGTGCCGCCTGCGCCCTATTGCCGTGCACCATGCCCGGCGTGGCCCTGAGGCCAGCCGGAGTTTGTGCACCACGTCTTTTTTGACTTAGAGTTGGCGCGCGAGGGGCGAAAATCGTCTTGCGTTGAGTTGCTAGGTGATGGCCTGCTGAATGGCCTTGTCGGGTCAGCCACTCCGCGCAAGTGAGCTGCCCAGGTTCCAGCCATGGTGGATGAGACGAATCCGTCCGCGAGGCGAGAGTGCGATGAAGAGCCCGTTCTATACCGCCGAGCACGACGCCTTCCGCGACGTGATGCGCCGCTTTGTCGAGAAGGAGATCACGCCCTTCGCCCATGAATGGGACGAGGCCGGCGAGTTTCCCCGCGCGCTCTATTGCAAGGCGGCGGAGATCGGGCTGCTGGGGCTGGGATTCCCTGAGGAATATGGCGGGATTGCCGCCGACCAGTTCATGAAGATCGTGGCGAGCCAGGAGCTGGCGCAGGCCGGCGCCGGCGGCGTCAGCGCCAGCCTGATGAGCCACACCATCGGCTCACCACCGATCGCGCGTGCGGCGCGGCCGGAGGTGAAGGCGCGCGTGCTGCCGCAGGTGCTGGCAGGCGAGAAGATCTCCGCGCTCGCGATCACCGAGCCGGGCGGCGGTTCGGACGTTGCGGGCCTCCGCACCAAGGCGCGGCGCGACGGCGATCACTACGTCGTGAGCGGTGAGAAGACCTTCATCACCTCGGGCGTGCGCGCCGATTATCTGACCGTTGCGGTGCGCACCGGCGGCGAGGGCGCCGGCGGCGTCAGCCTGCTCCTGATCGAGGGCGACACGCCCGGCCTGTCGCGCACGAAGCTGAAGAAGATGGGCTGGTGGGCCTCCGACACCGCGACGCTGCATTTCGACGACTGCCGCGTGCCGGCCGAAAATCTGATCGGCGAGGAGGGCCAGGGCTTCAAGATCATCATGCAGAATTTCAACAGCGAGCGCATGGGCATGGCGGCGAGCTGTACCGCCTTCGCCCGCGTCTGCCTCGACGAGGCGACTGCCTACGCCAAGGAGCGCAAGACCTTCGGCAAGCCGCTCGCCCAGCACCAGGTTATCAGGCACAAGATCGTCGACATGGCGCAGAAGGTGGCGGCGTCGCAGGCGATGCTGGAGATGTTGGCCTGGCGTCTGGAGCAGGGCGAAAGTCCGGTCGCCGAAATCTGCATGATGAAGAACCAGGCAACTCAGACCATGGCGTTCTGCGCCTCGGAAGCCGTGCAGATCTTTGGCGGCGCCGGCTTCATGCGCGGCATCAAGGCCGAGCGCATCTACCGCGAGGTCAAGGTCAACGCCATCGGCGGCGGCACCGAGGAGATCATGAAGGATCTGGCCTCAAGGCAGATGGGGCTGTGATGCACGCTGTCATTCCGGGGCGCGCGCAAGGCGCGCGAGCCCGGAATCCATCGGGCTCCAGACTCCGCAGAGAAATGGATTCCGGGCTCATCGCTTCGCGATGCCCCGGAATGACGAGAGGATAACATGCTGTTCACCGCCGACCACGACGACATCCGCCGTTCCCTGCAAAGGTTCATCGCGGGCGAGATCAACCCTCACGTCGATGAATGGGAGAAGGCCGACATCTTCCCCGCGCACGAGCTGTTCAAGAAGATGGGCAACCTCGGCTTCCTCGGATTGAACAAGCCGGTCGAATTCGGCGGCTCTGGGCTCGACTATTCCTACGCGCTGATGATGGCGGAGGAGCTTGGGACCATCACCTGTGGCGGCGTGCCGATGGCGATCGGGGTGCAGACCGACATGGCGACGCCCGCGCTGGCGCGATTCGGCTCGGAGGAGGTGCGACGGGAATTCCTGGCGCCGTCGATCTCCGGTGACTATGTGGCCTGCATCGGCGTTTCCGAGCCCGGTGCAGGTTCGGACGTTGCCTCGATCAAGACCAACGCACGTTCGGATGGCGACGACTATGTCATCAACGGCGGCAAGATGTGGATCACCAACGGCACCCAGGCCGACTGGATCTGCCTGCTCGCCAACACCGGCGATGGGCCCGTTCACCGCAACAAGTCGCTGATCTGCGTGCCCATGAAGGCCAAGGGCGTCACAGTGGCGCGCAAGCTCGACAAGATGGGCATGCGCTCGTCCGACACCGCGCAGATATTCTTCGACGATGTCCGCGTCCCCAAGCGCAACCGGATCGGCGAGGAGGGCAAGGGCTTTACCTACCAGATGATCCAGTTCCAGGAGGAGCGTCTGTGGGGCGCGGCGGCCTGCCTGAAGGCGCATGAATACATCATCAACGAGACCATCGAGTACACGCGCAACCGCAAGGCTTTTGGCCAGAGCATCCTCGACAATCAAGTCGTGCACTTCAAGCTCGCGGAGATGCAGACCGAGGTCGAGCTGTTGCGTGCGCTGATCTATCGTGCCGGTGAGGCGCTGGTGGCGGGCGAGGACGTGACCAGGCTCGCGACCATGGCCAAGCTCAAGGCGGGCCGGCTCGGCCGCGAGCTCACCGACGCCTGCTTGCAATATTGGGGCGGGATGGGCTTTACCAACGAGACGCCGGTCAGCCGTGCCTATCGCGACAGCCGTCTGACCTCGATCGGCGGCGGCGCCGACGAGGTCATGCTGATGGTCCTGTGCAAGATGATGGGTACGCTGCCCGGCAGCAAAGGGAATTCCTGATGATCACGCTCTATCACTGTGACGCCGCACGCTCGTTCCGTCCGCTCTGGATGCTGGAGGAGATGGGGCTGCCGTACGAGTTGAAGATGCTGCCGTTCCCGCCGCGGGTGTTCGCCAAGGAATATCTCGGCATCAATCCGCTCGGCACCATCCCGTTCATGATCGACGGCGAGACGAAGATGACGGAGTCCTCCGGCATCTGTCATTACCTCGGCATCAAGCACGGGCCGACGCCGCTGATGGTGAGACCCGAGGATCCCGCCTATGGCGCGTTCCTGAACTGGATGTATTTCAGCGATGCCACGTTGACCTTCCCGCAAACGCTGGTGCTCCGCTACACCCAGCTCGAGCCCGAGGAGCGCCGTAATCCGCAGGTCGCCGGCGACTACGCCAAATGGTTCCTCGGCCGGCTGCGCGCCGTTGAGGCAGCAACCGCGAATGCCGAAACCTTGTGCGCCGGCCGCTTCACCGCCGCCGACATCGTGATCGGCTACGCGCTCCGCCTCGCCGACAATATCGGCCTCGCCAAGGACTTCGGGCCAAATGTCGCAGCCTATTGGGCGCGATTGCAGCAACGCGAGGGCTTCAAACGCGCGGTTGCTGCAGAGCAGAAGGCCGGCGTCGAGCAGAATGTCGCGCCAAGGGTGAGGGCGTAAGCCCCAATGTCGTCCCGGCGAAGGCCGGGACCCATACTCCCAGGGAGATGTTTTGCGAAGATTGGTCGTTCGGGATCAGCACCGCCCGCATCGGTAGACCTCGCGGTGGGTCCCGGCCTTCGCCGGGACGACGGTGTGGTTGAAAGGTTCCGAGCTCGTCCTTCGGTCGTCCCGGAATGACACCCTTTTTGCGCGCCGTGACAGCGCTATCCCGTCGTGACAGCGCCCAAATTTCCGCTAAGGTGACCTCCGTCCGCAGCGGCCAGAGAGCCGCGCGAGGAGGACCCCAATGGAAGATATCGGTCGCGAATCCGACCATCTGATGCTCATCACGCCGGAACGAGTATTCTATGCCGGCCTGCTCGGCCGCCCCCGCAAGCGGACCCCTGGCTGTTGCCATGTCTATGTGGCGGTCAAGGGCAACCTGCACCTGACGATCGACGACGTCCTTGCCACCGGCGAGCTGTTCGTCACCCTGCCGAACCAGCGGCATTCCATTGCCGGCGACTACCGCACGGCAATCAGCGTGACGCTCGAGCCGGAAAGCATGCCGGATGGCGTGATCGAGGCTTTGGCCGAGCGGCTGACCGGACCGGACCGGGCCGTCTATGCCCGCAAGATCCTCGCCGCCTACGCGCTGCTGCGCCAGCGCCGCTACGGCGACATCACCACCGCCGAATTCGACGAGATGTGCTTTGGCGAGGCGCTGCCGCGCCGCGTGCTCGATCCGCGGGTGATGCGCGCGGTCGCGCGCATCGGACGCTTCTCCGGCGAACCGGTGACGGCGGATACATGTGCTGCGGAAGCAGGCCTCTCCGCCTCGCGCTTCCTGCATCTGTTCAAGGAGGAGACCGGCATCTCGTTCCGCTCCTTCCGCGCCTGGAAGCGCGCGCGGCACCTGCTGCACTTCGCCAATCAGGACCTCAACCTCGCCCATCTCGCGCAGGACATCGGCTATCCCGACTCGACGCATTTCAGCCATTCGATCCGCCGTTTCTACGGATTGAAGCCGCGCGCGATCTTCGTCGGTTCGCGCGACCTTGCGATCTATCGCAGCACCGAGACGGTGAGGCTCGCGGAAGCGAGCTAGCGTTGCCCTCGTAGGGTGGGTTAGCTCGCGGCTGCGCGAAGCGCAGTCCGCCAGCGTAACCCACCACTTCTGTCTCCGCGGTTGAGAGACCTTGGTGGGTTACGCCTTCGGCTAACCCACCCTACAGTTCCTCGTTTCCCCCTAGCTTCTCCGCGCAAGAAGCCGCATGCCGCGCGTCACATGATCGCAAGCGTTGAATTCTCAACCTGCGAGACATCCAAGTCATGAGCGTCAAGGCATGAGCGACAAGGCCGTCATCACCTGCGCGCTGAACGGCGTGCTCACCGACCCCAGGCAGCACAACGTGCCGGTGACGCCCGAGCAGATGGCACGCGAGGCCAAAGCTGCGTTCGATGCCGGCGCCAGCATCATGCACATCCATCTGCGCCAGCAGGCGCCGAACAAGGGACATCTGCCGTCCTGGGAGGTCAGCGTCAGCAAGGAGATCCAGCAGGCGATCCGAGAGTCCTGCCCGGGCGTGATCATCAACCACACCTCGGGCGTGTCGGGGCCGAACTACAGCGGCGCACTCGACTGCATCCGTGAGACGAAGCCGGAGATCGCCGCCTGCAACGCCGGCTCGCTGAATTATCTGAAAGTGAAGGCCGACAACACCTGGGCCTGGCCGCCGATGATGTTCGACAACGCCGTCGAGAAGGTGAAGGACTATCTCGACGTCATGAACGCGGTAGGCACCATCCCCGAATTCGAGTGCTTCGACGTCGGCATCGTGCGCTGCGTCGGCATGTACACCCAGGTCGGCATGTACAAGGGCCCGCTCGAATATAACTTCGTGATGGGTGTTGCCTCCGGCATGCCGTCGGACCCCGACCTGCTGCCGCTCCTGATCAAGCTGAAGCGCCCCGAAGCGCATTGGCAGGTCACGGCGATCGGCCGCGAAGAGATCTGGCCGCTGCACCAGCGCTGCGCCGAGCTCGGCGGCCATCTGCGTACCGGTCTCGAAGACACCTTCTATCTCGCCGACGGCACGAAGGTGACGTCGAACGGCCAGCTGATCGAAGCCGTCGCAGCCTGTGCCCGCCGCGCCGGCCGCGAGATCGCAAGCCCCGCCGAGGCGCGGAAGATCTTTGGGACGAATCGCTGAGTGTCGTTCCGGGGCGCGCGAAGCGCGAACTATGGTGCGCAGTTGCGCACCTGAGAACCTCGAGATTCCGGGTTCGATGCTTCGCATCGCCCCGGAATGACGGAGTAAACTGTGTCCATTCTCGAAAACACCATTTCTCCCGGCAGCGCCGCCTACCACGCCAACCGCGATGGCATGCTGGGTTTGATCGACCGCATGCGCGCGCTGGAAGAGCGCACGCGGGCGGCGTCGGCCGCGGCAAAGGATCGTTTCCACAAGCGCGGCCAGCTGCTGCCGCGCGAACGCGTGGCGCTGGTGCTCGATCCCGGCGCGCCCTTCATCGAGCTGTCGACACTCGCCGGCTACATGTTCGACGTGCCGGATGCGAACAAGAGCGTGCCGGGCGGCGGCGTCATCGCCGGCATCGGCTTCGTCTCGGGCATCCGCTGCATGGTCAGCGCCAGCGATTCCGGCATCGACGCCGGCGCGCTGCAGCCTTTCGGCCTCGACAAGACGCTGCGGGTGCAGGAGCTCGCGCTGGAGAACAAGCTGCCTTACGTGCAGCTGGTCGAAAGCGCCGGCGCCAACCTGCTGCGTTACCGCGTCGAGGATTTCGTCCGCGGCGGCAACATCTTTCGCAATCTCGCACGGCTCTCGGCGGCGGGACTGCCGGTCGTGACCGTGACGCACGGATCGTCCACCGCGGGCGGTGCCTATCAAACGGGCCTGTCCGACTACATCGTCATGGTGCGCGGCCGCACCCGCGCCTTTCTCGCGGGGCCGCCGCTGCTGAAAGCCGCAACCGGCGAGATCGCGACCGAGGAAGAGCTCGGCGGCGCCGAGATGCATACCCAGATCTCCGGCCTGGGCGATTACCTCGCCGAGGATGATCGCGATGCGCTGCGCATCGCACGCGAGATCATGGCGGCGCTGGAGTGGGAGCGGCCGGGTAGGGCGGCGCTTCAATTCAAGCCGCCGCGCTACGACCAGGACGAGCTGCTCGGCATCATGCCGATGGACCACAAACGCCCCGTGGACATGAAGCAGGTGATCGCGCGCATCATCGATGATTCCGACTTCACCGAGATGGCGCCGAATTACGGCCCGGCCACCGTTTGCGGCCATGCCCGCATCGAGGGGCAGGCGATCGGCATCATCACCAACAACGGCCCGCTTGATCCTGATGGCGCCAACAAGGCAACGCATTTCATCCAGGCCTGCTGCCAGACCCGGACGCCGCTGCTCTATCTGAACAACACCACCGGCTACATGGTCGGCAAGGCCTATGAAGAAGCCGGCATGATCAAGCACGGCTCGAAGATGATCCAGGCGGTGACGTCGGCGACCGTGCCGCAGATCACCATCTATTGCGGCGCCTCGTTCGGCGCCGGCAATTACGGCATGTGCGGGCGCGGCTTCCATCCGCGCTTCTGCTTCTCCTGGCCCAACGCCAAGACCGCGGTGATGGGCGGCGAGCAGGCCGCCGAGACCATGGCCATCGTGACGGAAGCCGCCGCCGCGCGCCGCGGCAAGCCGATCGAGAAGGACAAGCTGGACGCCATGAAGGCGCAGATCGTCGGCGTGTTCGATGGCCAGATGGACGTGTTCTCGACCAGCGCGCGCGTGCTCGACGATGGCGTGATCGATCCGCGCGACACCCGTGCGGTGCTGTCGGAGGTGCTCGCGATCTGCCGCGAGGGCGACGCACGCACGCCCCAGCGCATGCAGTTTTCGGTGGCCCGCCCATGAGGAACGGATCAGTGCAGCTCCGGCCGTTCTTCAAGGTCCTGATTGCCAATCGCGGCGAGATTGCGCTGCGGGTAATGCACAGCGCGCGGAAGCTCGGCCTCGGCGTCGTCGCAGTCTATTCCGACGCCGATCGCGATGCGCTGCATGTGCGGCAGGCCGATCAGGCCGTGCGCATCGGCGAAGCCCTGCCGGCGCAATCCTATCTCAACATCCCCGCGATCATTGCCGCGGCCAAGGCCTGCGGCGCGGATGCCGTCCATCCAGGCTACGGTTTCCTCGCCGAGAACGAGGACTTCGCGCAGGCCTGCAAGGAGGCGGGTCTCGTCTTCATCGGCCCGTCGCCCCAGGCGATCGAGGCGATGGGCAACAAGGCCGGCGCCAAGGAGATCATGAGGAAGGCCGGGGTGCCGTGCGTGCCCGGCTATCAGGGCACCGAGCAGAGCGACGAGGTCATGCTCGCGGAAGCCAAGAAGATCGGCTTCCCCGTGATGATCAAGGCGGTCGCCGGTGGCGGCGGCCGCGGCATGCGGCTCGTGACCGATGCGGCGTCGTTCCCCGATGCGTTGCGCAGCGCACGATCGGAGGCGAAGGCTGCGTTCGGCGATCCCGCGATCATCCTCGAACGCGCGATCCAAAATCCCCGGCACATCGAAATCCAGGTGTTCGGCGACAGCCACGGCAACGCCATCCATCTCGGCGAGCGTGACTGCTCGGTGCAGCGCCGGCACCAGAAGCTGATCGAGGAGGCGCCGTCGCCGGCAGTCGCGCCGGAGCTGCGCGCGAAAATGGGCGAGCTCGCAGTCGCCGCGGTGAAGGCATTGCGTTACGAGGGCGCCGGCACGCTGGAGTTCCTGCTCGATGCGAGCGGCGAGTTCTACTTCATGGAGATGAACACGCGCCTCCAGGTCGAGCATCCCGTGACTGAAGCCATCACCGGGCTCGATCTCGTCGAATTGCAGCTGCGCGTCGCGCGCGGCGAGCCGCTGCCGGTGAAGCAGCAGGATATCCGCTTCGTAGGCCATGCCATCGAGGTCCGGCTGTGCTCGGAAGATGCCGCGCACGATTTCATGCCGCAGTCCGGCCGCATGGCGCGTTGGCAGGTGCCTGACAGCATCCGCGTTGAGCATGCGCTGCAATCGGGTGCGGAGATCCCGCCGTTCTACGATTCGATGATCGCCAAGCTGGTCAGTCATGGTGCCACGCGCGAAGAGGCGAGGGGACGGCTGATCGTCGGCCTGGAGCAGCTCACCGCTTTCGGCGTGACCACCAACCAGGCTTTCCTGATGGCGTGCCTGCGTCACCCCGGCTTCGCCAAGGGCGAGGCGACGACGGCGTTCATCGGTGCGCATCGCGACGAGCTGCTGGCGCAGCCGGCGGACGCAGCGTTCGACACAGCGCTGGCGGGCCTGCTGCTCTACGTCACAAATCCGCGCGCGCCGTCATGGAGAGGGGGGCGGAGCCTGTCGGCAACGTTCCCTCTGCCCGCGAAAATCGAGATCGCCGGCCACGGGCATGAGCTCGAGGTCACCCGCGAGCGCGACGGCGGCTACACCGTCGCCGCCGACGGCCGGCAGGACAGGTTCGACATCGAGCAGCTCGATCCCGATGCGATCCGCTTCCGCCATGACGGCGTGATGGACAGCGCCAAGTTCCTGCGCGAGGGTGACCGGCTCTATCTCCAGCACCGCGGCATTCCGCTCGCGGTGACCGATTTCACCCTCGCCGCGCCGAAGGCCGCTGCAAGCAACGGGGGCGACGGCAAGGTTCGCGCCGCCCTGAACGGCCGCGTCGTCGCCGTGCTGGTCAAGCCGGGCGACCGCGTCGCCGCGGGCCAGCCGGTGATGACGCTGGAAGCGATGAAGATGGAGCATATCCACAAGGCCGGCATCGACGGCGTGGTCGCCGCGATCGACGTTGCCGAAGGCGAGCAGGTCACGACGGGACGGATCGTGGCGGAGATCGAGGCGGGCTAGAGCGGGGAACTCGGAATCGTAGGGTGGGTTAGCGAAGCGTAACCCACCAACTTCGTCCCGCAATCGGGGAAACATGGTGGGTTACGCCCAGCGAACTGCGCTTCGCGCAGTCGCAAGGCTAACCCACCCTACGGGATCGCGTTGGTACGCCCCGTCCCCTCATTCAGCAAACACGCCACCTGATGTCCGGCGCCCGCATCCATCAGCGCCGGCCGCTCAATCTTGCATCGGTCCATCGCAAACCGGCAGCGGGTGTGAAACGCGCAGCCTGATGGGGGATTGACCGGGCTCGGCACGTCGCCATCGACCAGCGGCGCGAGCTTCTTCGCGAGCGGGTTGGCAACCGGCACGGAGGCGAGCAGGGCCTGCGTGTAGGGATGCCGGGGGTTCTTGAACAGCTCGTCCTTGCCGGCGATCTCGACAATGCGGCCGAGATACATCACGGCGACGCGGTGGCTGATATGGGCGACCACGGCGAGGTCGTGCGCGATGAAGAGGTAGGAGAAGCCGTGCTGGCGCTGGAGATCGATCAGCAGATTGATCACCTGCGCCTGGATCGAGACGTCGAGCGCGGAGACCGGCTCGTCGCAGACGATCAGGCGCGGCCCCAGCGCCAGCGCCCGTGCGATGCAGATGCGCTGGCGCTGGCCGCCGGAGAATTGATGCGGGAAATTGCGCATCTGGTCGGGCCGCAGGCCCACCTGCTCGAACAGTTTTGCGGTGCGCGCCTCGAGCGCCTTGCCGGTCGCAAGCCCATGCACGGCCAGCGGTTCGCCGACGATGTCGCCCGCGGTCATGCGCGGATTGAGCGAGGCGAACGGGTCCTGGAACACGATCTGCATCGAGCGGCGGTGCGGGCGCAGCGCCGCCTTGGAAAGATGCGTGATGTCCTCGCCCTCGAGGCGGATCTGTCCGGAGGTCGGTTCGACCAGCCGCAGCACGCTGCGCGCCACCGTCGACTTGCCGCAGCCGGATTCGCCGACCAGCCCCAATGTTTCGCCGACACCAACCGTGAACGAGACGCCGTCCACCGCGTGCACGGTGCCGACCTGCCGGCGCAACACGCCGGCGCGCACCGGGTAATGCTTTTTGAGGTCGGTGACTTCGAGCAGCGCTTCGGTCATGCGACCTCCGCGACGTCAGCCGCGCGCCAGCAGGCGGCGAGATGGCCTCCGCCCCAATCCTGCAATGGCGGGTACTCCTCGCAGCGCTTGATCGCGAGCTTGCAGCGCGGAGCGAAGGCGCAGCCCTGTGGCAGCCGCACCAGCGACGGCACGGTGCCGGGAATTTCGTTGAGCCGCGCCTGCGTCGCGGCGCCGGACGCCGGCACCGACGGAATCGAGGCCATCAGCCCGCGCGTATAGGGGTGTTTGGGATCGGCGAACAGCGCCTCGACGCTGGCTTCCTCGACCTTCCGGCCCGCATACATCACGATCACGCGCTGCGCGGTCTGCGCGACAACGCCGAGATCATGGGTGATCAGCACGAGCCCGGTGCCGAGCTCCTTCTGGAGGTCGAGGATCAGCGCCAGGATCTGCGCCTGGATGGTGACATCCAGCGCGGTGGTCGGCTCGTCCGCGATCAGCAGCGCGGGCCGGCAGGCCAGCGCCATCGCGATCATCGCGCGCTGGCGCATGCCGCCGGACAATTGGTGCGGATATTCCCGTGCGCGCCGTGCCGGTTCCGGAATCCGCACCAGCCGCAGCATCTCGACCGCGATGTTCCAGGCTTCTTTGGCCGACATCACCCGGTGCAGCCGCACGGCCTCGACGATCTGGTCGCCGATCCGCATGACGGGATTGAGCGACGTCATCGGCTCCTGGAAGATCATGGAGATGCGGTTACCCCTGACAGCGCGCATCTGTGCTTCACTCAGCGCCAGCAGGTCGGTGCCTTCGAGCGTGACGGTGCCGCCGACGATGCGGCCGGGAGGATCGGGCACCAGCCGCATCAGCGACAGCGCGGTGACGCTCTTGCCGCAGCCGGATTCGCCGACGATCGCCAGCGTCTCACCGCGCTTGACCGTGAAGGAAACGTCATCGACGGCCTTGAAGAGACCGGAGTTCGTGAAGAACACCGTCTTCAGGTTCTTCACCTCGAGTACGAGATCGGATTTATCAGCCATCAACTGCGCTGCCTCGGATCGAGAATGTCGCGCAGGGCGTCGCCGAACAGGTTGGCGCCGAACACGGCGAGGCTGATGGCGATGCCCGGGAAGATCACCAGCCACGGCGCGGTGCGGGCATATTCGGCCGCGGATTCCGACAGCATGCGGCCCCAGGACGGATAAGGCTCGGGAATGCCGAGGCCGAGGAAGGAGAGCGAGGCTTCGGTCAGGATCGTCGAGCCGAGCTGGGCGGTTGCGAGCACGATCAGCGGCGCCAGCGTGTTCGGCAGCACATGGCGGAGCGCGATGCGCACCTCGCTCATGCCGATCGACTTGGCGGCTTCGATAAAGGGCAGTTCGCGCAGCGCCAGCGTGTTGGCGCGAATGACGCGCGACACGGTCGGGATCAACGGAATGGCGATGGCGATGATGACGTTCGGCAAGGACGGACCGAGTGCGGCGGTCATGATCAATGCCAGGACCAGCAATGGAAGCGCCTGGAGGACGTCAGAGACACGCTGGAACACCAGATCGACCCAGCCGGAGAGATAACCGGACGTCAGCCCGACGATGACGCCGATCGTGCCGCCGAGCGCGGTCGAGCCGATGCCGACGGCAAGCGAGATGCGTGCACCATGGATGATGCGGCTGAAGACGTCGCGGCCGAAGGAATCCGTACCCATCCAGTGCGCCAGGCTCGGGCGGGCTAGCGCACGGGCGGAGTCGATCGTCAGCGGATCATAGCGCGCGATGAAATCGGCGAAGATCGCCGTGAGGATGAACGCCGTCATGATGACGAGCCCCGCAGCGCCCAGCACATGCCGCTGCGCCAGAAACAGCACGCGCCGCCAGCCCTCGGTCGCATGCACGCCGGCGCGTCTCAGTTCAAGATCATAGTCGATCGTGGCCAATCAGCTCTCCTAATCCGTGTACCGGATACGCGGATCGAACACCGCATACAGCATGTCGACGATGAAATTCGCGCTCACCACCACCACGGCGATCAGCATCACGAGGTTCTGCACGATCGGATAATCGCGCCAGCGGATCGCCTCGACCAGGAAGCGCGCGACGCCGGGGATGTTGAACACGGTCTCGGTGACGATCAGTCCGCCGATCAGGAACGCCGCCTCGATCCCGATCACGGTGATGACGGGCAGGATCGCGTTCTTCAGCGCATGCTGGTAGTTCACCGCGGCATCGGATGCGCCCTTGGCGCGCGCGGTGCGGATGTAATCCTGCCGCAGCACCTCCAGCATCGAGGAGCGGGTGATGCGCATGGTCAGTGCCGAACTGCGGAATCCGACCACCATCGCCGGGATGCAATAGGTTGCGACCGCCTCGCCAAAACTCTGGGGGTTCGGATTGAAGAGCGGCATCTGGCCGAACATCGCCACCGACGCCGTGAGGACCAGCAGCCCCAGCCAGAATGACGGCAGCGACAGGCCGGAAAGACTCACGACGCGCAGCGCGTAGTCGAGCCGCGTTCCCTGCTTCACCGCGCTGATGACGCCCAAGGGAATACCGATGGACGCCGAAAACAGCAGCGCCAAGCCGGCGAGCCGCGCCGTGATCGGGATCCGCGGCAGGATCTCCTGAAGCGCCGGCTTCTCGGAGACATAGGAGTAACCAAAATCGCCGCGCAGGAAGCCGCTGATCCAGTGCCAATATTGCACCACCAGCGGCTGGTCGATGCCGAGCTCCTTCTCCAGATTGGCCTTGTCGGCGGGATCGACATAGCCGGCCGCGGCAAACAGGATGTCGACGATGTTGCCGGGCACGATGCGCAGCAGGAAGAAGATGACGACCGAGATCCCGAACAGGGTCACGATCATCAGAAACAGGCGCCGCACCAGATAGGCAAACATCCCGCGCCCTCCCGTCGAACCGTCAGCGCGCTACTTGTCCATCCAAACGTCTTCGTACCGATACCCATTATAGGAGCTGTTCGACATGACCGTCACGCCCTTGACGTAGGGCTGCCAGCAGGTGCCCGCGCGCGCATGGAAGATGATCGGGCGCGCGACGTCCTCCTGCAACTTCTTGTCGATGTCCCATACCAGCTTCTTGCGTTTGGCGATGTCGGTCTCCTGCGACTGCACCTCGAACAGCTTTTCGATGTCCTTGTTGCAGTAGTTGGTGTAGTTCCGCTCGGAACCGCAGGAATAGTTCTCGTAAAACGACTGGTCGGGATCGTCCACGGCGTTGCCGGTCAGATTGAGGCCGAGCATGTAGTCCTTGCGCGCGACTTTCGAGAACCAGTTCGCCGTTTCGACGACGTCGAGCTCGCCGTCGATATAGATGCTCTTGAGCTGGTCGATCAGGATCACCGCGGGATCGCGATATTCGGCAAGGTTGCGGGTCGAGACCTTGACCGCGAGATGCTTTTCCGGACCGTAGCCCGCCTTCTGCATCAGCTTGCGCGCCTCCTCGCGGTTGGCGTTCACGTCGGGACCATAGCCCGGAATGCTCTCCAGCATCTCCTTCGGCATGCCCCACAGCCCGTTCGGCGGCGGCAGCATGGTGCCGCCGATGTCGGCCTGGCCCTCGAACATGATCGAGATGAAGGCCTTGCGGTCGAGTGACATCGCCATGGCGCGGCGGATGTCGATATTGTCGAACGGCGGTGCGGTCGAATTGACGATGATGTTGGTCGAGACATTGGTAGGCTCGACCTTGCAAACGGCATTTGCTGCCTGGGATTTCACATCCTTCAGCAGCGGGATGGTGATGTGCGTCGGGAATGTCATGTCGAACTTGCCGGCGACGAATGCGAGGATCGCCGTCGAGCGGTTCGGGATGATGGTGAACTCGATGCCGTCGAGATAGGGCCGACCCTCGCGCCAATAATCCGTGTTTCGCGTCAGCTTGATCGATTCATTGGCCTTGAACTCGACGAATTTGAACGGGCCGGTACCGATCGGATGCGTGCGCATGTCACCGGGCGAGACGTGACACGGGTACACGGGCGTATAGCCGGAGGCGAGCAGCGCCAGCAGCGACGGTTGCGGCCGCTTCAGGTTGAAGGAGACCTCGAGATCGCCATTGGTCGAGATGTCGTTGACCTGATCGTACCAGGTCTTGCGTGGGTTCTGCCGGAACTTCTGCTGCGACTTGCCCATCAGCATGTCGAAGGTGCATTTGACGTCCGCCGAGGTGAACAGCTTGCCGTCGTGCCATTTGATGCCCGGGCGCAGCTTGAAGGTCAGCGTCTTGTTGTCGTTCACCCAGGCCCAGCTCTCCGCGAGCTCCGGCACGATGGTATCCATGCTGTTCTGCGCCACGTCCTGCTTGTAGATGACGAGGTTGTTGAACACGGGCATGAGGGGAACGTTGAGCGAGTAGGTCGCGCCTTCATGGATCGAGGCATTGCCGGGGCTGTCGCGGTGATACATCCGCAGGATTCCGCCCTGCTTGGGCTCGCCGGCCAATGCCATGGTCGAAAACGCCAGCAAAGATAGCGCCGCCGTTGCGGCGAGCGCCCGCACGCTCCGCATCCTCGTCCTCCCTGGACAACAGCCTTATTCGGCCTGTTTGAACCGACGATAGCGACGCCCGCGCAGCGAGGCAACCGGCAAGGGTGGCGGCGCTCTCGACAATTCGGATGACGGAAGGCCGCAGGGGGCCTTGTCTCATAATGTGAGGTGTTCCTCCCCGGCGTCGTCCTGGACAAGGGAGCGAAGCGAGCGCTGATCCAGGACCCATTACCACAGGATTGGGTTTGGCGATGGCTCGTGGTTACCAGGTCGCGCCGCAACTTCTG
>NZ_LBKA01000220.1:0-59093 GCF_028128955.1 Bradyrhizobium sp. CCBAU 11386
TGGAGCCAACTCCAGACCCGAAGCCCGATCCCGGGCCTCTCGACCTGTCAGTCGACAAAGGGGTTATCACACAGCCTGGGCCCGTTGCTGACCTTCGCTCGGAGAGCCGCAACGTCTGCTTCCGGGAGATGAGCCGACCAAGGTGAAGCAGTCTGCTATAGGCAGCTTGTGACCCTGAAGGGACATCCTTAGCCGTAGCGGAATAGCCGTCGATCAGTGTTGATCTGCACTGACTCTGCTGACACTGACCTGGAGTCACTCTGGCCGTCGCAGCTCCCAAGGAATGCAAAAACGCTATTATTCAGGCCAGTTCGGGAGTTATCTCGGGAATGCCGCCCAATATGGGCATCATAGGGTGGAGGCAAGCACCGCAACAACGTCAGTTTCAGCCATGGAGACTCGACATGCTCATCCAGAATTTCGCGCTCGCCAGTTCGCCGCATCGGGCATTGGCCGTCCGCTTCGCAGCTCCGCTTCTGTGTGCAATCTCGATCACGTTGCCTGGCGCCGGAGTGGTTGCCCAACCGGCTGAACTTGAGAAAATCCAGCACGTCATCGTGATCTATCAGGAGAATTGGAGCTTCGACGGTCTGTACGGCAGGTTTCCTGGCGCGGATGGCATCGCCAACGCGGGTGAGCGAATCAGGCAGATGAAGAAGGACGGAACGCCGTACACAACACTTCCACAGCCGCTCGACACGTCGAAGAATCCGCCCATCCTCGATCCCCGGTTTCCGCCAGACCTGCCAGTCGCGCCGTATGATGCCGCCCGGTACGTTCCACCTGACCAGAAGACCGGCGACATCGTGAATCGCGCCCTCCAGCAGGAGCATCAAATCAACGGCGGCCGAATGGACGGGTTCGTAGCCTGGAGCGAGAACGGCGGGTTGGCGATGAGCTATTATGACGCGACCGACTTGCCCGTTGGCCGCCTGGCTCAGCAATATGTTTTGGCTGATCATTTCTTCCACTCGGCGTTTGACGGCTCGCTGTTCAACCATTTTTGGTTGGTCTGCGCCTGCACCCCGGTCTGGCCGAACGCACCGGCGAATTTGGTGATCCAACTCGACGCGAAGGGCGTCGTGGTGAAGAATGGGTCGGTCACTCCGGACGGCTACGTGGTCCATACGGTCTATTCAACGAACCGACCGTATCCCGCGAGCATCAAGGATCCCGCCCAGCTGATGCCGCTGCTGACGATGCCGACGATCGGCGATCGGCTGAGCGCGAAGGGGATTTCCTGGGCCTGGTACTCAGGCGGCTGGAATGACGCGGTTGCCGGCCATCCCGACGTGCTCTTTCAATTTCATCATCAACCATTCAACTACTTCGCCCCGTACGCGGAAGGTACGGACGCACGAGCCGAGCACCTGAAGGACATCGAGGAGTTCCTTGCCGCGCTGCGGACAGGCAACCTGCCGGCCGTGGCCTTCGTCAAGCCAATCGGCGCTTACAACGAACACATGGGTTATACGGACTTGCTGCGAGGTCAGCAGTACGTGGCAGATCTGGTCAAGGCGGTGCAAGGCAGTGCCGTTTGGAAGGACAGCGTGATCATCATCACGTACGACGAAGCCGGCGGGCGTTGGGATCACGTGCCGCCGCCGCGGGGCGATCGTTGGGGTCCGGGGGTTCGCGTTCCGGCGATCATCATCTCGCCCTATGCCAAACGCCGCTTCGTCGATAACACGACGTATGAGACCACTTCGATCTTGAAGTTCATCGAAACCCGCTGGGACTTGGCGCCTCTGGGCAGCCGAGACGCTGCTGCGAACAACCTGGTGAACGCCTTCGACTTCTCGCAGACTCCTTGATACTCGGAGGGCCAAGCTGATCGAGACTCGCCGAGGAGAGCCGGGCGGAGGAGGAGTGGTATAGCGGGGAGACGCTGTCAGAGTCGGTACTTTGTACAAGGCCACGGTTGCTGTCGGCTGTTGGCCCCTTTGAGACATGCCGGGCTGGTCTGACGAGGTCCGCTGTTAGGGGCAGACCGGAAGTGGCTGGCAGAGGATCAAAACGGCGCTTTTGACCCCGAACGGACATTGGGTCGCAGCGTCTCGAGTCGATTGGCTGCTTCGGCCCACCTAGGGGATAAGCGCCGCCGGCATTGGTCCCGTTGGCAGCGGCACAAACTGATGCTGCTGCCCCGTACCATCGCCAAGAGCGCCAATATGATTGCAACGACCGCCAAGAATCTGACCATCAAATTCAGACCTGCTGGAATTGCGTTCGTACGGACGAGACCTGGACTTTGGACATGTTTGGAAAAGCAATCGTTCAACTCAGGGTCAAAACATGCATGCTGAGGAAATCAGCACCGTGAACATGTCGACGTCAAACTCGCGCTCCAAGCTCATTCCGAACCGCCCAAGCCACTTGTCCTGAGCCAAATATGCCAACTTCTCTCGCGCCCTCGGGCATTCGAACGTGAGCTTGGCCAGGTTCTGGAGGTGATGGACCATTTCGTGGACCAGGATCGATTGGTCGGCTGGTGAAGTCCCAGTCCAGTCATCAGGGAGCAGGATCGTTTTTGACCTGTTGTTATAGAGGGCGACGACCTGACGCTGAGCCAGTTCATCGAATGCGTCGTTCTCCGTGAAACTCTCCGAAAGGGCACCATCTCCGAACCGCATCGTCGCGAGTTTCATCTTCGACGCAAATTCGATGGCGGGACGTTCCTTGATGGCCGGCAGATCGAAATTCGAAGCGAGCCAAGTCACAATTTCATCCAACAAGTCTTCCGCGGCTCGCGTTGCGTCGGCACGCGACGGAACCGAAGGCGAATCGGTGGGCGCAGTGGGCTCCGACCCATCACGACAATGGGCTTGAGACGAAGCCGCTAACGTAAGAGAGACTATGACCGCGAGGCTATGATTGTGACCTTCGCGCTGGATGCGAGGCGATGAACGTCCGCACCGAGGCAAAGTCCGGTGCCGGGACTGAGCAGCGCCGCCGAACCGCCGGCAACGCCATAACGCAGGGCGCTATCGAGCTTGTCGCCATTGGCGAGGCGCGACACCATCGCCCCCAGGAAGCTGTCGCCTGCGCCGGAAACGCTGACAGGCTCCATAGCAAGGCCATTCGCACGCAAGGCGATGTCGCGCGTCAGGAGCAGGGCCCCGCCGGGGCCCATCGAGAGGGCAATGATCTCGATGCGATAACGATCGATCAGGCGGCGGCCCGCCTCCAGGAGCGAGGACTCGTCGGCGCCACCGATCCCGGCCAGCTCCTGAAACTCCCGAAGGTTGGGCTTGATGAGATAGACGCCCGCTTCCAGCGCGGCTTTGAGCGAGGCGCCGGACGTATCAACGATGACCTTGGCCGCCCCCGTCGATGCGCGGACCACCCTGCCGTAGAAATCGGCCGGCGCTCCCGGCGGCAGGCTGCCGCTTGCGATGACAAAGGCAGCCTGCGGACTGAGACGCGCAATTGCGTCGAGGCATTGCTGCCATTCAAATTCGCTGAGGAAGGCGCCCGGAAACACGAGTCGAAATTGCTCCCGGCTGGTCTCGTCGAAAATGGTGATGTCTTCGCGGGTATCGTTCGATATCGGGATCACGATGCTGCGCACGGCCTCGCGTTCAACCAGCGCCGTCAGGGTTTGCCCGGTTGCGCCGCCGGCCGGATAGACCGCGGTCGCTTCGAGGCCGAGCCGTTTCAGGACACGGGCCACATTGATTCCGCCACCGCCGGGATCGCGCTGAGGCTCGGCGCAGCGCATTTTCGTGTAGGGCACCATCTTGCTGACCGAGGTCGAGATATCGACAGCCGGGTTGATGGTCAGGGTGACGATGTCGAGTTGCGGTATCTCAGCCAATGCCTTCGACCTCCATCAGGTTACGGAGGCCGACGAATGCGACGTCGTCGTCCAGGATCAGATAGGCCGGTATCGGCTCGAGGAATTTTCGGAGCCGCCCCTTCTCCTCGAAGCGCTGGCGAAACTGGGAGGCGGCAAGATAGTCTGGCATGTGGCGCAAAATGCCGCCGCCGATGAATATCCCGCCTCTCGCATTCAGCGCGAGCGCGAGGTTGCCCGCGACAGACCCCAGCATCGCGCAAAACATGTCGATGGTGGCGCGGCTAGTCGGACACGTCCCCTCAATTCCGGCCCGCGTAATGTCGGCCGCGCGGCGTTTAGGCGGCGTCGCGCCGTCGATGGAGGCGAGGGCGTCATACAGGTTCTCGAGCCCCGCACCCGACAGAATGCGTTCGGCCGACACATGTCCGAAGCGTCGCCGCAAATGCTCAATCACCGCATCCTCGCGCAGTGAACCACCTGCCAGTGTGGCATGGCCTCCCTCGCTGGCGAGAACGATCTGCCCGCCGGGGTGTGGTATGCTCACCGCCATTCCCAAGCCGGTGCCGGGACCGATCGCGGCGAGGGGTGCTCCCGACACCTGCTGCCGCCCGCCGAGCCGTAGCAAGCTGCCGGGGCCAAGGCGGGGCAGGGCCCATGCGACGGCTTCAAAGTCGTTGATCAAGCGGACCGCCGAGAACCCATAGGTCCCGCGCAACTCCTCTGCGTCGACGATCCAGGAATTGTTCGTGAGCGCGCAGCGGCCATTCTGAACCGCGCCGGAAGCGGCAAGGATTGCATAAGCAGCCCTTTCGGCCCTGGCCGAAGCGCCGAGATAGGCAGCGAGCGCGTCCTGAAAGGTGGCGTAGTCATTGACGACCATATGTGTGATCGCGCCGAGCTTGCCGTCAGTCAGCAGTGCGAAGCGCGCGTTGGTCCCTCCAACATCTGCAAGCAGCGCGGCTCGTCTTTCCGGCGTCGCCCCGATCATCGCCGCACCGCCCTGATCAGCCCGGCATACCAGCCGAAAGACGATTTCGGAATTCGCCGCAGCGAAGCATAATCGACGTATGTCAGGCCGAACCTGATGCTGTATCCGGAGTCCCATTCGAAATTGTCGAGCAGCGACCAAACGAAATAGCCACGAACATCGACGCCGCTGGAAGCGGCTTCGTTAAGCGCGTTGATATAGGCCTTCAAGAACTCTATCCGGCCCGGGTCGATTACCGCATCGGTCTGGTCGGGCTGGCCGGAATCGCCATAGCCATTCTCGAGCACGTAGATGGGGAGGCCATACCGTGCGTGCACATCCTGCAGTGTTTGACTGAAAGCGTCGGGATCGATCGGCCATCCGATCGGGGTCAAGGGCAGGCTGGCCGGCTTGTCACCGAAGTCGTAGCCCAGCATCGAATCCGCCCGGGCCTTCACGTAGACCGGGCTATAGTGGTTCATTCCGAACCAATCGAGCGGACGGCAAATCCGCGTCAGGTCGCCCGGCTGCATATGCGGTTCGATCGCCACGCGCATCGATAGAGGATACTCGCCGCGGCATTGCGGATCCGGAAAGGCCGCATTCCAGTACACATCCAGGCGTGCCGCAGCCGCTGCATCGGCCTCGCGTGCGCTGGAAGGCCGGCATGGCTGTCGATTATGGATACAGCCGATCGAGGCGTTGATCACGTTAGCGCGGAGCACATCCACCGCCGCCCCGTGGGCGAGATTGACGTTGTGGATCATGCGGTGGAGCTTGTCCTCGCTGCTGCTGTCGCGCTTGCCGAGCGAACGGCTGAACAGGCTGAACATCGACGGTTCGTTGAATGTCGCAAAGCGCTTGACCCGGTCGCCAAAGCGCGCGGCGATCAAACTCGCATAGTCGGCGAACCACACGGCCGATTCCCGATTGAGCCAGCCACCGCGCTCCTCCAGGGCCTGCGGAAGGTCCCAATGATACAGGCACAGCCACGGTTCGATACCTGCGGCCAAGAGCTCGTCGATCAGCCGGTCATAGAATGAAAGGCCGGCCTCGTTGGCAGATCCGCGCCCGAGTGGCAGGACGCGCGGCCAGGCGACCGAGAACCGGTACGCCTGCACGCCCAGCGCCTTCATGAGACCGACATCTTCGCGGTAGCGATGATAATGGTCACAGGCGACGTCGCCGGTATCGTGATTCTTGATTTCACCGGTCCAACAATAGATGTCCCAGACGCTCAATCCGCGCCCGTCCTCCTGAGTTGCCCCTTCGATCTGGAAGCTGGAGGTGGAAACACCCCAAATGAAATCGGGGCGCAGGCTGGCGGTATTTGGCAGTTGCGTTGTCGGCATGGACGACCTGCTTGGTCCTGCTCATCGGCGACCGGTATGCTGTTGCGCGGCCAGCCGCTGATCTCAGGCATCTCCCTGCGACATTGGTAGCCATGCCGGTTCCGAGTGGTATTGAGACAGGTCAAGAAGCCCCGAGCCGGCCGTGCGATGGATTGATATCCTTAGAATGTTGCCGGGGTCCGCGCTTGCAAAGAACGAAATGGGGAGGGGTCGTCGACGACGACCTCAGAGGAGGCAGCTTCTTCCGCGTTGCCGAGCGTAATGGCGTATTCTGGCTCGTCGATCCCGATGGTGGCAGATTTCTCTCGAAGGGGGTCAATACGATCCGCTTCGATCAGGACCGCATCGGCCGCACCGAACGCGTGCCATACGCCGAGGCTTGCCGCACCAAGTACGGCAGCCTGCAGATCTGGCGCACCGCTGTGTCTGACCGGCTGGCAAGCTGGAAATTCAACACGGTCGGCTGCTGGTCAGACGAACTCGTCGCCAGCTCGGGATCGCAATTGCTGGCGACCGCGCCGACCGCGGAGCTCGGCGCGTCCTTCCGTCTTCATCGCCGCGACCAGATCTTTCCCGATGTCTTCGATCCCGAATTCTCGGCGCATATCCGCGCAAGTGCCGATCAACGTTGCAGGCATCGGCGCAATGATCCCGGCTTGCTCGGTACTTTCATCGACAACGAACTGTACTGGTCACCCGACTGGCGCGGTGCCGACGAGCTTCTGACGCTGTTTCTGAACCTGCCGTCTCATCGTCCAGGCAGGGTCGCCGCTCTCTCGGGTCTGCAGGCGCATTATCGGGATTTTGCTCAATTCAATGCGGTATGGCGCACACCGGCGCGATCCTGGGAAGAGCTCGGCAGGATCGACCATGTCGTGGCACCATTCGTCAGACTCCGGCCCGGCATCTTGAACGACGCGCTCGAGACCAAGGCCAACCTGGCAGATCCCGCCCGCGAGGCGTTCTCAGCAGATTGCGATGCCTTCGTGGCCGTCGTGGCTGACAGGTATTTCGAACAGTGCGTCTCGGCGATCAAGACGGCCGATCCCAATCATCTCGTGCTCGGATCCCGGTTCGGCTATCAGCCGCTGGCAGGCGTCATTGCAGCGGCCGGCCGCCATCTCGATGTGATCTCCTTCAATTGCTACGAGTTCGACCCCGGTCCGATCATTGACGCTTATGCTACCACCGGTAAGCCATGCCTGATCTCCGAATTCTCATTCCGAGGCGACGACGCAGGCTTGCCGAATACCAAAGGGGCGGGGCCACGGCTGGCTACTCAGCTCGACCGCGCCCGAGCTTTCGAGGGCTACGTTGCGGCAGCCCTCAGCAAGCCGAATGTAGTCGGCTATCACTGGTTCGAGCATGCCGATCAGCCAGCGCAGGGGCGTTTTGACGGTGAAGATTCGAATTTCGGCACGGTGACCATTGACGACCGGGTCTATGACGAGCTGACGAAGACGATGACCAGGGTCAACGCCGCGGCAGAACGCATTCATGCCGCTGCCGTCCCGGCTGTGATCTGATCGTTACAGCGAGGGAAGGTTTCACGTCTCGGATTTTGACTGATTGGTTTCGGCGTCGGACACCACGGCCATAGTGCGAAACACGCTTGAGGGATTGACGCTGATCGAATCGATTCCGAGTCCCGTCAAATATCGCGCGATCTCCGGATAGTTCGCAGGCGCTTCGCCGCAGATGCCGATATGGCGACCGTTGCGCTTTGCGCCGACCACCGCCTGCCGGAACATCTCCAGCATTCCCGGGTCGCGTTCGTCGAAGTCGAAGGCTACGATATCGGAATCCCGGTCGACCCCCAGCGTGAGCTGGGTGAGATCGTTGGAACCGATCGAAAACCCATCGAATAACTGAGAAAACGCGTCGATCTGGATGACGTTATTCGGGATCTCGCACATGACGTAAATTTCGAGACTGTCTTCGCCGCGCCTCAGTCCGTTGGCCGCCATCGTGGCGATCACGCGACGGCCTTCCTCCACGGTTCGGCAGAACGGCACCATGACGCGCAGATTGGAGAGACCCATCTCCTTTCGCACCAGGCGAAGCGCCGCGCACTCCAGCGCAAATCCTTCGGTGTAGGCGGGATGACTGTAGCGGGAGGCACCCCGGAATCCCAGCATCGGATTCTCTTCCCCGGGCTCGAAGCCTTCCCCGGCAATCAGGCTGGCGTATTCGTTGGTCTTGAAATCGGAAAGCCGTACGATCACCGGCTTCGGATAGAATGCCGCGGCGATGGTGCCGACGCCTTCCGCCAGTCGTTGAACAAAGAAGTCGGCCGGGCTTTTGAAGCCCTTCGTCAGGCGTGCGATTGCGGCCCGCGCCTTGGTCGACTTGATTTTGTCCGGCTTGAGCCGCGCCATCGGGTGAACGCCGATGTGTTCGCTGATGATGAACTCCATGCGGGCGAGGCCAACCCCGGCCTGCGGCTGCATGGCGGCGCGGAATGCCATTTCCGGGGTTCCGACATTTACCATGATGGCCGTGCGCGGCTGCCGGAGTTCGCTCACTGGCGTCTTGGTAATGTCGAAGGCAACCGCCCCCTGATATACGCTGCCGATATCGCCCTCCGCACAGCAGATCGTGACGTCGGTCCCGCTCTTGATCTTCTCGGTCGCGTGTGTGGCCCCCACCACGGCGGGGATGCCCAGCTCTCGCGCCACGATGGCGGCATGGCAGGTGCGACCGCCCTTGTCGGTGATAATGCCGGCTGCGATCTTCATGACCGGTTCCCAATCAGGACTGGTGGCCGGCGCCACCAGGATTTCACCCGGCCTGAAGGCTGCAAGATCGCGCGCGGTCGAGATGCGGCGTGTACGACCGGATGCAATCTTCTCTCCGACCGCGCGGCCGTTAACGATGACCGAGCCGTGTCCTTTGAGATTGTAGGTCTCGTAGACGTCCGTCGAACGCTGCGAGGCAACGGTCTCGGGCCGGGCCTGAATGATGTAAAGCTTCCCATCGACGCCGTCTTTCGCCCATTCAATATCCATCGGCATCGAAACGCCGGCATGTTTCGAATAGTGGGCTTCGATCCGGACTGCGATTTCGGCGAGGCTCAGGACCTCCCGATCGGAAATACAGAATTTTTGTCGTTCGGCGTCAGGCACATTGCGGGTGAGTGTCGCATGGTTGCCCCCACGCTTGCCGTAGATCATGCGGATCTGCTTGGCTCCGAGCCGGCGCCGCAGCACCCTGCGAAAGCCCTGGCTCAGCGTCCGCTTGTGAACGTAGAATTCGTCTGGATCGACCTGGCCTTGCACGATGGTCTCGCCGAGGCCGTAGCAGCCTGTGATGAAGACCACGTCCCGAAAGCCGGATTCGGTATCGAGCGTGAAGATGACGCCGCTTGCCGCCCGATCCGAACGGACCATTTTCATCACGGCGACGGAGAGCGCGACCTTGAAATGATCGAAGCCGTTGTCGATGCGATAGGAGATCGCGCGATCGGTGAAAATGGACGCAAAGCAGCGCCGGCAAGCTTCGAACAAGTCTTTGGGCCCGCGCACATTGAGAAAACTTTCGTGCTGGCCTGCAAAACTCGCTGTCGGCAAATCCTCCGCGGTCGCAGAGCTCCGTACGGCGACAGCGACCCCGGTCCCGGCCTCGCGTTCAAGCTGCCGATAGGCTTCCGCGATCTGTTCGCGCAGCAGCGGCGTATCCATCGCCTTGTATATGATCTCGCGGGCCTTAGCGGCTTTGCTCGTGAGGTGCTTGATCTTGCTCTTGTCGATCCCATCGAGAAGCCGGTGAAGCTCGTCCGCGACACCGCCCCGCAATAGCGCTTCGCGATAGGCGTCTGCCGTGATGGCGAAGCCATTGGGGACGGCAACCCCTTGGGATGCGAGAGCTGAATACAATTCGCCGAGCGAAGCGGTCTTGCCGCCGACCAGCCCGACGTCGCCCAATCCGATTTCGAGGAAAGATCTGATATATCCGAACATGCAAGCAGCAGATCACGCCGAGCCTGCCCGGCCTTGAGGCAGGTCAACCTTTCGATGGATTTACGTGTCTCCCTACAAGCAGTCGATCACGTTCCGGAGCAAGGTCTGGACACGCTCAGCCGATGCCTTGAGGTCAGGATTTTCAATTGCCTGCATCGACGCGACGGGATCAATGGCAGCGATTTCGGTGCGATCGTGAGCGATCTCCTGAACGACGACGTTGCAGGGCAGCATGGTGCCGACCTTGTCCTCAAGCTGGAGTGCTTCGTAGGCAAGTTGTGGATTGCATGCCCCAAGGATACGATAGTTTCGGAAATCGACACCGAGCTTGTCCTTGAACGTTCGCCTGACGTCGATTTCCGTGATGATGCCGAAGCCGCCTTGCTTGAGAGCTTCGGTAGTGCGTCGCACGGCTTCGTCGAACCCGACCTGCAAGGTCTTGCTGAAGTAATAGCCCATTTTGAAATCCCTCCTGGTGAGCTGGCATCAGGCTCGACCGTGAACAGGAAACAATCCGAACTCTCGTTTTCAAGAGCGCTGACGTCCTACCAAAGGTGCCGCCAAAAGCGACCCCGGTCCGAAGGCGAATCCAGCCGGCTCTTCTGCTCGTCGCTGAGCGTGGCGTAGAAGGCCTCAAAAGCGGGACGCATGGTCTTCACGGACTGCAGCATCGCCTCCATGCGCTTCTCCATGAACTCCATTCGACCGACCGCGGTGGGCGGCACTTCAGTCGGACAGGCGAGGCGCAGGGCCTCGGAGGCTTTGTCGGATGCCGCCTTCAATTCATCGAACTTGGGACGTTGAGCATCTGTTGGTTTGATGACCTGTTCGAGCCGGTCGATACGCCATCCGGAGAAGCCGGCGGCAGCAGGGCTGCATGTGCCTCGGAATCCACCTCGGTCCATGAATCCCGGCCCCATCATCATGCCGGACCCCATCATGTCTCGTCCCCATCCATGCGCTCCAGGTCCGTAAGGCTGCGCGTTGGCGCCTATGGAAGACATTGCGATGGTGAGCGATACCGAAGCGGCTGCAACGAGTTGATTGAATTTGAGCATGGTATGGTCCTCCATTGCTATCAATCTCTCGGTCGAGATCCGAAACGTCCCACCTTATGAGGCAATCCTCGACAAGCCGTTGAGATGGATCAAATTGTAACGCGTTGAGAGATTTCAGCTGCTGCGACGTGTCGTAGAATCGGTACGAGCACCAAGGATCGCTTTTGCGATAATTGATGTGGTCTCTCACCTTGAGGCGAGGGAGAGGCACCGGTGGTCCTGAGAAGTTTCAGTCAGGAGCGCAAAGGGACTTTTTGAACACAATCGGCGCAACGCGGCAGGTCGCCCAAGGGCTCATTGATTTCCGGTACCGAACAATACTGACTGCTCCGGCTAATGATCGCCCTCCTGGAGCTTGCCCTCCCGCGAGGTCGCGGCTGCGATAGCGAGTTGAACGGTTTCGTCCTGCGTCTTGATGGCTCGGGTCAGGGAAAGCAGCCGTTGGCGGGTGTCGTAAAGCTGATCAAGCAGCGACAGCACCACCGGTAGCGCGTTGTCATCAACATCGAGCTCATAGGTCAGCGTACAAATGAGACGGATTCGCGCGCATTCCATGTCCGAGAACATCAGCGACCCTCCGTTCTGTTGCGGCGCGACCAGTTCTTCGCTGATCCAGCGTTCGAGATCGCTGCTCTGGAGCGCGGAGATGGTCGCCAAAAGATCATCGACGTCCATCATGGCAACATATCCTTGCGTGGATCCTGAGGGTTTTTCGGCCGCCATGCTTGCAGGAATTCTACCAGTTCGGGTTCTTCGGCCGTAGGAAGGATTACCCTCAGCGTGATCAATTGATGTCCGCGCTGCCCGGTTTTTCGGTTGCGGATACCTCTTTCGCGCAGCCGCAGCGTAGTGCCGGAATTCGAACCCTTCGGCACTGTCACCGCCACCGGTTGAGTGATTGTCGGCACCTCGATCCTGCCTCCCAGCACTGCCTCCCTCAGGGTCACGGGTATCTCGACATGGATGTTGTCATCCTTGCGGTGAAAGAACGGATGCGGCTGGATGTGCAACTCGACATAGGCATCGCCTGGCGGCCCGCCGCCATAACCGGGCATTCCCTGGTCTTTCAGCCGCAGCATCTGTCGGTCCTCGGCGCCCTCGGGCACAGTTACCTCCAGGGTCTTGCCGTCCGGCAGCGTAATGGTGCGGGTGGCGCCGCTGGCGGCGTCCACGAAGGCCACCGGCAGCACATAGCTCACATCCTGACCGCGCGCCCGGAATGCCCGCTCTGATCGTTGCCCTCTGCCGGCAAACGCTTTTGCCAGGAATTCTTCCAGATCTTCATTGCTGTCAAACCCATCCCGCGCGGCGTGCGAGGTGTAGGCAGGTCCGTCGGCGAAGTCGCGAAAGAATCGTTCCTGCGGTCGCTCTGCGCCGCTGACGTCGATCTCACCCGCGTCAAACCGCCGCCGCTTCTCTTTGTCTTTGAGCAGATCGTTGGCAGCCGAGATGGCCTTGAACTTGGCCTCCGCCTCCTTGTCGCTCGGATGGAGGTCAGGATGAAATTTGCGCGCAAGTTTTTTGAAGGCGGTCTTGATTTCCTTGTCGGTCGCAGATCGGGTTATGCCGAGCGTCTCGTAAGGGTCTTTCATTCACCTGATCCCCGAAGGTCTACGAAATCCAGTCAATCTTCGCGGCCTTTCTGGGAACCGGCGCCACCGCTGTTTTGGGATATCCTACGATAATGGGGGCGACTGGCACGGTCGTGCCGGAAAGCTGGAGCGACGACTTCCCCTCCGACGTTCCAAGCCAGCCCTGCGCAAAGCCGATCCAGCATGTTCCCAATCCGACGGCGCAGGCCGCCAACATCAAAGTCTCTGCCGCGAGGGCACAATCCTCAACGACCCATGGGCCCTCGGGTGCCGAGATCACGACCAATGCTGGAGCGTGATAGAATATGTCGAAATCGGGATTTTCGAGGATGCTTTGGAAGTGATGCGATGCCATCGCCGCGGCCGAGGTTTTGAGCATATGGGCCTTCGCCTCGCGCGAAATGCGCGCGAGTAAAGCTTTGTCCCGCACAACCGTAAACAGCCATGGCTGCTGATTGACGGCGCTAGGCGCCTGAATGGCAGCATCAATGAGTTGCCTCAACACTTCCTCGTCCACCGGTTGCGAGGTGAATTCCCGTACGGCGCGCCGCCTATAGATGGCTTCCTTGAGATCCATGGCCGTCTCCATTGGCATCCAATGAATCAATCCTGACGTGCTGGTCATTTCCCAGTTTGATGTCGATCAAATCGATGGATGCGCAGTGGTCCTAGGCTGAATTTCGATCTGAGATGCAGGAGACGCCATCATGGGATCGTTAGCGTTGGATCCGGATCGCTCCGATGAGGTGAAGTCGTTTCCCGCGCTGCGGGCGCAGATGGTCAAGGACAATATCGCCGCGCGCGGTGTGCGTGACGAGCTCGTGCTCAAGGCAATGGGCGAGGTGCCGCGTGAGCTGTTCCTGCCAGCGAAGCTTCGCGAATTTGCCTACGAAGATTCGCCGCTCCCGATCGCCGGGGAGCAGACCATTTCTCAGCCCTACATCGTCGCTTTCATGGCGGAGGCGCTGATGCTCAAGGGCGGCGAGAAGGTGCTGGAGATCGGAGCGGGCTCCGGTTACGCCGCCGCGGTGCTGTCGGAGATCGCGGCCGATGTGTACACGGTCGAACGCCTCGGTCCGCTCGCGGAAAAGGCGGCGGTCACCCTTGCCGAACTCGGTTACGATAACGTCCATGTGCTGCATGGTGACGGCACCAAAGGCTGGCCCGAACATGCGCCCTACGATGCTATCGTCGTAGCCGCCAGCGGTCCGCAGGTTCCGGAGGCGCTCAAGGAGCAGCTGAAGATCGGCGGCAGGCTGGTTATTCCTGTCGGCGCCGATCAGCGTACCCAGGAATTGGTACGGGTCGTCCGCTTTTCGAAGGACGAATATCGCAGCGAAGACATTGCCGACGTCCGCTTCGTTCCATTGATCGGAGAGGAGGGGTGGGCGACCGCAAAGGGCGAGACCACGCCCGTGCGCCGGGCGCTGCGGCCTGTTGCTCCAGACCAGGAAGCGCTAGTCCGCAATCTCGCCGATGCTGCCGAATCGTTCCCATCCATCGAGGGCGCTGATCTCAGCCCGATGATGGAGCGTATCGGGTCGGCGCGCGTCGTGCTGCTCGGCGAGGCGACCCATGGCACCTCCGAGTTCTACCGGATGCGCGAACGCATCACCCGCGATCTGATCGTCAAGAAGGGGTTTCGCTTCGTGGCGATCGAGGCGGACTGGCCGGATGCCGCCCGGGTCGATCACTATGTGCGGCATTTCCAGTATCCGCCGTCGGAGTGGACCGCCTTTGCACGGTTTCCGACCTGGATGTGGCGGAACACCGAGGTACGCGATTTCGTCAGCTGGTTGCGCAAGCACAACGGTACGGTGGAGAAGACTAAGCGTGTCGCGTTTCACGGTCTCGATCTCTACAGCCTCTACGATTCAATCCGTTCGGTCCTGAACTATCTCGACGAAGTCGATCCAGCCTCGGCGCGTGTAGCCCGCGAGCGCTATGGTTGCCTGACGCCGTGGCAGCGCGATCCCGCCACGTACGGCCATGCGGCGCTGACCGGTTCCTATCCGACCTGCGAATCCGACGTGGCGCACGCACTCACCGATCTCCTGGCGAAGCGCCGGGCGTATGCCGAGCACGATGGCGAGCGCTTCCTCGATGCCGAGCAGAATGCACGTCTGGTGGCCAACGCCGAGCGCTATTACCGCATCATGTACTACGGCTCGCGCGCGTCGTGGAACCTGCGCGACAGTCACATGTTCGACACCCTCAAGAACCTGCTGGCATTCCATGGGCCGGACAGCAAGGCGGTGGTGTGGGCGCACAACTCGCATGTCGGCAACGCCGCGGCGACCGAGATGGTCGCCCGCGGCGAGCACAATATCGGCCAGCACTGCCGTAAGGAGTTTGGCGCCCAGGCGTATCTGGTTGGCTTCGGCACCCACAGTGGCACGGTTGCCGCGGCGTCCGATTGGGGCGGCCCGATGGAGGTCAAGGTCGTCCGCCCGTCGCTTCCCAACAGCTATGAACGGCTGTGTCACGCAACGGGCCTTCCGCGCTTCATGCTCGGCCTGCGCGGTCGCGGCGATCTCTGCGGTCCAAAGGGTCTTGGCAAGGAACGGCTTGAGCGGGCCATCGGCGTGATCTACAGGCCCGATACCGAGCTTGCGAGCCACTACTTCCAAGCCAGTTTGCCGCAGCAGTTCGACGAGTACATCTGGTTTGACGATACCCGGGCGGTAACTCCGCTGAGTACGGCCGAGATCGCTGGGCTTCCGGACACTTATCCGTTCGGGGTGTGATCTCGCTATGAGCAGTCAGAGGGCGATCGAGTCGGCGGGGTCGTTTCGGACCGTGGAGCAGTTCGACGAGAGAAAGTGAATGAGCAAGAATGATCAGAGGGCGCAGGAGCACTTAGCGAAGCACGAGCCGAAGGTGCCCGCACCGGACCGGGGCGCGGGCGTCCTGGAGAGGAAGCAGGCCGATCGGGCTATCAAGGATGCCCTTGAGGACGATGACGTGAGAGAGGCAGTTAGACTGCATCACCGGGGCAAGCGCCCGTAGCCTGCGTGTAGCATGCAGCGTTACGCGTCAGCATAGCGTGAGCATCACAGACGGAAGCAGTCAAGCCGACCAACTTGGAGGACGTTGAGGTGAAGATACGGGTCGGCTATGAGATGATCTACGACTTTCCGCAGCATACGCCCATGATCATGGTGCTGGGCGTTCATTTCACTCGGGCCTCAGATGTGATTGTGCCCGACTATCTGACGACGAACCCCTCAGTTGCGATCGTCCCATATCGTGACGGCTTCGGCAATTGGTGCAGCCGCATCGTTGCCCCAGGCGGCCGGTTGCGCCTGGCGGCTGACGGCATCATTCGCGACACAGGCTTGCCGGACGTCGTTGTGCCCACGGCTTCGCAACACGCGATCGAAGACTTGCCGGCTGAGACGATCGTATATCTTCTTGGAAGTCGCTATTGCGAAACCGACCTGCTGTCCGATGTCGCGTGGAAGCTTTTTGAGAAGGAGCCACCTGGATGGGCGCGCGTTCAGGCGATCTGCGATTTCGTTCACAATCACATTCAATTTGGCTACGAATATGCGCGCGCAACCAAAACGTCATGGCAAGTATTTAATGAGGGCAAGGGCGTTTGTCGCGACTACGCGCATCTCGCCATCACATTCTGCCGCTGCATGAACATTCCGGCAAGATACTGCACCGGCTATCTAGGCGACATCGGCATGTCACCGCCATATGCTCCAGGCGATTTCGCTGGATGGTTCGAAGCCTACATTGGCGGGCGTTGGTACACGTTTGATCCGCGTAACAACGTCCCACGTATTGGACGTATATTGATTGCTCAAGGACGTGACGCTGCTGACGTCCCGATTACCCATACGTTTGGGCCCAATACCTTGGTCAGTTTCAAGGTGTGGACCGATGAGATCAAGTCTTAGCAATCGCGAGCAGGTGCCGCCTGACGATACGAGGTCTTTGTGTCGGCCTTGGTCAGTTTTGTGGCTGCAATAGGCCGCTACAGGCGTCTATGAGCTCTTGATCTGCATCAAGCGTTCTTTTCGCGTCTCAAGCAGAATTCAATTGCCCAAGCGTGGGACATCAGATGCGGCGTCGTGTCAAGCAGACGAAAGCTCTGGAACAGCGCCTTGGCGAAGAGGCAGAGCGATTGCGTCAGCAAGCAAAATTGCTTCCTGCAGGCCTCGAGCGCGAGAAACTGATACGCAAGGCCCGGCAGGCTGAAATTGGCTTGCAGATCAGCAATTGGCTGCGCTCACCGGGTCTTAAGCCGCCGGAGTAGTTCTCCGCAACTAGGAACGGTGGTTACTGGAATACCAAACTTGTTATCGTTGGTATTGGAGTAAGCCATGAGCAATGCGTTCACGCCTCCAGGACAAGAGCCCGTTCGACCGGAGCCATTTCGACAGCCCGAGGATTGCCCCCGCGCATTTTGCGTTGCGATTGAGGCGGGGCAAAAGGAAGTCGAAAGGCTAAAGCACACGGAAGCCCAATTGCGAGACGCTCTCGCGCGTGAACAAGTGCTGCTAGATCAGAAAGACGAATTGATTAGGCACAAAGATCTGATGAACCGTGAGTCTGACCATAGACTGATGAACGGCCTTCAGACGGTTGCAAGCTTGCTTTCACTGCAAAGCCGGGAGGCGCCGAACGCTAAGGCAGCCGATCAACTGAAAATCGCTGCAAATCGCGTCGCCACAATAGGTAGCGTACACAAACGTCATCACGCTCTTGATCACGTCGGACGTGTCGAGCTCAAGAATTATCTTGAGAACCTCTGCTACGACCTGAGGGAGATCCTTCCGGGCGAGCATCGGAATCTTGCAGTTGAAGGGATTGCGTTGGAAGTGCCGACCACGATCGGAGTGCCGTTGGGATACATTGTCAGTGAGCTTGTTACGAACTCCGCCAAACATGCCGACGGAAAAATCACAATAAGATTGGGCATGAGTGCGGGAGGCTACGAACTCTCGGTCTCTGACGACGGCCCCGGCTTTCCAAAAGGATTTGATCCAACGAAGTCGAGCGGTCTCGGGATGAAGATAGTTTCATCTTTGGTCAATCAAATCGGCGGCCAAGCGATCTTCGGCGCAAATCCTACGGGGCAGGGCGCGCGTTTCACGGTGCGGTTCACGCTCGATAAGCGATCCGATTCTGTTGCAGAGAGTTCTGCCCCGAAAATCGAATTATCTGGCTTGGGTGGTCAGCGGATGCCTGCATCTCTAAGCACACGACCGATGTGTCCGGTGTGTAAGCATCGGATGGCATTGGCACGCGTCTCTCCTGGCAAGCGCGGCTTTGAGGAGCGTACATTTGAATGCTCGACCTGCGAACGCACGGAAGTTGTGTCTTTCGCAGTGGATCCAATGAAAACAGATGCTGTCGGCTGGCTGGCAGGCGAGTTAAAGCCGCCGCGATGATTCGGCGACGGCTTTGCGTGACAGAACGCGGCTATTTCTTGCGCTCTTTCGTGGGTGCGAAGTGGAGCGTTGTCGAGTAACAAGAGCTGCGAAAGCCGGGAGCGGGCACGGTTTACGCGACTCTTTATTGTCCCGACTGCGCAGTGACAAACGTTTGCTGCTTCTTGATATGAAAATCCGGATACCCCAACCAGAGTGAGCGCTTCGCGCTGATCAATCGGGAGCTTTGCGAGCGCCTCACGGAGTTCCTGGAATTCAAGATGGCTGATCTGATCGGGTTGCGACTCCAGTTTTTCGGCAGCGCGGCCGTCCACGTCTTCCACCTCGCGCCGTCCTTTACGGTACTCAGACCTGAAATGGTTCCTTAAAATCGTGAAAAGCCACGCCGACATGTTGGTGCCCGGCTGAAACGAGTCAATGTTAGATAGCGCGCGCAGCAGGGTCTCCTGCACCAAATCATCGGCGCGGTCGGCATTTCGGCACAATGAAATTGCGAAAGCGCGAAGACTTGGGACGGCAGCCAGCATTAAATCGCGGGATGCAGACACTGGACTTGGAAGGATAATGTCTCGCTGGTCGATCTGCTGAACCAAGGAAACCGGCCGCGGGATAGACAAGGCGGGTGCTGGTTGAATTGCGACGATGCCGATTGCGGGCAACTCCGCAGAACCGGTCGAACGAACGGCAATCATCAAATATACTCCAGGTGTCCTTATCCGGCGGGCACCGCGCCTTTTGGCAGGTAGTGGATTGAGTTCTGATATGGGTACGCCGACCCTAAATAGCCATGCATGAGTTCAGGTGCGTCGGTAGATATTCGGTGTGACCGCTCGACAGTCCTAACCGGTGACTAGGTCGAGCTAACGCCACATCGGCACGTTCAATTCGGTCGAGGTCGATTGCAGCGTCGGCAGCCGCTTTGACCGCCCAGTTCAAACGGTACCCGCGAGTTTCATATCCAGAACTGGTTGACCCAAATCAATATTGCGCTTTCAAATTTCCGATCTGATCTCGATGCTTCGAAGCGGACCAAGTCCGCGGCTGTCAGAGATGGAGCCCGGTGGTGAATTTCGTGAAAATTCTGCTCGGTGCCGGTTTCGTTGCCGCAGTAACGTCAGCGCTCGCGGCCAATGTTACCGGTGCAGGCGCGACGTTTCCGTTTCCGCTGTATTCCAAATGGGCTGACGCCTATCACAAGGAGACCGGAAACAATCTGAACTACCAGTCGATCGGGTCTGGCGGTGGTATCAAGCAGGTCCAGGCCAAGACCGTTACATTTGGTGCCACCGACATGCCACTAAAGGCCGAGCGGCTCGAGAAGGATGGGTTGACGCAGTGGCCGATGGTGATGGGGGCGATCGTTCCCGTGGTCAATCTCGAGTCTGTAAAGCCTGGAGAGCTGGTATTTGACGGCGAGGCGCTGGCCGACATCTATCTCGGCAAAATCACGAAGTGGAACGATTTGGCGATCAAAAAGCTCAATCCTAATGTGAAGCTGCCGAACGAAGCGATCGCGGTGGTGCATCGTTCTGATGGTTCAGGCACGACCTTCAATTTCACCAACTACCTGTCCAAGGTCAGCGCGGACTGGAAGTCCAAGGTCGGCGAGGGCGCCGCCGTTGAGTGGCCAATCGGCGTCGGCGCTAAGGGTAACGAAGGCGTCTCCGGGAACGTCGGCCAGACCAGGAATTCGATCGGCTACGTGGAGTACGCCTATGCCAAGCAGATTGGGATGACCTACACCGCGATGGTCAATAGGGCTGGCGCTATCGTGCAGCCGAACATGGAGTCCTTCCAAGCTGCCGCCTCAAATGCCGACTGGGCCAAGGCCCCAGGGTACTACCTAGTCCTCACCGATCAGCCTGGCGAGAAATCGTGGCCCGTCACCGCATCGACCTTCATCCTGATGCACAGGGAGCCGTCTGACAAAGCCGCTTCCGCGGAAGCCATCGAGTTCTTTAAATGGGCGTTCGCGAAGGGCTCCAAGATGGCCGAAGAACTCGACTACATTCCGATGCCTGACAACGTGGTAAAGCTGATTGAGAAGACCTGGTCGGCCGATATCAAGAGTTGAGTGGAATCGTCTTCGGCCCCAAACGCGTCAAATACTATCCACTGATCAAGTCCGAATTGAACGCGATCCGAACCCGCCGATCGATGGAGTACCGTGGCGACGCGCCTCTTGTTGAGGACAATCTGGCAGATACAAAGGGCCGATTACGCGATGGCATCACTGCGGTGGCGTCGATAGTCAGTTGGATCGCGGAGCTGCCGTTTGCCATAGCCACTTGCGGAACGAACGAGCAATCACCATATAGAAGTTATCGAGTTTCGGCCGAACGACTTGGCCTCGCCGCTTAAAGCGCGCCTGACTGACGACCCTCCCTCCAGATCTCGAATTAACATGCTGCGCCAGTGCGCGGCTTCAAACACCTATCTTAAAGGACGATCACCCATGAATACGGGAACTGTAAAGTGGTTTAACGGCCAAAAAGGCTTCGGCTTCATTCAGCCAGACCAAGGAAGCCAAGATGTCTTCGTTCATATCAGCGCGGTCGAACGTGCCGGCATGAGCACCCTTGATGAGGGACAGAAGGTTTCTTTCGACGTCGTTGCTGACCGCCGGACCGGCAAGTCCGCCGCAGAAAACCTGCGCGCCGCCTAAGCTCGCAATCGGTGCCATGCTGCTTTGACCACGGATGTAATGGCAGAGCCTCTGGTTTCGCAACCCCGCGACCGGTTTACCGGCCGCGGGGTTGATTTTGCTGCGCCTCGATAAGCGCGGCCCAACCGGCGCCTGAGTGCGGCAGTCCGCGGACCAGAGCAATGCGGTCGCAAGAGCGTCTGCCGACGTTGATCCAGGTCAGGAACACGACGGCATCATCTACCCGCAGCTTCCGGTGATTGCGATGTGCGTTGTATTGTATTGATTGCGCATGTTCGCGATCACTGCCGGGTATCATGTTCACAAGTAAATCGAACGGCCGACCAGTTCGTTGGTGGGTTCAATCAGGAAAGCATCGCGTTGGCGATCAAATGGATCGGTAGCAGTCTTTTAGTCGTTCCACCTTCTCGTGGTCGTCGTACCCCTCGAGCGTGAGCAAAAAAGTGGCATTTGATGCGAGCGTCCCCATATAAGATAAATGGCAAAATGGCAAAAATCGAGCGCGCGGCAACCTCACAAAACGAAGGCTGAACTTCGTCAGATGCTGACCGAGGCAGTTCGCAATACGCCCAGTTCAGGCTTGCGGCCAAAGCCTCTAGTGAAACGCAGCGGCATTGTAGATCGGGCGGCTGCTTGCGTGGACTAGAGTACCGCAGTCACCGTAACGGTCTGTTCAATTCATAACGAGCGACGTCTTTCAAAATTCGTGAAGGAGCAGGATGCGCAAGTTTCCCAAGCCCACCGAACAAGAGATCAACGAGGGGCCTCAAAAAGTGTCCTTTCAGATCGCGAACGGGAATGCGCGTCAGGCCTGCGTATTGCAAACCGCTCTCCCAACGAAAGTGCAGGCGCAGAAGTACCTTCTTGCGAATTGGCCGGCTATTGAAACGATGGCACGCAACGCTCTCGCGGCGGGGAGCGTAGAAGACGGCTTGATCACACTCATAGTGAACTGAGCGGCTTTAATCGAAGCCACGACGATGTGCTCGTGGCCGCGAGGCAAGCCGCGCAGCCAGCCGCGTTGCCCAGATTCAAGCTGCTTTTCAATGATGATCTGAGTTAGGGCCCTTCGCCGGAGGAGCGGCATTGTCGCTGGCCTCATTGAAGAGCGCCCTCAGCAGGCGCCACAGCGCGCGGTGGCCGGCGGTTTGACCGCCTTTGGATCAAATAGTCTGCGATATCCATCGTCGCTGTTTGGTATTCGATTCTACCCCCGCTGCGTGTCTCTAAATGCGCCACCTCTCGCTCGACATACAGGCGTTTGGTGTCGGTATCGAAGACGAGGGTAGAACAATCCTCGTGAGTGATCTCGGGGCCGTTTACTTGACTATCCAGTTCTCTTTTTAGGAAGGCCATTTGCCGCTCTCAACAAGGATGGTGCGATAGTTGAGTCTCTCTTAGTTCAATAAGGTTCGGGCCCTTGTAACGGCGTCATAAATTTCGATCTTGAGCATTGGATAAGTCGATTTGAGTTTGCGACCCGATGCTTCGGCAGCTTCGGCTGTGTCGAACTCCGACTTGAAGTGCCCGTCGACAAGGACCACAAATCCTTCCGTCGGCGGCTGTCAGCACGGGGCGGCCTCTGCTCGGGCTCGTCAACCGAGTGAACTGGTTTTTTCATGGGAGCTCTCATGTGTGCGTATCGCAGAAGCGCAACAGGCGGCTCTTTCAAACCGACAGTGCAATCGGCCGCGGAATCTCATCACGGCATCGAAAGAACGGGAATGACAAAACCCGGAAACCGCAACCAGCTTGTCTGGTCCGGCTCTCCGGCTTGTTGCGAAGACTACAGGACTATGCAGCCTTGCCGGGCGCCGTGGCCTTATCCGATACTGGGCTCGCGCTCGGCGGAGCGCCTGTCTTGATATCGATTGTCTTGGTGGTCTTCACGGCCTTGGCGGGCTTCTTGATAGCGAGATGCAGCACGCCCTTGTCGAAATGAGCTTCGACGGCTCCGTCTTCCGGCTCGAAAGGAAGAGACATCGATCGATAGAAAGAACCATAGCTGCGCTCCTCGACATGCCACTCCTTTTCATCTTTCGTGCTCTCCGCTTTTTTCTCACCGGAGATGACCAACTGGTTGCCGTCCAGGCTGACCTTGATGTCTTTCTCGTCCACCCCGGGAAGTTCGGCGGTCACTTCGAAGGCATCCTTGGTTTCAGCCACATTGATTGCCGGCACGCCCGCCCCGATACTGCGAGAGGGCAAACCCTGATTGAAAGCGCGAAGCGCGTCTTCCACTTCGCGTCGCATGGCCCTGAATGGGTCGAATGCAGGTTCCTGGCTGGTGGTTCACAATCTCGGAAGGCTCATCTGCTCTCTCCCACGGGTTGAAGTAATGTTTCTGCGCCCGCTCACGACGGCCTTGATGTAGCGCAAAATGGCTGGGTTATTTGGAGGCGGATCGTGATGAGGAAGCCCGCAACCAGGCAATAGTGCGCGTCAGCGTGGCTGACCTAATGAGCAGAGCATACGCGGTGAGCTTGCATCGCTCTGCGCCGAAGCCGGTGGGTCGGGCAGACAAATCCACGATCACAATGTTTGTGCGAGAGAGTGTAGATGCATATTCAACCGCTACGGTTTGCCGATCCCAATCTCGGTAAGAGCGGCTGCGGACGGGCGACGATTGACAACCTCGACGATGGAGCGGAATGAAAATCTCGGGCTCGATAAACATCAGTACTCCCCCGGCTTCCCGTCTGCTCCACGACAAGCAAGATCGTCACCACCTAGGTCCTATCCGGTACCGCCTCGGCCTCGATGGCCGCGACAAGCTCGGGCGCAAGGTGCGCGGACAAGCGCTGAATGATGTTGAGTAGCTGCAGGATTTCCTGCTCACGTAAGGCGTCAATCTTGTTGTGCAGCAATTCGATCTCGAGTTCAGCTTTCACATTTATCCGGTAGTCGTGTTCCGCATGCCTGCGGTCAATCTCAGATTGGCGGTTCTGGCTCATCATAATGATGGGCGCTGCGTAGGCCGCCTGGAAGGAAAGAACCAAGTTCAGCAAAATGAAGGGATAAGGGTCCCAATGTTTGATGAATGCTATCATGTTCAGCATGATCCAAATGCCAAGAAGGACGCTTTGGATGATGATGAAGCGCCAAGAACCAACTGTTTCAGCGACCCGGTCGGCAAGCATCGCGCCCGGCGTCAGTGCGAGCTTGGGTAAGTTACGGGCTGGCTTTTGCGCCCGGAGTTCTCGCAGCCGCTCCTGGTCTTCTGGACTGAGGTGGACTTTGTGGGTTTGGTCATTGGTCATTTGTTGCATCCTCAGTTGAGAGGGGTCTACCGGCCACGAGAGGAAGCTAGTACTACCATCGACAGCTGTTGCCTGATCTCTGTTGCCGAAAATCCGTGAACGTGAATCGGGCGGGCTCTTGTGGCAAAGTCGGTAGCTACAAAGCCGACGAGGCCTCCTGCGCTGGCCGCGACGGGTTCGCAAGGCCGCGTCGGCCAGCAGAGGAGGAAGTGATCCGGATGACTTATACCAGCGAAAGCCGAGGCGCTACCGCCGACCGTCTTCGTTTTGGAGATCGACCGGTCAGCCAATCCTGGCGTTCAGGGCCGCGACGATTCGTCAGGCCCGAGAACTCGGCAAGGTGGACTGGCTGCAAGAGGACTTGAAGCGAAGGAGATGATCGGACACATGCCGCTTTGGAATGGGAAGTCCCCGATCAGGGTGCGTCGCGCCAAGCCAGCAGAAGAAGTGTACTACGTTGACGCGAAAACGGAGAATGCTGCAGGCGACTTGCCCTGGGTCTATCTGGTTCGGCGGGACGATCAAGCGGAGGCAGGTAGTCCCGTCACCCGTGGATCATTTCCGCCCCGGAGATGATTTCGAAGGAACGCCTTATCCGAGGACTGGGGCAACCTGGTTGACGAAAGGGATGATCGCAACCTGCTGTGTTGATGCCACGTTCCAAACGGCATCCCCATTTAGCGGCCAAGTGCCTCGAGGAAATTCTCGCGCCATGCCGTAATGCTATTGCGACGCAGCACCGCCATCATGTCTCGCCAACGCTCGCGGCGCTCCTCAAGTGGCATCGCCAGCGCATTCTGCAATGCTTCGGCGACGGCGTCGGGGTCATACGGATTGGCGATCAGGGCAGCGTCGAGTTCATAGGCCGCACCCGCGAAGGGCGAGAGAATGAGCACGCCGGGGTCGTCGGGGTTCTGTGCAGCGACATACTCCTTTGCCACCAGGTTCATGCCGTCGCGCAACGGAGTGACAAGAGCGGCGTGGCTGAGCCGGAAGAAGCCTGCGAGCGAGCGCTGTGAAAAGCTCCGGTTCAAGTACTGGATCGGTGCCCAATCGAGTTCCGCGAAGCGACCGGCCACGTCGCCTGCCAGTGCACCGAGCCTCTGCCGTAGTGCACGGTATTCAGGGACGTCGCTGCGCGTTGCGGTGGCGATCTGCAGCAAGCGGACGTGATTGCGGTACGCGGGATAGCCCTCGAGAAAGCCGGCGAACGCTTTGAACCGGTGCTCGAGGCCCTTACTGTAGTCCAGCCGGTCCACCCCAATGATGAGCTGGCGCCCCCGCAGGCTCTCATGCAGCCGGCGTGCCGTTCGAGACGTCACAGCGCGACTGGCCATTTGGGCAATGGCTTCAGTATCGATCCCGATCGGGAAGGTGCCGGCGCGAAGAACGCGATCGAAAGCCTGAATCTGGCCATCGGACGAAACCTTGCCTCCTGCGCGGCGAACGATGGCGTCATGGAAGGCGGTCAGATCCTCCACCGTTTGGAAGCCGACGAGATCGTAAGCGCACAGTGATTTCAGCAGGTCGCCGTAGCGGGGAAGGGTCGCCAGCACCCCCAAAGACGGAAACGGCGTATGCAAGAAGAATCCGATCCGTTGTGTGGCCCCGGCGCGGCGAAGTTCCTCGGCCATCGGGATCAGATGATAGTCATGGACCCAGACGAGGTCACTCGGCCTGAGCAGGGGCGCGAGGGCGTCGGCGAGTAGGGCGTTCACCCGCCGATAGGCGGCCAAGTCCCGGCGGGTAAAGTTAATGAGGTCAAGACGATAGTGGAATAAGGGCCACAGTGCCGCGTTGGAGAAGCCGCTGTAGTAACCGTCATGGTCCGCGCGGGTAAGATCGACGGTAGCGTACGTCACTCCCTCGGTCTCAAAAACGTTCGGCTCTGGTGTTGTTTCTCCAAGCTTGCCACTCCATCCGAACCACAACCCTCCAGCCTGATTCAGAGCGTCGACGAGGCCGGTCACAAGCCCGCCGCTGCGCTGCGCAGCTTCTCCCGGCAAGGCGACACGGTTGGAGACGATGACCAAACGGTTCAAGCGGGTCCTCTCCGCGCTGTCAGGGCTGCGTCAAGCCGAGGCCGCCAAAAGATCTCGGCGAACACGGCAACGCAAACGATCGACCGGTGACACATCCGCCGGCGCCCACATTCACCTCGCTCCCCACGCGAAGATCCACAAGTCCTTCCACCGAACCGACGGTTCCGTCATCAGGCAATCTCGCGCTTGAGGTCGGGCGCGACGCATGGATATCGAGCGGCAAGATCAAGGCGTTACCTGTAAAACATATAGATCTTCTCGCAGAAAATACAGGATACTCTGCCGATCAGCTGAGCTGTTGGGCGCCGTCTAAAACCGATCTTCGCAGTCGCGGCATTCTCGGTACTGGAAGGATTGGCGCCGCGGATCGACCCGCGATCGACCGAATGGCGCTTACCTGCGATATGTGTGATTATATAGCATGGTCAAAAAGAAAGGCCGAAGGACAGCGCCGGAAGAAGAAATGGCAACCGCTCTCGACCGTTGGGACGAGGAAGGCGGAGCGCAGGAGCTGGCGTGGCCTTTACCCTACAAAGCGAGCGATTTGCGGGATGTGGAGCGCAGAGTCCTGGAATGTCTGGGTGCCGCCCTTGTCAGCGAATGGAATGATCTGCCTACTGACGTCCAACGCAGGCTCTTCGAGTACGCGGCCTCGGGAAAATCGCACGACGCCATCGTATTGAAGACGCGGATCGCCCGTTTCCTGCACGATCATAAAGGCGCCTCGCGTGTGCGCTGACACGACCTTGGCAGATTGTCCACGCCGTTGCTTTTCGCTGACCCGTCTTCTGCAGTATAGGTATCGCGGATCTGATGCCCGAACAATGAGCGCGACGATGGCGGGACGCACGGCCGGCAGGCTGGGCCGAGGTGGTGGCCCGTCGATTCATTTTTGCGCCCCGTTTTGGCAATGCGGCGAGAAGGCGTAGCAATCATCGTCATAAGAGCGTGACGATAAAGACTGTGTCAATCATCCCTCGAAGTGATCGAGACCGAATTCCTCTTTTAGCTGTTGATGCGCTTGCTCGCAGATCAATCGCGCCTTGCTGCCAACCGCCGCAGTCCTCTCGGCTGGTAGATTTGCGAGATAACATTTCTGCTTCCCAATGCCCGCCGATCGCCAACGCATTTTTCCATTTAGCATCAGCAAGCATCTCGTCGGCCGGCATCAACAACTAATCCGGGATGTGTATTGCCTTGTATTTGGTGACTTCGCAGCCATCTGTATTTGCGTCGTTTCGCCGGGTTGCCACTATGATCATGGTGCCGGCGGCGCCGCAGCGCACTTCAACGATGGAGATGATTTCCATCAGCCCGGTTGATTTGGCTGACGCGCAGCGCATTGATGCCGACGCGCCTCACGAGTGACGAGCCACTCGATCTCGACAAGCACCGCTGAATGGCTGCACAAGAAGCGACCGATGTTCGGCCTATTCTGGCGCACGTCGAGAACAACGCAAAAGCCTTGCGCGCTGGGTGGCTTTCTTAAATTTGATGACCCTGCGTCCAACGACTTAGCGCCACGCAGCTGGTCTTGACCGGATCCTTAGCCGCCGCTGCCTTGGCAGGTATTTCGTGACGCTCTGAGCAGAATATCATTTCGGGACGGTCTTGTTCGTCCTCCTGCGGCCGCTTATGTGCTGATTGGCACTCGTTGGCCACGACTGCTATTTCGTCCAAAGCAACAACAATCTGAAAATAGGAGGACAGCATGAAATTCCGTCCGCTTCACGACCGCGTTGTGGTCAAGCGTATTGAAGCCGAAGAGAAGACCACTGGCGGAATCATCATTCCGGACAGCGCCAAGGAAAAACCCTCGCAGGGCGAAATCACGGCGGTCGGTCCTGGTGGCCGCGACGAAGCAGGCAAGCTGATTCCCATCGATCTCAAGGTTGGCGACCGCGTGCTGTTCGGCAAGTGGTCAGGCACCGAGGTCAAGCTTGATGGTCAGGACCTTCTGATCATGAAGGAAAGCGACATTATGGGCGTTCTCTCCGATTTGCCATCCGCCAGGAAGAAGGTCGCGTAAGCGCTAGTCAGTTTTCTTTATCCTGAGCAGTCGGCGCAGCCGGCGTCTCGAAGGATGAGGCCTGTAAGTACCAATCTCGTCACTTAAGAGTTCGCGCAGTCGCGCGGTCCTTGGGATCTGACCAGTTGAAACGGAGATCATGATGTCGGCCAAAGAAGTCAAATTCGGCGTCGACGCCCGCGACAGGATGTTGCGCGGTGTCGAAATTCTCAACAATGCGGTCAAAGTGACGCTCGGCCCTAAGGGCCGCAACGTCGTGCTCGACAAGTCGTTCGGCGCTCCCCGCATCACCAAGGACGGCGTCACCGTCGCCAAGGAGATCGAGCTTGACGACAAGTTCGAGAACATGGGCGCCCAGATGGTGCGAGAAGTCGCCTCCAAGTCGGCAGATGCGGCTGGCGACGGCACCACCACCGCGACCGTGCTCGCGGCTGCGATCGTCCGTGAAGGTGCGAAGGCGGTTGCCGCCGGTATGAACCCGATGGACCTGAAGCGCGGTATCGACCTCGCGGTGGAAGCCGTGGTCGCCGATCTCGTGAAGAACTCCAAGAAGGTCACCTCGAACGAAGAGATCGCCCAGGTTGGGACCATTTCGGCCAACGGCGACGCGGAGATCGGCAAGTTCCTCTCCGACGCCATGAAGAAGGTCGGCAACGAGGGTGTCATCACCGTCGAGGAAGCCAAGTCACTCGAGACCGAACTCGAGGTCGTCGAAGGGATGCAATTCGATCGCGGCTACATCTCGCCGTACTTCGTCACCAACGCCGACAAAATGCGCGCCGAAATGGAAGACGCCTACGTCCTCATCCACGAAAAGAAGCTATCTCAGTTGAATGAACTGCTTCCGCTGCTGGAAGCCGTCGTCCAGAGTGGCAAGCCGCTTGTGATTATCGCGGAAGACGTCGAGGGCGAAGCGCTCGCGACCCTGGTCGTGAACCGCCTCCGCGGCGGTCTGAAGGTCGCGGCCGTCAAAGCTCCCGGCTTCGGCGATCGCCGCAAGGCCATGCTCCAGGACATCGCGATCCTGACCGGCGGCCAGGCGATCTCGGAAGATCTCGGCATCAAACTGGAGAACGTTACGCTCGCCATGCTCGGTCGCGCCAAGAAGGTGATGATCGACAAGGAGAACACCACCATCGTCAGCGGCGCCGGCAAGAAGGCCGACATCGAGGCACGCGTCCACCAGATCAAGGCGCAGATCGAGGAAACCACCTCGGACTACGACCGTGAGAAGCTGCAAGAGCGTCTCGCCAAGCTCGCAGGCGGCGTCGCGGTGATCCGCGTCGGCGGCGCGACCGAGGTCGAGGTGAAGGAGCGCAAGGATCGCGTTGATGACGCGATGCATGCGACCCGCGCGGCCGTCGAGGAAGGCATCCTGCCGGGCGGCGGCGTCGCCCTGCTGCGTGCTTCCGAGCATCTCAAGGGGCTGCGCACCAAGAACGACGACCAGAAGACCGGCGTCGAGATCGTGCGCAAGGCGCTATCCTATCCGGCGCGCCAGATCGCGATCAACGCTGGCGAGGACGGCTCCGTCATCGTCGGCAAGATCCTGGAGAAGGATCAGTATGGCTACGGCTTTGACTCCCAGTCCGGCGAGTACGGCAACCTGGTCAGCAAGGGCATCATCGACCCGACGAAGGTCGTTCGTGTGGCGATTCAGAATGCGGCTTCTGTTGCGGCGCTGCTGATCACTACCGAAGCCATGGTGGCCGAATTGCCAAAGAAGAACGCCGGCGGTGGCGGCATGCCTCAAGGTGGCGGTATGGGTGGGATGGATTTTTAGTCCAACTCGTTCAGAGCTCGACAATAGCGAAGGCCCGACAAAAATGCCGGGCTTTTTTGCAGGAATCAGCTCAAGCGGACGCTCCTGCCTTCAAGTTAGCGTCCACGCCGAGCCGCTTGGTCAAACCACAGGATCTTTTGGAGGACGCCCGGTCACGCAGCGGCACCGACAGAATCAAATTCGACCCAAAAGGAGCAACACGACGAGGACGATCAGGATGATACCGATGACACCAATTCCGCCGTGGCCGTAACCGTAGCCGTAGCCGCCAAAGCGGCCGCTGAAGCCGCGCCAAGCAGAAAGATGACGAGGAGGATGATGAGGATAAGTCCGATCGACATTGTCCGACTCCTTTGATGGGACCTTGTGGGATTCGGGTCTCTTGGCAGTCCGAGCTGAGTGCGCGATCTTCAAGCGTCCGGCAGAGGCAGTCGCCGGCAGGGAAGAGCTATGCTACTTCTTTTCGATCGAAATGCCACGCTCGCCGATGCTGATCTCGACGCCAGTGGTTTTCTGTCGCTCCCGGTAGACTTGGTAGCCTAGTGTCACCGCGACGACGGCGAGTGCGCCGATGACGAGGTAGAGCATATTGCGAGACATTGTCCGGGAATCCTGATTGGCGTGCTTGGCTTTCGATGTGTCAGGATTTGGCCAATCGAAGCTTACGAGGCAGTCACCAAATCATTTTGATGCAAATCAACGGACCCAAACGAGACCTCTGTTGCAGTCCGAAAGAGCCCCCCTCCGCCATGAAGCAAGAGAGAAAACTGAATAAAACAAGAATGACGTGCTACCTCAATCAGTGTTGATCGAGCGGCAGCGGGTTGAAGTAGGCTTGATACGGCGAGCCGAAGAAGACTCAAGGGCCCAGCAGTCTAGCCCCGAGATTGGCTTCTCTGGTATTCTATCCGCGGGTTGCAGATTGTCATCTGACGGAAAGCGCAAACAGGAGTTGAGAATGTTCGGGCTGAAACGACCAACTCGGATTGATCTCCGTTCCAACGACGCGGCTATCGTCGTTCGTGAAAATGGCGAGATGGAAATGTTCATCCGGCAGGCAAAGGGAGACGAGGAGCTTCCGCCGGGCCAGGTCGTTCTGGCCCTTTTCGGAATGGCATTTCACGATGAGCGAGTACGTAGGCTGTTAGCGCAAATTGTAAAAGAGAAGCAAGGCCTGACATGACGCCGCCGCAAGTCGTCGTGCGCGCGGCGCCGGTCAGTCGGCTTGGGCGCGCCGTTCAGTGGATGATGGCTGTGAAGAGGTGCGGCGAAGTCATATCTCACAAGAGGAGCCAGCACCGTCGCGGTCCTCATTGAAGAGCGCTCTCAGCAAACGCCAAAGTTCGCGGTGACCAGCAGTTTGACCACCCTGCGTCAGATAGTCCGCAATATCCATTGTCGCTGTTTGGTATTCGATCGTCCCCCCGGTGCCAGTCTCCAAGTGCGCCACCTCTCGCTCGACATACAAGCTCTTGGTGTCTGTATCGAAGACAAGGAAACAACGATCCGCGTGTGTGATCTCGGGGCCTTTCACCTGACGATACAGTTCTCTTTTTAGGAAGGCCATTTTCCGCTCCCGATAAGGACCGTGCGATAGCTAAGTGTCTTGGTCCAACAAGGTTCGGACCCTTGTAGCGGCGTCATAGATTTCGATCTTGAGCATCGGATAAGTCGATTTCAGTGTACGACCCGATGATTCAGCCGCTTCGGCCGTCTCAAACTCCGACTTGAAGTGTCCGTCGACAACGACCACAAATCCTTCCGACGGCGGCCTGTCGGCACGTGGCGCCTTCTGCTCAGGCTCAGGCTCGTCAATTGAGCGAACTGGCTTTTTCATCGGAACTCCCATCGTGTCTCACAAGCGTGACAGGGGGCCTTGCTGAGACCAAATAGGCCAATCAAGCTGCGAGGTCTCATTCGATCGCGGCATCGGAGAAGACAAATGACAAAATCCGGAGACCGCGACCAGCTTGTCTGGTTCGGGTCTCCGGCTTTCGACGACGACCGCACAGGGCTAAGCAGCTTTGCCAGGTGCAGCGGCCTTGTTCGGTACGGGGCTCGCGCTGGGGGGAGCGCCTGTCTTGATATCGATCGTCTTGGTGGTCTTCACGGCTTTGGCGGGCTTCCTGATGGCGAGATGCAGCACGCCCTTGTCGAAATGAGCTTCGACGGCTCCGTCTTCCGGTTCGAAAGGCAGAGACATCGATCGATAGAATGAGCCGTAGCTGCGCTCCTCGACGTGCCAGTCCTTTTCATCTTTCGTGCTCTCCGCCTTCTTCTCGCCGGAGATAACCAGCTGGTTGCCGTCCAGGCTGACCTTGATATCTTTGTCGTCCACGCCGGGAAGTTCGGCTGTCACCTCGAAGGCATCCTTGGTTTCCGCTACATTGATTGCCGGTGCGCCCGCCCCAATGCTGGGAGACGGCGAACCCTGATCGAAAGCGCGAAATGCGTTTTCCATTTCACGCCGCATCGCTCTGATCGGGTCGAATGCAGGCTCCAGGCTGGTGGTCCACAATCTCGGAAGGCTCATCTGGTTTCTCCACAGGTTGAAGAAATATCAAATGCAAGCCTGCTCCTCGCGCTGGCGGCGGCCTTGATTTAACGCAAAATCGGCCGGTCATTTCGAAGCTCATGGGCTGGCAATGATGATGACGCCCGTAAGCAAGAGAGTGCGTCAACTAAGTTGACCTAATGACACTCAACGAGCTTGCATCGGTGCACTGCAAGCGGGCAGGCCGAGCGCATTCAGTCGTAGCCGGGCTAATACCAGAGGCCAAAGATCCATTTCGCGCCGAGGACGGTCTCCCAGACCGCCGCCAATTCGACTGCCAGCACAACGACGCTGGCCAGCAGCGCGATCGAGAGCAGGAGTCCGTCCTCTTCGAGGTATGCCAGCGAGATCAGCGCGATCACCAGGGCGGGAACGACGTTACTCAAAGGGACCGGTGTGAAGAGCAGGGTGATGTTCAGTAGCACGACGACGGCGCCGACGAGACGCTTGGTCGCATCGAACGGAGTCGGCCAGCGGGGATGAAAAAGCTTCTCGAGAGACCTCAACACGGGCACGGCGCGCTGCACCAGAGCGGCAAGGTGCCGCGTCGGCAATGGACGGGCGGCGATGCGGCGCGGGAACACCGGCATGTTCTGGCCCAGGATCATCTGGAACGCGGGGATCATGAGCAGTAGGCCCGCAACTATCGAGACACCCGGTGCAACAGCAACCACAGCGAGCAGCAGCATGATGAGGCCGAAGGAGCGCTTGTGCATGCGGCTCATCAGCCAGCCGAGGGTAAAGTGATCCGCCGGCGCCTCGTCGTGCAGCCGCTGCAACAAGACGGAGGCGGGGACGAACGCAGTGGTGTCGGCGGGTAGCGTCAGCTTCAGGTTCGGCCTCCTCTCTTCGTTGGCGTCTCGGTCGAGCGCAATGGATAAAATCAACGAACTCGAATGCGCAATGGCGGACAGACGCGGCCGAAGCAGTCTCAAAACCTATGGAATGAGCGGCATTTCAAGCCGGCTCATCACCGGCTCGCCGGCCACCGCCTGTCAAAGTTTGCCGAGCAAAAGCAAGATCAGCAGAATGACAATCACAAGACCAAGACCTCCACCGCCGTAGTAGCCAGTACCGTAGAACGGACCGCCACCGATCCCACTGAAGCCGCCCAGCAGCGCGATGATTAGAATGATCAGAATGATCGTCCCGATTGACATTTCGATATCTCCCTTTGCGGTTTGGTCGCGACGTCACTGTCTCGCACTTGCGCAGCCAGCGGCCGATCCCATTCAGTTCCCAGTAAGGAACCGATCTTGTCGCGAAGTAGCTAGGCCTGGTTGACTCAAATCAAAGATGCAGGCGCTTCGAAGCGGCCCCCATTATGGTCGGATAGTCAGCAGCCAGTCGTCCAGCCGCTGCAGCCAGCGCCGGGGCGGCGGCGGGGCAGGGGGTGGCTTGAGCTTGAGGCGGTCACCGTCACGCCCATGAACGAGCTGAAGCGTTCGGGTGTGATAGACGGCAAGATCCGGCCGATGACCAATGCTCAACACGGTGGTCTGCTTCAGCTCATCGTCGAACAGAGCCATGACGCGGCGCTGGCTGTCTTCGTCGAGCGCGGCTGTCGCTTCGTCCAGAAAGACCCATGCCGGCTTGTGCAGGAGAAGGCGCGCAAAAGCGAGGCGCTCCTGTTCGCCAAGCGAAAGCTCCTTGTCCCAGCGCTCGGTCGTGTCGAGCTTGGGAATGAGATTGCCGAGATCGCACCGCTCCAGGGCCCGTCGGACATCCGCGTCCAGGAAGGCGTCGGGCGGGCTCGGATAGCTCAGGGCGTTACGTAGCGTCCCCAGCGGTAGGTAAGGGCGTTGCGGCAGGAACGCCATGGCCTCGGGTGGAGGCGTGAGGATTGTCCCTGAACCCCATGGCCATAGACCGGCCACGGCGCGGAACAGTGTCGATTTTCCTCTTCCGGTGTCGCCGACAATCAGGACGCGCTCGCCCGGGGTGATGCTGACCGTCGCGTCATCGATAACGATATGTCCGTCCGGCAAGAGGACGCGCACGGCTTCGAAAGCGAGATGCCCCTCCGGGTGTAGCGCGCGTTTGATTTCCTCAGCGCCCTGTTCGATCGCAGGCAGGTTGTCGAGCGCCTCGCGAAACCGCGCGACGCGGTGGACCGCTGCGCGCCAGTCGGCGAGCCGTGAAAAATTGTCGACGAACCATCGCAACGCCAATTGGACCTGGGTGAACGCGCCCGCCACCATGATCAGGCCGCCCAGCGTCAGGTTGCCGCCGAAATAGGCCGGTGCGGCCACCAGTATCGGAACGACCAGCGACAGCCAGCCAATGCCCGATGTGATCCAGGTCAGGTGGGCGAGCGAAGTGGATATCCGCCGCATCGTGTCCACGACGGTCGCGAGCCCAGCCTCGAGATGCCGTCGTTCGTCGGTCTCCCCGCCATGCAGTGCGATGCTCTCGCCGGATTCGTTGACTCGAACAAGCGCGAAGCGGAATTCCGCCTCTCGCGCATATCGCTCGCCGTTCAGGGCAATCAGCGGCCGTCCCACCATCCAGGTCAGAGCGGAGCCGATCGAGGCATAAGCGAGCGCGCACCAGACCATGTAACCGGGAATGGCGATGTCATAGCCCGCGACCTGGAAGGTGACCTGCGCCGAGAGCGTCCAAAGCATGCCGACGAAAGCGATGAGTTGGAGCAAGGAATAGACGATGCCGCAGCCGAGGTCGGCAGTGTAGTCGCCCAGCAGGCGCGTATCCTCCTGGATGCGCTGGTCCGGGTTGTGACCATACTCGCCGGCAAAGCTGAGCTGATAGACGCGCAATGGCTTGAGCCACTCGGCCAGGAGGTGACGGGTGATCCATTCGCGCAGTCGAAATTTCAGGCGCTCCTGGAGATAGGTGTTCGCGACCGTGAGCGCCAGCAAAATGGCGATAATGACGACGAACGTCTGGAGATCATGGACGAAGCCCGACAGGTCCTTACGGCCGACGGCGTCGAAGAACCGGCCGTTCCAGTCATTGAGTTGGACTTGTCCAAACATGTTGGCAATGGTGACGACAGTCGAGGCAACGAAGATCACCATCACGCGCCGTCCGCCTTCGGCCTGCCGAAGCACGCGCGCGAACAAATTCAGGTCCCGGGCAAGATTGAAACCGCGTGCTGGTGCCGCCTTGATGAACGGCTCCGCGAGAGGGGGCCTGGCCACCACGTCCGGCATGATCGGTATTAGAGGGGGTGCGGCCCGCGGCAGCTTCGGATCTGCCTCCGCCGTTGGGAGGACGGCAGTGGCCTGGGGAGTCGCAGATGATGCAACGTCCGCCTTCATTCGCCCGCGTCTCTCCCCCTGTTCGTCCGTCGATTCGCCGGATTGGCAAGCATCCCCGGGCGATCTGGATTTTGACCCGCCGTAATGATTTGCCGCGGCAACATGCCTACTATGCTATCATGGAAGCGCTCGGTTCAGGAAGAAGCCCGCAGCACCGTCAAAGCATTGCCTGCAAAGCGCATTGATCGACCGGGGACATGTCGGACATAACGAAAAAATCTGACCGGCAAAAGGGTGCCGAGGCCGCAGTCGAGGGGTTTCGGAAGGACCTCGGCCCGTTCGTCGTTGCCGCTCGTCGGGGCAATTTGTTTCTGGGTCATCGACAAGTATGTCAATGAATCCCGCCTGGCGGGTCTTCTCAAATTGTTGGTGGGGCTGGTCTGCCTGGCCGCGATCCTTCAACGGCTGTTGCCGCTGGCGGGGATCGATTGGCTATAGCCGACCCGCAACTCGCCCCCAATCTGCTGCGTGAGGGATGCGGCACTCTCTAAGACGTGACAAGAACTTCTACGGACATCCCGGCGAAGGCTCCGATACGACCGACGAAGCTGCCGGACACCGGGATCGTCTGCCGGATGTCGCGCGCAACCGCGACCGGGATCAGATTGAAGCCGCCGAGGCTGCGATTCGTCGGGTCGAAGGTGATCCAGCCGGCGCCCGGTACGAAGACCTCCGCCCACGCATGGGTTGAACCTGCACCGCTCGATCCGACGCTCCGTTGTTCCGGATTGTAGAGATAGCCGGAGACGATTCTGGCTCCGAACCCGAGCATGCGCGCTGCTTCGGTGAACAGCACCGCGAAATCCCGGCATGACCCCCAGCCACGATTCAGGGTCTCTACCGGCGTTTGGGTGCCCTCATCCTCCCGGCTCTGATACCGGATAGCTTCGGAAACGCCGACGCTGAGGTCCTTTAGCAGCGACAACGTGTCGGACCGACTTCCTAGAACGAACATTTGTGCCCAGTTTCGCAGGACCCCCGCCGCGTCCGAGAACTGGGGGACGGCCAGGGCGCCGAGATCGGTCCAATCGTCATCGGAATAGCGGAATGGGTAAGATATGGCCGAAACAGCGATGTCGAACACCGGCCATGCAACCGCGTCGAGCTGAAGCTCCGTGACGCTGGCGATCACCAGGTTGGAGGCTGTCATCTGAAACGTGGCCGTCGCGATCGCATTGCCAAACACATCGTGCGCCCAGGTCAACGCCGCAGGGGGCGTCACCGTGACGTTGCACGAAATCAAACGAAGCTCGCGGCTTTCGCGCGGACGAAGCATCAAGCGGTGCGGCAACAGGTGCACGTGTTCGTTGAATCGATAAGTCGTCGTGTGAAGAACCTTCAGCGTAATCAACGAAAGCTCCGATCGGTCAGCCTCTGGCCATGCCCTTATCCGGCGGTCCCCTTCGGGAAGTGTGGCCGAGTTGACGAGCCCATGCAAATGTCGCTCCAGATGACTGAAACCTGAGGCGCCCAGGAGGAACACACCATGAAGAACCGGCCACCGCTTCCGAAACATTTGAGCCGCCATAGATATCACACGCTACTGGTCCGTCTGCAGATCGAGCTCGTCAAGCTGCAGCGCAGTGTGATTGAGCGCGGCCAGCGTATCCTTGTCATCGTCGAAGGTCGTGACGCCGCCGGCAAGGATGGCACCATCAAGTCGATTGTCGAACATCTAAGCCCGCGCGATACCCGCGTCGTAGCGCTGGGGCCGCCAAGCAATCGGGAACAGTGTTCATGGTACTTCCAGCGTCACGTTTCGCACTTGCCCGCGGCAGGAGAGATCGTGCTGTTCAATCGCAGTTGGTACAACCGGGCCGGAGTTGAGCGTGTCATGGGCTTTTGCACCAAGGAGGAAACCGAGGAATTCCTCGAGACCGTGCCGGCGTTCGAGGCAATGATCGAGCGTTCAGGTATCACCCTGCTCAAGTACTACCTGGATATTTCGAAACAGGAACAGAAGCGACGGCTCGCTGACCGCCAAAGGGATCCCCTGAAGCAATGGAAGTTGAGCCCCATCGATGCCAAGGCGCAGAAGTATTGGAAGGCCTATTCCGAAGCACGGGACAAGATGCTGGACCGGACGCACACCGTCACCTCGCCCTGGACCTTGGTCCGAGCCGATGACAAGGAACATGCGCGACTCAACGTTATTCGCGATGTGCTGTGGCGGCTGAATTATCCGGGAAAGCACCGTCGCCTCCATAGGCCGGATCCGGCGGTGGTATTTCCCTACAATAAAGCCTGCCATGAGCACGGCCTGATCGAGGTTTAGACGGACTGCTGTCATCAGAAAATAGCAAGGTGTTAGCAGTTGGGCACGCTCCGAGCGGCTTCTGCTCACCAGCTGTCAAAAAATACGCCGTATCGACGGGTGCGCTCAGAACCGCCGTTGTCCAGCTTCCTGTTGATTTAGATCATTACGGTTGGCTCCCAGAGCGGTGATCGTGATCGAAAATCACGAGATGTGAAAGAGTGTCACATCGGCTGTTTACCGGTCGCAAGCTCTTCACCCGGCCTCCGCAGGGCGGGAAAGGGCGGTTGAGAGAGTGATTGACAGATGAGCCGCCTCCACAAAGAGACCCACCTCGTTGCGCGCATCGGCTGGTTGAGAGCGGCCGTGCTCGGCGCCAATGATGGGATCATATCAACCGCAAGTCTTATCCTGGGAGTGGCGTCGGCTGCCGTCTCGCGAAGCGATGTTCTCTTGACCGGGATCGCCGGGCTGGTTGCCGGCGCCATGTCCATGGCGGCCGGCGAATATGTTTCAGTCAGTTCGCAGTCGGATACGGAGCATGCCGACCTCGCGCGTGAGAAGCGCGAACTGGCAGACGACGCGGTGTTTGAGAGGGAAGAACTCGCCCAGATTTATGTCGCGCGGGGCGTCGATGCCGGCCTCGCTCGCGAGGTTTCGAAGCAATTGATGGCAAAGGACGCCTTGAGCGCGCACGCCCGGGACGAGCTTGGCATTTCGGAAATCAGTACCGCTCGTCCGGTGCAGGCAGCGTTGGCATCGGCCGCGACCTTCTCCGTCGGAGCGGTAGCGCCGCTTGCGCTTGTCCTGGTCTCGCCCTCCAATATCTTGATTCCGGCCGTCGCTGCAGGTTCTCTGCTCTTCCTGTCGCTGCTCGGCGCGATCGGCGCCAAGGCAGGAGGCGCCGGCCTACTGAAGCCAACCATACGAGTGACATTTTGGGGGGCCTGTGCGATGGGACTGACGGCCGGAATTGGCGCAGTTGTTGGCAAGGTTGTGTGAGCGCAGCGATGGCCGCGCAGCAATATGCATGCTGTGCCGGCATCCGCGGAGTTGGTTGTTGCTTGGAAAATCTGCCTCTATACGAACGGCGACGGTGCGCGATGCGGCCGGTCTCAGCCACCGAAGCTGCTGCCGGGCCTTTCGGGGTCTTGGCTATCTGTTTTTCGGGCGCGGGTCTTCAGGGTCATAAGGTCGTTGAGGTTTGTCCCAATGCAACTGTCTCCGGTGCAAGCGCGCCGCTGCGTCACGAGGGGAAATCGACCGGCTGCACGTCGATGCGATCGGCGTGCAGCGACCAGTCTCCAATCTCCCGAAACTCGCAGAATTGCTGTTGAGCCAGTAAGGTCGCCTCGGTTGCATCACGTGCATCGACGTCGACGATGCGCTGGCAGATTTCGCAGGATTTCCCCTGGTCGCCGATAACGTTCTTGAGGAAACGGACCGTGAAGTGGGCCATGGATACCTCGTTCGTTATGGGGCATGCCGGTATGCGGGTTAGTAGACGAAGGCTGGAGTTTCCAGCAGGTGATCATTCACGGTCACCACGCCGGGTATCGCTTCCGCGGCAACGCGAATGGCCGTGCGTTCGGCGAGCGATGGCGCGAAACCCCAGATGTCGACCACGCCATTCTGCACAGTCGCGTTCACATTGAACGTATGAGCCCAGGGCTGCTTCCTGAGCTCCTCGAAGAACCTCTTCCTGATGACTGAATCGGGAAGCGAAATCTCGAGCTTTGGTCTGGCGCTCGCGATGGTCTGGAGCAGGTTGGCCCGGCTGACGATCCCGACGAGTTGGCGTTCCTTGTTGACGATAGGAACGCGTTTGATCTGGCGCTCTTCGAGAAGCATGGCGATCTCGTGCAAGGGCGTCTCGGGTGCAGCGGTCGCGACCTCCTGCGTCATGACGTCCTGCACCTTGATTGAGTGCGACTTGACGTAATCAGTCGCGAGCTGGGCGTCGCCTGTCAGCAGGCGCAACCACCAGGAGGAAGAGCGTTCGGTCCCGCTCTCGGCCCTGTGCAGCAGATCGCCTTCGCTCACGATTCCGAGAACCTTGTTGTCGGCATCGACGACCGGTACAGCGCTGATCCGATGCTCCAGCAGCATTTGCGCGACTTGGCGGACGGTTGCGGTCGGTCCGACCGTAACCACCGGTGACACCATCACGTCTCGTGCTTGCATGGCAAACCTCCATATCGCCTTTCGATTTCGGACAATCCTGCCCGATCGTGAGTTGCCCGGTTTGATCGGGATCAAGCAGCGCAGACTTCTCGGCGATAGGAATTGAACGTGTGCAGCGAGGAGGCCGAAAATGATCAGGATACCACATCGTGCAATCGTGTTCGTCGGCGACGGACGGAAGGCGCTGTTCCTTCGCAACGAGGGCAACGAGAGGTCCCCCAATCTGAAGATCGAGGCGGTGTTCGAGGAAGAGAATCCGCCTGCCCATTCCCAAGGTAGCGATCGACCCGGTCGGGTCAGCAAGGGCTCGCATTCGGGGCAGCGAAGTGCAGTAGCGATGACCGATTGGCATGAGCTCGAGGAGGGGCGGTTTGCGAGACAGGTCGCAGCTGCCGCGGAACGCCTCCTTCGCAGCGAACATGCGACCTCTCTCATTGTCGTCGCGCCGCCCCGTACGCTGGCGGAGCTTCGCTCGGTCTTTCATGACGACGTGAGGCGTCGGATCGTTGGCGAACTCGACAAGGACCTCACCAAGCACCCCGTCAGCGACATCGAAAAACATCTGCTCGACGCGGGATGAGGAGAGGATCGCCTGCGGGGCACCAGTCCCCGTCACCTGTCCCATCGGCAGGCAAGGCCGGCTCGTTTGATTTCGGTCAAGCGTCTCGCTGATCTTAAGCCGATAAAGAGCCATCGCACACTATTTCGGAGCGTCATCATGTCTGTCGCAAGCGTCATGGTCTACGTCGATTCCGAGCAGCAGGAAGCAGGGCAAGTTGCCGTTGCGGAAGGCGTCGCGAGGACGTTCGGGGCGGCCATCCTGGGTGTTTCTGCGGTGGCGGTGGAGCCTCCCTTTGTCGCCGAAGGTGTCATCATCGAGCAGACCACCGAGGAAGACATCAAGCGCATAAAGGCAACGCTTTCGGCGAAAGAGGCTTGGTTCAAGAGGGTGGTCGGCCTGCCAAGCGAGACGGTCGAATGGCGCTGGGCCCTCGATGATCCGACCGACTTTCTGGTCGAGCAGGCCCGCGCGGCAGACCTTGTGATCGTCAAGCGCAGGTCGCAGGCGGCCAGCCACTCCCACTTCCTCGATCCGGCCGGAGCCATGCTGCGGATGGGGCGCCCCACGCTATCTGTGCCGGAGCGCGTGACGGAGTTGTCCGGTGACCGCATCGTGGTCGGTTGGAAGGACACAAGGGAGGCGCGCCTCGCCGTTCGGGATGCAATGCCGTTTCTGACCAGGGCGTCGCAGGTCACAATCGCGGAAATCTGCGCGTCGAGCGAACAGGATGCGGCTCGCAAGCGGGTTCGCGACGTGGCCGGCTATCTTCAGCGGCATGGGGTGCAGTGCCAGCACGAGATACGTGTCCATACATCGGAGCCGGACGGAGGCTACCTTATTCGGCTGGCGTCCGAGCTCGGCGCGGACCTCATCGTCACTGGCGGTTATGGACATAGCCGGTTGGGAGAATGGATCTTCGGCGGCATGACACGCAGCCTCCTGCAGGAGGCCAAAGTGTGCGTGCTGATGTCTCACTAGCGCAGAGCAGAGCGCATTGCTGGCAGGGCAGGTTCGATGGAGGCAGCAATGAAGGCAGCAGATATCATGCGAACCTGGTTTGCAACGGTGAAGCCGAGTGCTTCGCTGCTCGATGCCATCCATCTGCTGCTCGAGACCAATCAGCGCGGCCTCCCGGTCGTTGACGGTGAAGGGGTGCTGGTCGGCATCATTTCGGAAGGTGATTTTCTTCACAGGCGCGAATTAGGCGTAGACTATCCCGAAGGGTTTTGGCTCGAGTGGCTGCTAGGTAAAGACGAGGGGCAGCTCGCTCGTGAGAGAACCAGTGGCTTGCGCGTGGATGCCGTCATGAGCCGACATCCCGTCTGCGTCGATGAAAGCGCCCCAATCGAGGAGGTCGTCAAGCAGATGGACATTTGTCAGATCTCCCAGGTGCTAGTCCTCCGGGACAAAAAGCTTGCGGGTATAGTGGGGCGCACGGAGATGCTCGTGGCGCTCGAGCCGCGCCTGAGAAAATAGGGACATTTAGAACAGGCGCGAAGTCGAGCTCGGCGAGGAGCCCGTTTTTGCCCAAGATGGACGCTTAGCGACGCTCCTTGTCACTGCTCCCGGTTCAGCGCAGATTTTATAAATCAAAAGTGCGGCGGTGACCGCCTGCCCGGTGGCTCGTCTCAGCGAGATTGGCCCGCTCTCAACGTCTCGAGGTAGGCCACGATGGCCTCAATCTGGTATTCCGAGAGCCTCGGATTTGGCATTGACTGATCTGGTCCAAGACGACGATGGCTTGATGCCAAAAATCGTCGGAGTTCGTCAGCGGAGAACGACGGCCGGTTGACTATCTCCAGGAAGCCAGGTGGCGATGGGCGGAGTGCAGGCGCTTCCCTTACAACGCCGGCGACGACATGGCATGTCCCGCAAGATGAATGGGCTAGGGATCGCCCCTCAGTCACCTGGTCGACGAACAATTGGTTGGGCACCGGCAAGGTGAGCGGAATCTGGATCGCGATCGAGGCATACCCGCTACCCCGGTGACAGGAGTTGCATTCGTTTGTCATGGCGGCATACGACGTCATGAACCTGGGTAAGTCCCTCGAATGGATTGCCTGGCGTACTGTATCAAGTTGTCGCTTGGCACGATTGGCTTGCGACGGGTCAGCCTGCAACTTGCCCGTGGCTTCAAGATTGGCGTCGATTTGTTGAAGCTCGTAGTCGGCCAGGCCCCAATTGCTCAGCTTGCCCGCAAACCATAGCTTTGCGTGCTGAAGCTGAAGTCTGGTCATGAGATCGGACAGTGTTGCAGACGGGTCGACCGGCGTCCCGGCGCTGGACGCCGACAGCGTTACAAGAATCACGACCGACAGAAGCGTTTTCAGGCGCATGATCGAAGGCTTCCGGTATTGGTCGTCAAGTTGCCATCTCCGCCCGTCGAGGCGTTGATCTCGATCAAGACGTCAATTGATGCAGCAAATACCTCTTGGCCCGTTCCGGAGTGAAGGACATGCGTGCGCATCAGATAATGTCACGGCAGGTGGTGTCGATACGGCCCGAGGCTCCGATCATGGACGCGATCAAAGTGATGCTTGCGCATCATATCAGCGGGCTGCCTGTCGTGGATTCGGCCGATAATCTCGTCGGCATTATATGCGAGAGCGATTTTCTCAGGCGGAGCGAGATCGGAACCGAGCATGAGCGTAATCGATTGCTTTCGCTCTTGCTCGGGGCTGAGCGAGTCGCCAGCGAGTTCGCGAAGGAACACGGTCGCAAGGTCGAGCAGGTGATGACCCGTCAGCCTGTGACCACCAACGAGCAGGCACCTCTCGATGAGGTGGCGGACATGATGGAGCGTCGGCACCTGAATCACATTCCGGTCATGCGCGATGATCGTATCGTCGGCATCATCACACGTTCCGACTTCCTGTCCGCTGTTGCTGGACCACTCACAGGCGCTTCGGGCTATTCCGGGAGCGACAATCAGCTCCGTCGGGCGGTTCTCGCCGCGCTGGCCAAAACACCGTTGCAGCCGATCGGCCTGAACGTCAGGGTAAAGGACGGCGCGGTCTCGCTACGTGGTGTTATCAGGGGCGAGAGCGCACACCGCGCTGTTATCGTAGCTTGCGAGAACGTTCCTGGTGTTCGTCGAGTAGATGACCGCCTATGTGTCCAGTCCCCCCATCCGGACCCGCGATTACGGTGGAGGCGATTTCGTTTCGCTTCCGATGGAGCCGTCCACGCTCGATGACGAACCACTGTAGCGCTTATGAGAGCGGGCGGCGTCAGTTGAGCTCGCAGTCTCGTAGATTTCCAACGTATTGTTCGATGACGGTCAACTGCTTCTGCTCCGACACGCAAGTCGGAGTTACCTTACCCCTATGGTATCAGTCGCCTTGCGCCGGTGAGGACCGATGCTGCTCCAATGGCGTAAGCCGGGAGACGCAAGGGCTAAGCTAAGCGCAGATGCTATTCGGCCGACCGAGCGTCCTGTTCGCTTTGGGTTCGCCCGACAAACTTGCGGCTGGCCCTTCGTATCGGCGAGCGGACAGCGCGAGACACCAGTCTCCCGATGGATGAGGAATAGAGCGCGACTTCGAATGCCGCATAGAGGGTGAATAGCGTCAAGACCTTGATTAGTTCGCTGCTCATTTTGATGTCCTCGGCCCATCGAGCTAGATCGGGTCCTTCCCAATTTGTGCCATTTCGGTGAGGGCATGGCTTCGGTGGGGTTTGTAGACGGTATGCGTCGCTGTAACCTGCACACTTGTTGCTGGATGAGTCAGCCGGACGGTCATCGCTGCCGCCATGATTGCAATGCTGACGAGCAGCACAGAGACCACCACCTTCAGGTGGGTTGCCCTATCCGCGGTGTAAATCGAGTGATTCATTGCGGGCTCCATTGGTAAGCCGGACGCCGTGCTGGAGACCCCTTCCTACCGTATCAGGCGACAGACCTAAATTCGGGTGCGTCACCTAAGTAGGTATCCGTAGGCCCGGTTTCGCGAGAAGGGCGAGGCAGAGTTTGCGAATCCTCAAATCGCGCCTGCTCCAAATCACTAGGCTGTTTAGGCAACTTCACTTGGATCGCCTGAGAGGTGGCCATGCTACGCAATATTTTGCGCCGAAATCGGATCGGCGTCGTCGTATGCAGTCTGGCGCTGGCGCTGGTCTTCGGTGTCACTGGCTGTTGGGCCAAGGACTATAAAGATCCAGGAGAGTTGTTCCCGACGACGGACTTTGCCGCTCTTGTGAAGCGCATCTCGCCTGCTGTGGTCGGAATACGAGGCTGGGGCGTGGCATCAGAGCCGCGAATATTCGATCCCGAAGCCGGCTTTCCAGACCCTCCTACGCTTCGAGAGTGGCAGGGAGCGGGCGTCGTCGTAGACGCCCTGGCAGGCTTGATCGTCACTGCAAATCACTTGGTTGCAAGCGCGACGGTCGTAAAGGCACTCCCCCAGGACGGGCGAGCGCTTGACGCCGTCGTGCTGGTAAGATCCAAGCGAGATGACGTTGCGCTACTCCGTGTTGAACCCGGCAACCTTCAAGCATTGACTCTGGAGAACATAGGTACGCCCGACGTGGGCGAGCCAGTGATGGCGATCGGAAATCCACAAGATTGGGGACTAAGCGTGACATTTGGCATCGTGTCAGCTTTGCATCGTTCCTGCCCAGGCATTGCGAACAGCGATCTGATCCAATCGGATGTCCTCGTCAGCCAAGGGAGTTCGGGCGGGGCGCTGGTGAATCTGAAAGGTAAGCTAGTCGGCGTCGTCGTTGCGCGAAGGAGTGGCTTTGCTTTTGCAGTGCCAGCAGACGCGGTCAGGAAGCTTTTTGTGGCTGCCCAGTAGGATCCCCCTGCGAGGGATCAGCGCATCAACAACGAAACCGCGAGCGCCCGAAAAATCGCCCGGCTTTGCCAGCCCTCGGGACGTATCTGCTTAGTGGGGGATGCCTCGGTCGCGCCCGGAGTAGGCGGCGACCAAGCCGACAATAGCTGTGACGAGGAGCATCGTTACAACGGTTTGAATGAGGCCGAAGTTCAACGTGTCTCGCGACACGAACAGCGCCGTGATCGGCGCTGCTATCGCAAAGAGAATCCGGACGATCCATCCAAGCATGATCGCTCCCAAGTCGCCGGCGTTCAGCCCGCGGCCTTCAAGTCTTCTGGCGATTCCACATAATAGCCGGAGTATGAATCAACCAAGCAAAGGTGGTCATGGACTTCCTTGACGCCGCTAGTGTTTTCGGCAGCGATAATCGTCGCCCGCCGTGCCTCGTCGGTCGTAATCAGGCCGTGCAGATGGACGACGCCCTTGCGGGCATCCACCCTGAAACCGATCGGACGCCAGTCGGCGGTGTTGACGGCACGCGTGATACGCTCGCGAATATGCTCGTCATCGGCTGTCGGGTCCGGAATCTCGTGTGCGAGGCTTGCCATCGCCTGCAGCAGATTACTTCTCGTAACGATCCCGATCGTCGCGTTGTCCCGCATCACCGGGACGCGTTTGATGTCGTGCTTTTCCATCAGGTCGACCAAGTCGGCCAGTGATGTCTCTTCCCGAGCTGAGACAACCTGCCGCGTCATGACATCTTCCACCTTTCGGCCGCTTTCGTGAACAAACTCGGCCGCTGCCCGTCGAGGTCCCATGAAGAATTTGAGCCAGGCCGCGTGCTTGCGACCGGTGCCGATTTCGCTGCGACGGAGGAAGTCGCTTTCCGAGACGATGCCAACGAGATTGCCGGCATCGTCGATGACGGGCAGGCCGCTAATGTGCATCCGGAGCATGATCTTGGCGGCTTCTTCGATCGTCGTATGAGGCGTTACGGCAACAACGTCTCTGGTCATCACATGAAGTGCGTGCATGGTGCGCCCTCAATATCGATAGTGTTACAAATTGAGGCGAGGCTACGCTCCGATGCAGCCTCGCCCTGGCAGGCCGTCAAGCCGCCTTCACGTTGATCGTCTTGGCCGGCTTCTGCGCCTCTTCGGTTTTCGGAAGCACGACCTTCAGCACGCCGTTCTTGAAGGTAGCCTCGATCTTGTCGGCGTTGACGCTCTCCGGCAGGGTGAAATAGCGCTCGAAGGTGCCGTAGCGGCGCTCGGAGACGTAGTAGTCCTTCTTCTTTTCCTCGGTCTCCTCGCGCTTCTCGCCCTTGATCGTGAGACCGCCGTTGGCGACCTTGACGTCGATGTTCTTTTCGTCGAGACCCGGAAGCTCGGCCGTAATCTCATATGCCTTGTCGCTCTCGGCGACGTCCACGGCCGGCGCAGAGATCGACTTCGAGAAATCGCGATCGAGCCGCGCGAGCGAACGGAACGGTCGGTTCCAGAAGCCGTTACCGAAATCGTCGAAGATCTGGTCGATTTCGTTTCTCAAGGCCTGAAAGGGCCGCCAAGTCTCTCCGGCGACAGCGGGGGCAGTGGGGGATTTCGTGACGGGCAGCTTGGTTTCGGTTGCCATGATGATTTCTCCTTTGAGGTCTGACCATCTCGGTCGCGGAGGAGATTAGCCACGGGCGTCGGTCTGAAATTTGATTTTGCTCAAGCCGGAATTGAACTGACGAATTTCTTTGAATCGACAGACTGCGACCGTTCTCCAGGAGCGCTGTCAGAGTTCCAACAAAGGCGTGCGGCGAGCTCGTTGCCCTGCATTTGTCCGTGCGAAAATGCGGCAAGGAGGCAGACGTACTTCAATTTCCGAACCCCGCGACGCTCAATCGCTATGCGCCGATTTCGGCACCCAGCGGTCCGCGAGTTTCATGTATGAGCGCTTGACGGCGGACCAAGCCGTTCGATGTGCTATCTCTTCCTGGCGAATGTCTCCGGCATGCGAGGCAAAGGAGTGGTTGAACGCCTCCCTGTAGATGTCGAGGGCGTGAGACGGCAGGTGACGTCGCAATCTCGCGGGAAGATCATCGTTTGATCGATAGGGCATCGTTCGTGTCCCCGGCCAAGCGCTGTCCTCGATTGAATCGATCGGCGGCGGCCGGATGCTGGTACTCTCTGGCGTGATAAAGACCGCTACTACATCGCCATGTCCGGCTCGGGCAGCCTCTCGCGTTTCGGCTCCGGGATCTCCGTCATCGTCGCTTCGGTCAAAAGGAGCACGCTCGCGACGGAGACCGCATTTTCGAGAGCGGTCCGTACCACCTTTACCGGATCTACGATGCCGGCCTCGACGAGATCTACATAGACCTTGCGGGCGGCATCGAAGCCAAAGCTGCCTTCACTTTCGAGCATCCGCGCAACCACGACGCCACCGTCGGTCGCGGAATTCTCGGCAATCTGACGCGCGGGAGCTTCGAGCGCGCGCCTCAGGATCTGTACGCCGGTCCGCTCGTCGCCCTCACACGCTGCTTCCTCCTTGGAGACGGCCGCGACTGCGCGGAGAAGGGCCAGCCCACCACCGGGCACAATACCTTCCGCGACCGCCGCTTTCGTCGAACTGATCGCATCGTCCAAAGCTTCCTTCTTCGCCTTCATTTCAGTCTCGGTCGGCGCTCCCACCCGGATCACCGCGACGCCGCCCGACAGCTTGGCGAGGCGCTCTTCGAGCTTCTCGCGATCGTAATCACTGGTCGTTTTTTCGATTTCGACCCGGATCTGGGCCAGGCGCGCATCAATGCGGGTGCGATTGCCACCGCTGCCGATCAACGTCGTATTCTCCTTGTCGGCGACTACGCGCGCGGCACGGCCCAGTTGTTGCAGGGTGGTGTTCTCCAGTTTCAGCCCGATCTCTTCCGAGATCACCTGAGCACCTGTCAGTATCGCGATATCCTCGAGCATGGCTTTGCGCCGGTCGCCAAACCCGGGGGCCTTGACGGCGCAGGCTTTGAGCACGCCTCGCAATTGGTTGACGATGAGAGTGGCCAGCGCTTCGCCCTCGATGTCCTCGGCGATGATCAGAAGGGACCGGCCGCTTTTGGCGACCTGCTCGAGAAGGGGAACCAGATCGCGCAATGCGCCAATCTTGTGATCGCAGAGCAGGACGTAGGGATCCTGCAACACCGATTCCATCCGGTCGGCATCGGTGACGAAATAGGGTGAAAGAAAGCCCCGGTCGAATTTCATCCCCTCGACGACGTCCAGAAAGGTTTCGGTCGTCTTGGACTCCTCGACCGATATCACGCCGTCGCCGCCGACCTTTTCGATCGCATCCGCTACGAGTTCGCCGATCGACGCATCGTTGTGGGCCGAAATCGCGGCGACTTGCGCCTTCTCCGCTCTGGCTTTTACAGGCTTTGCCATGGCGCGCAGTGCAGCGATGGCGGCCTGCGTCCCGCGATCCAGGCCACGTTTGAGGTCGATCGCGCTCGCGCCAGCTACAACGTTGCGAACTCCGTCCGACAGGATGGCATGTGCAAGGATGGTAGACGTACTGGTGCCGTCGCCGACGACGTCGCCAGTCTTTTCGGCGGCCTGGCGCAACACCTGAGCGCCGAGGTTCTCTTCGGCATCCTTCAGGTCAAATTCCTTGGCGATGGTTACGCCGTCATTGCAGACGATTGGCGTTCCCCATGCCTTCTGGATCAGGACGGATTTCGACTTCGGGCCGAGCGTCACGCGCACCGCGTCTGCAAGGAGAGACGCGCCGCGCAAAATCTTCTCGCGGGCTGCTGAATGGAACAGGACTTGTTTGTGTGCCATTGGAATGCCTCGGGTGTACGGCCATTGCCGATATTCCTCTAGCCAGTCTGTACGACTGCGCTTCGCGTAAATTGATCTTGGTCAATGTACCGCCGACGCCGAAGGTCGCGATCTCTGCGGCGGGGTGGTGACGTTGTTGACCTGAATCAAGCCGAGGCAGTCGCCTCCCATTGCCATTTCGATTTCGGATGATGTCGATGGGAGAAACAGGTCGAGCCAGATCAAGTCTCGCGAAAGCAGACCATAGTGATGGCCATCATCTTCGCGGGCGGCATGCTGCTCGCCGTCCTGCAATTCCTCTACACCACTTATGTTCGATTGAGACCGTTCCTTACAGTCAGTTTGAGCAGCTGCTCGCCCAGGAAAAGATCGCCGAGGTTTCCGTCGGTCCGGATAAGATCCAGGGAAAGCTAAAGGAACAACTCCCGAGCGGAAATTCGGCGTTCGTCACTGCGCGGGTTGATATGGCTCTGGCCGATAAGCTTGCGCAGAAGGGCGTGAGTGTCAGAGGCGTTCCGGCGAGCGGAGCGCTGCAAAGCTTGCTGTCCTGGATCTTCCCGATCGTCGTCCTTATGATGCGCGATGGGTCCGGGCCAAGTCTTTCCCGGGAGGCCGTCGTACGTCGCGCTTGTCGGTTGGCCGCTTCTGCTGCCGGAAACCGGGAAAGGCACGCCGAATGAATCTCAATTTTATCTCCAAGCATGTACCCGGTGCGCGTCCATCGACCGCGAAACGGGTTGGAGGGCAATCGCTGCGTTCCTCACCTGGGGATCGTCTATAGTCAGCTCATTTCATTCGCTCAATGGGTGATCACAACGACGAGCGTCGACCCGAACAGTCGCGAGTCCGTGAGCTTCTTCGCCTACGATACGCTGAAGGTGCTCATGCGTCTCCCTCTCGTCGTGTTGACTTGGCTCAATAAGACTTCGGTGAATTACGACACGGTTGTTACGCGACACCAACACCGGAGAAGGCCCATGCCACGCCGAACCATTGCCGCAGCGCTTCTGTTTGCCACCCTGAGCTATCCAGCGCTCGCTCAATCGCCGACTGATCACAACGCCCACCACCCGGGACCGGACCAGGTTCCGTCGTCCACGCAGACGGACTCTCCCGCAGGACAATCCGCAGAGCGGCAGAGTACGATGCGAGGCGGAGACATGATGGGAATGATGGGGCGCGGCATGAAAGGGCATGGCATGATGGGCGGGGACGGGATGGGGCCACCAATCATGGCCCGCATGATTTTCGCGCTGATGGATGCTGATGGCGACGGGACCGTCTCATTGCCGGAGTTTCAAGTTGCGCACGAACGAATCTTCAAGGCAATGGACAGCAACAAGGATGGGAAGCTCACTCCGGAGGAGATGCTGGCGTTCATGCGTGGGACAACGAACCCGGTCCCGCAGCAATAGCGGACTGAAGGCCCTGCGTCCTCATGAGCAGGCGCCGAGGACTAACGGCGCGAGCGGATCGCCCGTTGCAGGTCGGGAATCAGCCGCAGACCGAAGGAACGGCCGCCGCTGACCCAGCCAACGATGATCTTGCTGAGAGTATTTGTCGACAGCGCCGCAAGCACCGGAGCGATGGCGTCGGCAGAGTTGATCTTGCCTGAGGCGACGAGCGTGGCAGCGGCTACGGCGGGCGAATGCGTATCAGCGAGGCCGGCTGCAGACGCGCTGACCACCAGCCCGATTTCTCCAAACGCCTCCCGCAAACCGGCTGAGAGCACGAGAACTCCGGAGAGCGTCAACGCCAGCAACAAAGCCGCGGGCAGGTTAAAGCCCGTCCGAGTTGCAGATCGACTGCCGCCGTTTCCCGCATGCCCTTGATCGTGAAGGTCGCGCTATAGATCGTCGCCGCGCCACCGGCGCAGAGTAGCGGAACTAGCAGACTTTGCATCGTAGACAGGCTCGTTGCTTCGAGCACGGCGAAGATCTGAACGATAGTTGCGATACGATTGACAGCGTTGCGCCGGCGGTAGCGACTCCGAGCAGCTCCGGCGTCCTGCAAGCCCGCGCTCCCATCGCGCCGATAGTGGCTGTACTGGACACAAATGCCGAGGCGAAACCAGAGACAGCGAGCCCGCCCCTTGTACCGGCGACGCAAATGCAGTTGGGCAAGCCATTCAGCGCCCGCCTGGCGGACGTGCAGATTACGGTCTTCGCACGCAACGATGCGACGATCGTCCCGTCCGGGGCGCTGTTTCGCCGCGGAGAGGCCTGGAACGTTTATGTCGCGAAAAACGGACGCGCCGAATTGCGCCAGATCGAGCTCCTACGCCGGTCCGGCCGCCTTGCAGCCATCACTTCCGGCCTCGCTCCCGGGGAAGAGGTGATTGTCTATCCCAGCGACCGAGTTGCACCGGGGGTACGCGTCGCACAACGATCGCGTTGAGACCGCACGATGTTTCGTTCATTGCGCTATGCCAATGAAATTCAGCGTTGCGGTCCTTCACTGACCTAGATTCTCGCTGTTGCCTCGCATCCGCCAGTCGTGGCCTGCTTTGCAGTGATCCCAGTCTCGCTGGTCCATCATTTGGTCCAGGCGGTGAGTATCCTTTAGCCTTTGGTTCGTCGGCTTTAGCTGACTCTCGCCAGGCTCCTGCGACCGCGTGGTCGGAGCTGACGAGGAACGTTCGGTCTTCCCCATCTCCTTGGCGAAGCATGGCACGCCAGATGACAGCAGAACAATCACCGCTGGGGGTTGAGCTAGAGCACGCATGATAGCCTCCTTAAAACAAGTATCTGCCTAAGACTCCGAGAGGCGTTGATTCAGGTCATGGCTGGCTGTGAAGGAACCCTTTGGTGTTCATCATGTCGGCGTTGATTTTTCTCAAACAACAAAGCTGGTTTCGGAGGATAGTGACGTTCGTTTAGGTGTGGAACCGAATCATGCCGTTTGAGCGGATCCTGCGATGGGCCCTGGTCGTGATTGCGATCGCCGGATTGACTGCGGGCATTTTGGCGCGAGCGGCAAACCGGTCTGATCTGGCCGATCTCGCATGGGAGCTCGGCACGGCGCCCGTGATCGGAGGACTGGCGGTCTCGATCGTCAGGGATTTTTTGGGCGGCCGCCTGGGAGTGGACGCGATTGCGCTGCTGTCGATGAGCGCGGCGCTGGCACTGGGCCAGCCGTTGGCCGGCGCCGTGGTCGCGCTGATGTATTCCGGCGGCAACGTGCTGGAGGAGATCGCGATCGCCCGGGCGGAGCGCGACTTGCGATCCCTGGTTGATCGGGCGCCGCGGCAGGCCCATCGCAAGACTGGCGAGCAGATTGAGGAAGTTCCCGTCGAGGCAGTCTCGGTCGGCGAGGAACTCCTGGTCAGGGCCGGCGAGATCGTTCCGGTCGATGGTATCGTTGGTTCGGCCTCGGCCACCATTGACGAGTCCGCAGTGACCGGCGAACCCATTCCAGTCGAGAAGACACGCGGCAGCGCCGTTCTTTCCGGCTCGCTGAATGCCGGTGAGACCTTCGAGTTGACCGTGACCGCGCCGGCTGGCGAGAGCACCTATGCCGGCATCGTGCGGATGGTGACCGCGGCACAAACAGCGAAGGCTCCCTTCGTACGGCTGGCCGATCGCTTTGCGCTGATCCTTCTGCCGGTCACGCTCGTCCTCGCCTTCGTGGCGTGGCGGATCTCCGGTGATTTGACCCGTAGCCTCGCAGTGTTGGTTGCGGCGACGCCTTGTCCCCTGATTCTGGCCGCGCCCGTCGCTTTCATCGCTGGCGTGGCGCAAGCGGCCCGCCGCGGCATCTTGGCAAAAGGCGGTGGAGCACTGGAGGCGCTGGCTCGCGCGCACACAGTGCTGTTTGACAAGACCGGCACCCTGACGGTGGGAGGGGCGCGGTTGCTTTCGGTTGAGGTCGCGCCGGGGGAGGACCCGGACGAGGTCCTCACGCTTGGGGCCTCGCTTGAGCAGGCTTCGCATCACGTCCTTGCGAAGGCAGTCGTTGCCGCGGCCGTCGATCGCGGCCTCAAGCTGAAACCGCCGAAACATGTCAAAGAGGCCATGGGTTCTGGCCTCAGCGGCCTAATTGACGGACGCCAGGTCACCGCGGGCTCGCGAGAGATGCTTCTCTCACATGCCGAGTTGTCGCCGTGGGAGCTGCGGGCGATCCGCCGCGCTTCGTGGCGCTCGGCGCTGATCGTCTTTGTTGCTGTGAACGGGCGTCCGATTGGTGCGCTGCTGCTGGCAGACGAACTGCGGGCCGATACGCCGCGAGCGATCCGGCTACTGCGTGATGCTGGCATCGCGCGAATCGTGATGGTCACAGGCGATCGCGCCGCAGCGGCACAGGCCATCGGTGCAGCCCTCGACCTCGATGCCGTGCTGGCCGACCGCGTACCTTCCGACAAGGTCGAGGCGGTGCGTACCGAGAAGCGGTTGCATCCGACGATCATGGTCGGCGATGGCATCAACGACGCCCCGGCACTGGCCGCTGCCGATATCGGGGTCGCGCTCGGAGCGCGCGGTGCGAGCGCATCGTCCGAGGCCGCGGATGTGGTGATTCTGGCCGACCGGCTCGACCGCGTTGGCGAGGCGATCATAATTGCGCAGCGGGCGCGGCGTATCGCCCTGCAAAGCATCTTCGTCGGTATGGGATTGTCGTTGGCGGCAATGGTAGCCGCCACCGTTGGCTGGCTCGATCCCGTGCCGGCGGCGATCGTGCAGGAGGTGATCGATGTCGCCGTCATCCTGAACGCGCTGCGCGCGCTCACCCCGGCCCTCGGCTGGGCTGGCCCGCACATCACCGCAGAGCAGGGGCTGATCTTGCATCACGATCATCAGACCCTGTTCAAGGACCTCGACCGCTTGCGTAAGATCGTCGATGCGTTGGACGATGCGACGCCCGAGTCCGCCGCGGTGTTGATCAGGGCAGCTCAGCGCATCGTTCAGAGTAGCGTGGTGATGCACGAGCGCAAGGATGAGGACAGCGTCTACCCGAAGCTTGCGGAGGTGCTGCGCGACCGCCACGGCCTCTCTGCGATGAGCCGTGCCCATCGGGAGATACTGCACCTTGCTCGCCTGCTGGCTCGGATCGTGGAGGATCTGCCGTCAGAGAAGGTCGACCGCTACCTTGTCCGAGACGCCCAGCGGGTGATCGAGGCGATCGAAACACTGGTGCGCATGCACACAGCCCAGGAGGAGGATATTTACGAAGCCGTAGCGGCCCAGGCGGCTTAGCTTGACGATCCGCGCGCCATTTACCTTTGTAACGGCACTATCCGTCCTGGCAAGCTGCTGCACCGGATTCGCTCTGAACAACGGCCCGAGTTTCGATAGCGGCCTTTGAAATCCGTCGGTACAGATCGCGCCGGCGAACGAGTGGCCACCAGTCATATAGAAAGATCTCCAGCGGGCGCCAGTTTGCGACCCACCCCAGGATCAAGAGACTCTCCTCCAGGAGACGCCGCAAGGGGTTGACGAATAGCGCGCCAACAACGACGTGCGCAAAGAGCAGACACGTGATCAGAATGGCGAGTCCGATGGCCAGCGACCAGCGACCTATTCTGAACAGCTCGTTGATATCTCTTTGAGTTGCGTTCGCTCGATCCGCAAAATGGTGACCAAAGGCGTCGCGAAGCTCCATTGCCGCTTTCGCTTGCGCATCAGACTTCGGATGATGAATCCGACTCCGGATCGCTTGCCGGGCCGAGAGTTCTCGCGCCCAGCCGACAATGTATTATTCAGCCTCTTTGTCGAGGTCACGCTCGCGAAACGGGAAAGGGTCGAGCGTATGAAAGAGCTGTCGTCGATCCGAAGCTCAATTGTCTCTTCGGATGTTTGGGCAATCATCAGCTTTCATTGCTCCAGAGTTTCATGACCATCGCTTGCTCCAAGTCAATATCGGTCATCGAGGCTCGTCTATCTTAAGGGTCTGTCTTCCGGCGTAAAGGAGGCCCTCCATCGAAAGGCACGCAGTCGCTAAACAGATAACGCTGCCGGAAAATCCGCATGTTCTGCCTGCTGCTGAGCTGCTTCGGCAGTTGCGCGTGTCCGCCTCCGAGGGCCTCTCCGATGCTGAGGTCAAAGCGCGCCGAAGGCTCTTCGGCGCGAACACGATCAGTTCGCGCCGCCCCACCCGGGTGACGAAACTGCTGTTGCACCAGTTCAAGAGTTCGGTCGTCTATCTCTTGAGTTTTGCAGCAGGGTTGGCGTTCTATTTCGGCGAACTTGAGGAAGGCAGCGCCATCCTTGCGGTCCTTGCCATCAACGCGCTGATCGGCTTCGCAACCGAGCTAAAGGCGGCGCGATCAATTGAGGCTCTGCGTGTGCTTGGAGCGCGCAACGTCCGCGTCCGACGCGAGGGTCGCGTTCATGTCGTGCCAGCCAAGGAGCTCGTTCCGGGCGATATCGTCGTTCTGGACGCTGGCGACGCCGTGTCGGCCGACCTCCGCCTTATCGAGACTTCCCGTCTGTCCGCAGACGAGTCGGCGCTGACCGGCGAATCGGTCGCCGTCGACAAGCAGACGGACCCGGTCAGCGCAGACACGCGTCTCGGCGATCGCGCGTCGATGGCGTTCAAGGGCACCGCCGTCACGCGGGGTACGGGCACCGGGGTCGTAGTGGCGACCGGCCTCGCTACTGAACTTGGCCGAGTAACGCGGCTCGTCCTCGAAGCGGACCCGGGCAGTTCGCCTCTTGAACGCAAGCTCGGACGGTTGTCCGCGCAGCTCGTCTCGGCGACCATCGCTGTCGCTGCAGTGATTGGCGCCGTCGGGCTTATGGGCGATGAAGATCCTCTCGTAATGGTCGAGGCGGCTATTGCGCTCGCCGTAGCGGCGATTCCCGAGGGCCTCCCGATCGTCGCGACGCTTGCACTCGCCCGCGGCATGTGGCGCATGTCGCGGCAGAATGCGCTGATCGAGCGTCTTTCCGCGGTCGAGACGCTCGGCGCTACCACTGTCATCCTCACCGATAAAACCGGCACCTTAACCGAGAACCGGATGACGGTGCGGCGACTCTGCACTGCCTCTGGCGAGACCGCGCTTGAGACGGAGGCGCCGACAGACGGTGAGCGTTTACAGCTCGCCGACGACCGACCGGCCGCCGGATTGCTCCGCATCGCAGTTCTTTGCAACGACGCCCATCTCGACCGCACGGACGAAAGCGGCAGCGGCGACCCGATGGAAATCGCACTCTTGCGCGCCGGATTACACGCGGGCTTGCGGCGCACGGCCTTGCTGGATGGGCGCCGCATCGTTCGCAAGCATGCCTTTGATCCAGCCACCAAGATGATGGCGACGGTTCACGAATGTGGGGATAGCGTGCTGGTAGCGGTGAAGGGGGCGCCGGAAGCAGTCCTAGCGGCGGCGACGCACGCAACCGTCGAGCATGGCGAGATCACCCTTGATGACGAGGCGCGAGCGGAGTGGTTAAGCCGGGCTGATCAGCTCGGCCATGATGGCCTGCGCGTACTCGCCTGCGCGATGAAAATGGATGCGCTGGCCGGTGTTGCGCCATACGAGAGATTGATATTTGTCGGTCTTATCGGTCTGGAAGACCCCGCGCGTGCCGACGTGCCGCAGGCGATTGAGGACTGCCGACAAGCGGGAATTCGGGTTGTCATGGTCACTGGTGACCACGTCGTGACTGCACGAAGCATTGGTCGCGCGGTCGGCCTCGGGGAGAACATTGCGAACGTCGTGGAGGGCAAGAGAATCGTGGAGGTAATCGAGACCGGGCAGCCTGCACTCCGCGACGTCGGAATTTTCGCAAGAGTGAACCCCGATGAGAAGCTTGCCCTGGTCAGGGCCTATCAGGCCGCCGGCGAGATCGTCGCCATGACGGGGGACGGGGTCAACGACGCGCCCGCCCTGCGGCAGGCCGATATCGGCGTGGCGATGGGCCTGCGGGGCACCGATGTCGCGCGCGAAGCGGCCGCCATGATCCTGCTTGACGACGCGTTTCCGACCATCGTTGGGGCGATACGCGAAGGCCGCATCATCTTCGCCAATATCCGCCGTTTCGTCGCCTACCTCTTGTCCTGCAATCTCAGCGAGGTGATGGTGGTTGGATTAGCCGTGTTGTCTGCGCTCCCTTTGCCGCTCCTGCCGCTGCAAATTCTGTATCTCAATCTCGTGACAGACGTGTTTCCGGCCTTCGCGTTAGCAATGGGCGAAGGTGAGGCCGGTATCCTCAAGCATCCGCCGCGCGATCCAAAAGAGCCCATTTTGGGTCGTTGGCAATGGATCACGATAATCCTGCACGGCGGTGCGATGACCGCCGCCACGTTCGGAGCGCTGGCTACGTCGTCTTGGCTCGGTCTCGACGCTCGAGCAACGGTGACTGTCACGTTCCTCACTCTCGCGTTCGCACAGCTCTGGCACACGTTCAACATGCGCGATCCGCAATCACGGTTCATCATCAACGAAATCACTCGAAATGGCTGGCTTTGGAGCGCGCTCTTGCTTTGTGCAACGGTACTCGCTGTGCCGCCTTACTTGCCCCCGGCGGCGCTTCTATTGCAGCTTGCGCCGCCCACCGCTGACATGTGGTCAGTCGTCCTTCTCTTTAGTTTGGCACCGATGATCGTTACGCAGGCAATCAGCGCTACCGTCAGAGGATGGCCTACGAGCGTGGGGTGACGACGAAGGCAGCTGTCGTCTTTCTTGTTCTCGCAGCTTCTTCTGTCGCTCGGAAGCGTGCGGTTCCTCGCCCAAAGCATTTCGCTGCGGCGGGGCCGCGGCCACACCTCGAGTGCCAGTAGGCAGCCAAAGCGGGAAGAAGGAAGCGGTCGGGAGGTTGTGGTGAGGACGTTACTAACCTACATACTACCTTACGTTATTGGCATCATCTGCATCGCTGCCATCCTCTGGCTCATAAGCCGCTGATAATGTGAGTGGCGCATGACTGACCTCCAACGGAGGGGAACTATGGGTACACGCCCTATCCAACCAATCGCGAGCCAATACGCTGCCCCGGGTGCCAATCCTTCGACCAGCCAATGTTTGCAGCGCCGACTTGATCTTGTTGACGCCTGTGAATTGCCCTTTGACGGCTCCGAAGCAGAGCAGGGCCAGGCCGGTCGCAGCCACCGAGATCTGTAGGGCCGTCCCGATGTTCCGGGTAAAGATGTAAGGCACGAGTGGAATCAGGCCACCCACCACATACGAGCCTCCGATCGTAGCGGCGCTGATCGGCGCCCGTTTCTGCGGTCGGAATACCACGCACCAAGGCTTGACAGCAGTGTCCGCTTGCGGGCCTGCTCAGTCGATGACGGCAGCTAGTCTAGTCGGCCCACGATATCTGCTCATCCCTAGTTTCTTCCGGGCGGCTGATCGAGCCATCCCATCCGACGTGGATGCTCGGCCTCCTTTGACAGTCGTGCCTGGCGTGCAGGGTTTTGATGCGTCGGGCGCGAACCTCACGTCTATCCAAGTTCGCTTCGAGTCGGTGCGACTGTTGGAGATCGCGATGACGGGACAGGAGATTGCACGGGGGCGCCCGGCAGCAAGTTCGGTTCTTCAACTGGCGTGGTCAGCAAAGGCCACGGCATGGGCCGGTCGATGCAACACATTTGCAACATCGCCCATGTAAGCCATTGATCTTATATGGTATGAAACGGTTTCCCAAACCGTAGGTCGGAGGCCCGATTGTGCTCGATCGCTGACGATCCGCTGGGCTGGTGCCTATGGTAACGCGACTGTCTCACGGCGAGGCCCATTTTCAGAACAACCGCCAAGGTTAGCGCCTCTTACGGTAACAGGCCGCAATGATTTCAATGGTCCGACCCAGACTACGAA
>NZ_LBKA01000221.1:0-59278 GCF_028128955.1 Bradyrhizobium sp. CCBAU 11386
CGCCGCCGCCCGCCGCCGCACCTGCGCCGCAGGCTGCCGCGCCGGCTGCTCGGAGCAACGGCCAGGGCGGCCGCGTGTTCTCATCGCCGCTGGCGCGCCGCCTCGCCAAGGACGCCGGCATCGACGTGTCGATGGTCACGGGCACCGGCCCGCACGGTCGTGTCGTCGCCCGCGATGTCGAGCAGGCCAAGTCCGGCAAGGGCCTCAAGGCGCCCGCCGCGGCGCCGTCAGGTGCGCCCGCGATCGCGCCGACCATGTCGGACAAGCAGATCCTGTCGCTGTTCGAGCCGGGCTCCTACGACATCGTCCCGCACGACGGCATGCGCCGCACCATCGCGCAGCGCCTGACCGCGTCGATCCAGAACGTCCCGCATTTCTACCTCACCATCGACTGCGACATCGGCAAGCTGCTCGCCGCGCGCGAGGAGATCAATGCGGCAGCTCCGAAGGACAAGGAGAAGAAGCCGCTCTACAAGATCTCGGTCAACGACTTCGTCATCAAGGCGATGGCGGTCGCGCTCCAGAAGATCCCGAACTGCAATGTGAGCTGGACCGAAAGCGGCATGGTCAAGCATCACCATTCCGACGTCGGCGTTGCGGTGGCGATGCCCGGCGGCCTGATCACGCCGATCATCCGGAAAGCGGAGACCAAGACGCTCTCCACCATCTCCAACGAGATGAAGGATTTTGCCGCGCGCGCCCGCTCGCGCAAGCTGAAGCCCGAGGAATACCAGGGCGGCACCACCGCCGTCTCCAACCTCGGCATGTACGGCATCAGCCACTTCACCGCCGTGATCAACCCGCCGCATGCGACCATCCTCGCGGTCGGCACCAGCGAGGAGCGCCCCGTCGTGCGCGGCGGCAAGATCGAGATCGCGCACATGATGAGCGTGACCTTGTCCTGCGATCACCGCGCCATCGACGGCGCGCTCGGCGCCGAGCTGATCGGCGCGTTCAAGCAGCTGATCGAAAATCCCGTCATGATGATGGTCTGAGATGGCGCATGAGGACGCGCTGGCCCTGGATCTCGATGCTGGTTTCGCTGATCCTCACGCTCAGTCCACTCGGCCGCGACATCGTTGAATCCGCCTTCTTCGCCGGTGAAGCGCTGTCGCGCAACATCTGGGCGCCGATCGCGCTCACCATCTTCGCCGTCATGGCAGCGGTCATTCTCTTGGAATGGCTGATCAGAACTTACATCCTCAATCGCCGCGCCCGCGGCGCAACGACCGCTTGAGTTGAACGGGAGCCGCCATGGCCGATACATCCTTCGACATCATCATCATCGGCTCCGGCCCCGGCGGCTATGTCACCGCGATCCGCGCTGCCCAGCTCGGGTTCAAGGTTGCGATCGTCGAAAAATCCTATCTCGGCGGCATCTGCCTGAACTGGGGCTGCATCCCGACCAAGGCGCTCTTACGCTCCGCCGAGATCTACCACTACATGCAGCACGCCAAGGATTACGGCCTGTCGGCGGAGAAAGTGTCGTTCGACCCGAAGGCCGTGGTGCAGCGCTCGCGCGGCGTTTCCAAGCGGCTCAACGACGGCGTTGGCTTCCTGATGAAGAAGAACAAGGTGAGCGTGATCTGGGGCGCCGCCTCGATCGACGCGCCCGGCAAGGTCACGGTGAAGAAGTCCGACGTCGAGGGACCGAAGGGTGCGCTGGGCGAGGGGACTTACCAGGCCAAGCACATCATCGTCGCGACCGGTGCGCGGCCGCGCGTGCTGCCGGGGCTCGAGCCCGACAAGAAGCTGATCTGGACCTATTTCGAGGCGATGGTCCCGGAGAAGATGCCGAAGTCGCTGCTGGTCGTCGGCTCCGGCGCGATCGGCATCGAATTCGCGTCGTTCTTCCACACCATGGGCTCCGACGTCACCGTGGTCGAGGTGCTGCCGCAGATCCTGCCCGTCGAGGATGCGGAGATCGCGGGCCTCGCGCGCAAGCGCTTCGAGAAGCAGGGCATCAAGATCATGTCCTCGACCAAGGTCACGAAGCTGGAGAAGAAGGCCGACAGCGTCGTCGCCACCATCGACGACGGCAAGGGCAAGCTGGTCACGACTGAGTTCGAGCGGGTAATCTCGGCGGTCGGCGTCGTCGGCAATATCGAGAATCTCGGTCTCGAAAAACTCGGCGTCAAAACCGACCGCGGCTGCATCGTGATCGACGGCTACGGCAAGACCAACATCCCCGGCATCTACGCCATCGGCGACGTCGCCGGTCCCCCCATGCTCGCGCACAAGGCCGAGCATGAAGGCGTGATCTGCGTCGAGGCGATCAAGGGCCTGCATCCGCACCCCATGGACAAGAACCTGATCCCCGGCTGCACCTATTGCAATCCGCAGGTCGCCTCGGTCGGCCTCACCGAAGCCACGGCCAAGGAGAACGGCCGCGAAATCCGCGTCGGCCGCTTCCCTTTCGTCGGCAACGGCAAGGCGATCGCACTCGGCGAGGACCAGGGCCTGGTCAAGGTGATCTTCGACAAGAAGACCGGCCAGCTGCTCGGCGCCCACATGGTCGGCGCGGAGGTCACCGAGCTGATCCAGGGCTACGTCGTCGCCATGAATTTGGAGACGACGGAAGAAGAGCTGATGCACACGGTATTCCCGCATCCGACGCTGTCCGAGATGATGAAGGAAGCCGTGCTGGATGCGTATGGACGGGTCCTGAACATCTAAGTGGGACGTGCAATGGCCGCTCGTGACGATTGGTCGGAGGCGGGCAACAATATCCTTGCGCCGGAATTTCTGGCCAAGGTTCGGGATATTCTGGAACGTGAGCCGATTATTCTGGAACACCGTTTGTACGCGGGCAGTTCCGCTCCATTGATGCTAATCTTCGACGAATACGAAGAGTTTGTACGTCACCTGGAATCGAGCGCCCGTCCTGGCGATCACCTGCTTATTTGGGGCTACTCCGGTCTGTGCAGGGACGATAACATCGCGGTCGATGCAAAGTACCCCGACGCTGCGGGGCGAACCCCGCGCGGTGGTTCTTATTGAAGACGTAACTGCAAACCCCAAACGAAAGAACAGTTGTGAAAGACAACGACAATCTCACCATCGAACGCCCGACCTTCGTCACCCATCTCGAATGCGCGATGGAAGGCGATCATTACGCCGCCGACCAGGTCCACAACCTCTCGAAAGCCGGCAAGCCGCTGCTGGTGCGCTACGACCTCGCGGGCGTGAAGAAGGCGCTGACCAAGGACGCACTCAGCCAGCGGCCCGGCGACATGTGGCGCTACCGCGAGCTGCTGCCGGTGCGCCAATGCCAGGACATCGTCTCGCTTGGCGAGGTGACGACGCCGCTGATCCGGCTGCCGAAGCTCGGGAAGAAGCTCGGTGGCGGCGAGATCATCGTGAAGGACGAGGGGCGGCTGCCGACCGGCTCGTTCAAGGCGCGCGGTCTGGTGATGGCGGTGTCGATGGGCAAGGCGCTCGGCATCAAGCACATGGCGATGCCGACCAACGGCAATGCCGGTGCGGCGCTCGCGGCCTATGCAACGTCCTGCGGCATCAAGACCACGATCTTCTGCCCGGCCGACACGCCGGAAGTGAACGTCAGCGAGATCGAGCTCCAGGGCGCGACCGTCTACCGCGTCAACGGCTATATCGACGATTGCGGCAAGATCGTCGGCGAGGGCAAGGCGAAGGTCGGCTGGTTCGACACCTCCACGCTCAAGGAGCCCTACCGCATCGAAGGCAAGAAGACGATGGGCCTCGAGCTCGCCGAGCAGCTCGGCTGGGACGTGCCCGACGTGATCTTCTATCCGACCGGCGGCGGCACCGGCCTGATCGGCATGTGGAAGGCTTTCGACGAGCTCGAGAAGATCGGCTTCATCGGCTCAAAACGCCCGCGCATGGTCGCGGTGCAAGCCTCCGGCTGTGCGCCGATGGTGCGGGCCTTCGAGGCCGGCACCGAGCATGCGACGCGCTGGGAGGACGCCCACACCATCGCGTCGGGCATCCGCGTGCCGCAGGCGATCGGCGATTTCCTGATTTTGCGCGCGGTGCGCGAGAGCAAGGGCTTTGCGATCGCGGTCGATGACGACAAGATTTCGGCGGCGCTCAGCGAGGTCGCGCGCGAGGAGGGGCTGCTGCTGTGCCCCGAGGGCGCCGCGACCTACGCCGCCTACAAGGAGAGCCTTGCTGATGGCCGCGTCAGCAAGACCGACCGCGTGATGCTGTTCAACTGCGCGACCGGCCTGAAATACCCGCTGCCGCCGGTCACCCGCACGCTGGATCGTCACAAGCCGATCGACTTCTCGCAGTTCTAGCGCGTCATTTCGTCTCTTCACGAATGATCCCTCTTCCCGTACGCGGGAAGAGGCAAAAATAAGAATGACATTGCTGGGGAGAGAACAATGACGAAGGCCGTCTGGGCCGCGCTGATCAGTATTCTCGCTCTCGCCGGCGCCGCGCGCGCCGACGACTATCCCTCGCATCCCATCACCATCATCGTTCCCTTTGCGGCCGGCGGCCCGTCGGATGCGATGGCGCGCGTGCTCGCCGAACGGATGCGGACGCCGCTCGGCCAGCCCCTGGTGGTCGAGAACGTCACCGGCGCCGGCGGCTCGATCGGCGTCAGCCGCGCCGTGCAATCGCCGCCGGACGGCTACACCATCTCGTTCGGCCATCTCGGCACTCATGTGGCCAACGGCGCCGTCTACAAGCTCAAATACGACCTCGTTGCCGATCTCGAGCCGGTGGTGCTGCTGCCGAGCAATCCGATGATCGTGGTCAGCAAGAACGCGGTGCCCGCGACCTCGCTGAAGGAGCTGCTGGACTGGCTGAAGTCGCGCCCGTCGTCCCCCACGGCCGGTACGGCCGGTGCAGGCTCCGGCAGCCACATCGCCGGCGTCTATTTCGAAAGCGTCTCCGGCATCAAGCTGCAATACGTGCCGTATCGCGGCACCGCGCCCGCACTGAACGATCTCATCGCCGGCCAGATCGACGTCATCGTCGACCAGACCTCCAACTCCATCAACCAGGTCCGCGCCGGCACCATCCGTGCCTACGCCATCACCGACGACAAGCGCCTGCCCTCGGCGCCCGACATCCCGACCGCGGAGGAGGCGGGCCTGAAAGGCTTCCACATGACGCTGTGGTCGGGCATGTGGGTGCCGAAGGGCACGCCGAAGGAGATCGTGGCCAAGCTGAATGCCGCGGCCGTGGAAGCGCTGAACGATCCCGCCGTGAAGAAGCAGCTCGAAAGCCAGGGCCTGGAGATGACGCCGCGGGATCAACTCACGCCCGAAGCCCTCGGCATCCGCCAGAAGGCGGAGATCGCGAAGTGGTGGCCGATCATCAAGGCGGCCAACATCAAGGTGGATTGAGCGCCTCGCCTCTACGTATGTCGCCACGACGATGAGTCGCCGCAGCCTGAGGAGCGATCAGGGGCAGGTGCGGCCGGGTTACATCTTGCCTTCACCGGACCTCGACAGGGCCGCATCCAGACATTGAAGCAGAGCCGGCGTGGAAAACGGCTTCGCGAGAAAGCAGGTCGCGCCGGCCTTCAGCGCGCGGTCGCGCACGGCGTCGTCGGGAAAAGCCGTCATGAAGATGAAGGGCGTGATGCGCCCGAGGCTGCGCATATGCGTCAACAGCTCGACACCGCTCATAGCCAACATCTGCACGTCCGCGATCACGCAGGAGGTCGTGTCCAGTTCGGCGGATTGGAGAAATTCGTGAGCGGAGCCAAAGGTGTAGACCGTGTATCCGCGCGATGTCAGGAGGTTGTTCGTCGCGAGGCGAACGGAGGAATCATCATCAATGACGGAAATGATCGAAGGCACTGACAATATGATCGCTCCTGAACGGGGGAGCCGCCGGCCGCGGTTCAGCCGCTTACGGAAAGTGGGCCCCCGGAGCGAGATTGGAAAGCATACTTAGGTTTGCAGATGACCCCTATTGCGCGGGATTCCGAGCGCGTCGGTCATTCTGACGAGATCGGCCAATGACTTCGCCTCCATTTTCCGCATGATCTGCCCGCGATAGATCTTCACGGTGATCTCGGCCAATCCAAGTTCGGCGGCGACCTGTTTGTTCATCAGGCCGGATGCAACCAGGGCGAGGACGTCGCGCTCGCGCGCAGTCAGCCCCTCGAAACGGGATCGCACGCCTGAGATCGACTTCTCGGCATCGCGCCGCCTGCGATCCCGTTCGATCGCCGCCTGCACCGCATCCAGCATGTCCTGGTCGCGCACCGGCTTGGTCAGAAAATCGACGGCACCGCTCTTCATGGCTCTCACGGTCATGGGAATATCGCCATGACCGGTGATAAAGATGATGGGCGTGTGAATATTGGCCTTGGCGAGGTCCGCCTGGAGGTCGAGGCCGCTCAATCCTGGCAGGCGGATGTCGAGCACAAGGCAACTGGGGACTGCAGGCGGTTTGGCTTCCATGATCTCCGCCGCTGAACTGAAGGCCTCGACCTTAAGGCCGACCGATTGAAAGAGATTGGTCAGCGCGCGGCGCATCGACGGATCATCATCGACGATCAGGACGATCGGTTCACCTGCGCTCGCCTGGGCCTGCTTGGCATGGTCGGTCACGACGTGTCCTTGTGCGGCAAGGGCAGGGCGATCTGGAGTGTTGCGCCGCTCCCCTCATTTTGAAAGGCCGAAAGGCGGCCCGCATGAGCCTCGATGATCGATCGGCAGATCGAGAGTCCCATCCCCAGACCGCCCGATTTCGTCGTGAAGAAGGGGGTGAAGATGCGTTCCTTGACGTCTTTGCCGAGGCCGACACCGCGGTCCGTCACGGTGAGAAGCAGGCAGTCGCCGTCGTCGTCCGTGCGGCTCGAGCGGATCGCCAGTTCGCGCGGGCGGTCGACATTGGCTTGCATGGCTTCGATGCCGTTCATCACCAGGTTGATCAGCACCTGCTGGAGCTGGATCCGGTCGCCGCAAATCCTCGGCAGGTTGGACGCCAACTCCATTCGCACCGACACCCTATGGGTCGCGAGCTCGCGCCGAACGAGCGCCACCGCCTCCCTGACGACCTGGTTGATGTCGAGTGGAACCACTTCGATCTCGGTCTTCTTCGCGAGCGCCCTGATCCGGCGGATCACCTCGCTGGCCCGATTGGCGTCCTCGACAATCCATTCTGCGGAACGGCGCGCGGCCTTCAAGTCGGCGGGGTCGCGATCGAGCCAAGCCATGCAGGCGTCCGCATTGGAGATCACGGCGGCAAGAGGCTGGGTGATTTCGTGGGCAATCGACGCGGTGAGCTCGCCAAGCGTCGTGACGCGCGTGACATGGGCGAGCTCGGCTTGTGCTTTGCGCAGCGCTTCTTCAGCCTGTTCGGCGCGGATCGCCGCCGTTACATCGCTACTGACGCCTCGATAGCCGAGAAAATGACCGTCCGCGTCATGCAAGGGCTTGCCGCTGGTGCGCACGTAAATTGGAGAGCCGTTGCGATCCCTGCCGCGGTAAACCAGATCGCGGAACGGGAGGTGAGCATCGAGCGTCGCGCGATGCTGCTCCCACTTCCCGGGCTCGAGCTCGGCATCGGGCGGAATGTCCCAACGCGTCAGGCCGATCAAGGCCGTCGGCGCAGCATTGGCCGGATCGGCGTGTTCCGACATCTGCGTGATGCGGTGATCCGGCCCGGTTTCCCAAAACCAGTCCGATGCGGTTTCCGCATAGTCGCGGAATCGCTGCTCGGATGCCTTGAGCTCGTCAAATGCCCTTTGAAGCGCTTCTTTTGCGGCGATCTGCTCGGTGACGTCCACGTGGGTACCGATGATTTCCATCACTTCGCCATCACTGCCGATGACGGGATGTCCCTCGGTATGGACTCGTCGTATCGAGCCGTCCGGGCGCGCAATGCGAAAGTCGATTTCAAAGGATTCCTTTCGCCGGAGGGCCTGACGTTCGACCTCGACGATCCGTTGGAAATCCTCGGGGAGGATACGTTCCTGGAAAGCCCGTGCCGGTACATCGATCTGGTTCGGCTCAAATCCGAACAGGCGGTAGAGTTCGGCCGATCGGTAGGCAAACTCCTGACGGCGCACATCCCAGGCCCAGCTGCTTGTATGGCTGAGCCGCTGGGCCTCGGCCAAATAGGCCTCGCTGCGCCGCAGCCTTTGTTCGGACTCCTTTGCAACCGTGACATCGGTGACGGCCCCGACGAACTCGATGCGCCCGGATCCATGTCTCAGCGCGCGCGCCACGGAATGGAGGTATTTGACTGATCCATCCGGCATCAGCAGGCGATACTCATGGTCGAAATTCTCTGCGCGTCGGGAGGCCCGATCGAGGGTCCTTCTGACCGTATCGCGATCTTCGGGATGGATGCGCTGGAAGACAAAATCCAAGGTCGGCTTCACCGCGAGGTCGCACTGGAAGATGCGAAAGGTCTCCCTCGACCAGACGATCGCGCCTGTCGCGACGTTCAGGCCGAAGCTGCCGGTGCGGCTCAGTTCCTGCGCCTGGGCGAGGTAGGCCTCGCTCTGCCGCAGCGCATCCTCCGCTTCCTTGCGCTGGGTGATATTTTCGCAGGCAACCAGCACGATCGGCGTTCCGTCGCCGCGCAGCATCGCCTTGGCGTTTTCACGGACCCAAAGGACTGAGCCGTCCTTCCGGAACTTGCGAATCTCCCAGGTATGCGACTGGTGCAGGGTTTCCAGGGACTGCGCCACGCATCGACGGACGAAGTCGTGGTCCTCCTCGAAGAAGACGTTGAGCACGGACTGGCCAATCAGCTCAGCCGCCGTGTAGCCCAGTTGTGCGGCGCCGAACGTATTGACGTTGAGCACTGTTCCGGCCGGATCGACCATGAAATACATGACCGGATTGTGCTCGAACACCTCACGCCACTGCCTCACGGCGTCGCGTAGATCGACGGCGTCCTGCCGCGAGTCATCTGCGACCGCGGGCTGGTCCTTCGCGCCATTGCCGAATGATCGAAGCGCCGCAAGGCCGCCGAGCAGGAATTGTGCGGCCGAATTCCCAAATTTCGCGATCTGGCCAGGCATCATCGCAGGCGTCCCGGCTCGCTGGGGCCAAGGCAAGTAGAGCACTTTGCAACAAGGGGAGCAATTCCTTCCGACTAAAGTGGAATCAGCCCACCGAAACTCGCGGTCGCCGTGCAGCCTGCCGGCTTTGCGCCGTCTCGTTGAAGGCGCGGCGAAGGGCCGGAAAACTACGGGACAAACCTACGTATAGCTCGCGCATTCCTAATCATGGCGCACATTTACTTCCGTACAATTGAGCGGTCCGTTGCGTGCGGACTAGTCTCACGACCATTCGAGGGGACGCGATATGCAAGGCACAAGCCGGCAATTAGCTCGATGTGCTGCTCATAGAGTCAAGCTCTGCGTCCGTTGCTCCGAGTTGCCGCATGATTGGCGGGTCGCGATTGAGAGGCCGCATTTCCAATAACGAGCGTGGATGGCCGTGCACCAGCGTACGAGCGTAGCCACGATGATAAGACAGGAGGAGAGCATGATGTGCGATAGCCCTGAACACTCCGAGCGCGGTACCGTTGTAAAGGGCTGCGCTGTCTGTAACGGCAAGTTTGGCCTGATCCGATATTATTCCTGGCGAACGCCGCTGTGCTCCAGAAAGTGTCTCGATCGCTTCAGGGCGCGCCGCGAGCGCGACCGCCGATGGCTGTTTCGATTCCAGGCGGCGTGAAGTCCGCAATTCTGAACGGGAGGCTGCGTGCTGAACCGTGCTTGCAAGCTTCTCTTGACGATCGCGCTGTCGCTTCCGTCGATGACCGGAGCGGAGGCCGAGGAGCTTGGACAGGATGCACATCGTCATCATCCGCCCCAGGATCAGCTCCTGCACGAGAAGTTCTATTCGAGCTGGCACATGCCCGACAATCCGGTTCTGAGCTGCTGCAACAGCGCGGATTGCTATCCGACAGAGATACGGTACGTCGACGGCAGGATTTACGCACGGCGCCGGGAAGACGGAAAGTACATCCTCATTCCGTCCCAGAAGGTGGAGCGAAACAGAGATAATCCCGACGGCCGCAACCATCTTTGCGCTCCGCCGCCGTCCGCCTCTCTGGTCGACACAGTCTACTGCTTCGCGCTTGGAGGTGCCACGTGAGGTTCATACTGGTGAACGGCCGAACCCCTTTCCGCAAGACGCTCTGTCTATGGTGCTGCGAGGAGATCAGCGGCAGCTACTTGCGCGATGTCAGGACACGGCTGCCCTACTGCGGTTACGAATGCTACGCGCTTCATCACGAAGCTGCACCGTTGATCGAGGGGTGTACGCGCGCGGCATCTTGAGCAGACAGGTGGGCGAGGCGCATCGGCGGGTGCGCCTGCCGGCAGGAGAGGACACGGCATTGAGATTCATGCTCGTCAATCAGGATCGTCCCTGCCACGGCGCCGTCTGCAGCGCGTGCGCCCGGCCGCTGGGTTCGAGTTACGTCCGGCATGTGTCCAAGCAAGAACGTTATTGCGACTACGATTGCTACCTTCGAGATCAGCAGACGGCCATGGAACTGCTGTGGCCCTACCGCAGCTCGCTCGAGGTGATCACGGTGCTGACGGCGATTTCGAGCTGGAGCTGGATGATGCAGATGGGCGCGCTCTCGCGCTCGCTGACCGAGGCATATCTGCGCGCCCACGACCTTCTGACCACGGAAGGAGGTGACGGCTAGCTGAACGACACAGGCCGCGCAGAGTCGTCGGCCGCAGTCACCGCGTCCAACCCCGCGCCGCGTCCAGCCCCGGCGGTCGCGGGGCTAGGGCGAGGGGGCTGCGGCCGATGCCGTTGGTGCCGCGCTCACTTCCTGCGTCGTGACGCGCTGCTCGGATTTCGCGGCGACCATGCCGCTGCTCTCGAACCGCGCACGGTAGACCAGCACGTTCTCTATCACGCGCTGGACGTAGTTGCGCGTCTCCGACAGCGGGATGCGCTCGACCCAGTCGACCGGATCGACCTTGGGATCCCTGGGGTCGCCTCGCGCCTGCACCCATTCGCGCACGCGGCCGCGGCCGGCATTGTAGCCGGCGAAGGTCATGATCTGGTTGCCGCGATATTCCGACAACAGCGCGCTGAGCTCGGCCGCCCCCATCTGCGTGTTGTAGACGGGATCGGAGACCATCCTGTCCCAGTCATAGGTCAGGCCGAAGCGTTTTGCGGTGTCGCGCCCGGCTTCCGGCGTCACCTGCATCAGGCCGACCGCATTGGCGGGCGACTTGTCGCGCTGGTCGAACGAGCTTTCGGTGCGCGCCACCGAATAGATCACGCTGGTCTCGATCGCGGGCGCGACCTGCTTGTGCTCGGGGATGCCGATGGTCGGGAAGGCGTAATGGTCGAGCGCGAACCCGCGCGCCAGCGCCGACTTGCCCACCTCCAGCATGACGCGCGCATCGTTGCGCCGTCCGGCCAGCTCGCCGAGGCCTTCGAGGGCGGCAACGTCGGTGCTCTCCTTGGCAAAATCCTCGGCGTAGTAGAACACCGTGTCGCGCTCGCCGATGCCATAGAGCATGTCGGCCGCGCGCACGCGCTCATCCAGGGCCTGCGTGTCGGCTGCGGCCAGTACGGGCGAGGGCGGGCGCAGCTCGATGCGGTCGAGGCCGAGCTTGGCGCGGGCGAGCTGACCGTAATAGGCGGTCGGGTAGCGCGACGCCGCTTGATAGCTCTGGCGCGCATCGGCCGTCACCCCCATCGCTTCCGCGGCACGGCCGCGCCAGTAATGGGCGCGCGACAGCGCGAGCGGATTGGCCGAGCCTTCGTCGATCGCGGCGAAGTGCATCATCGCCGTCCTGGGATCGTCGAGATAGCGCAGCGCGATCCAGCCGCACATGAAGTGGTAGTCGACGCGATAGACCTCCATCGCCGGCACGGCCGCCGCGCGCACCACGTCGTAAGCGGTCCTGGACTTGCCTTGGTCGAGCAGTTTTCGCGCCAGCAAACGACGCTCGCGCCACCAGGCGTCGGTGTCCTGCGCTGCCATGGTGTCGGGCGCGGCGGCCAGGATCACCTCGGCCGCGTCGTCGATGCGGTCCTTCTGGAGATGCCATTGCGCGCGGCACAGCACATAGCCGAGATCGCGGCGCGCCTCGGTCGACACGTCATCGAGATAATCCTTGGCCTTGTTGGCCTTGCCGGTGACGGCGGCGCAGGCCTTGACGATCGCGAGCGCATCCTCGCCGAGCCGTTTTGCAACGCGCCTTGCGCCGGCATAGTCCTTGGCGCCGAGCCGCTTGTCCATGCGGGCGCGATGGTCGTCGGCGGTGAGGAGATCGCGGAACGCCTCGTAGGAATCTTCCTCGCTGCGCTCCGACAATTCGTCCGTGCGCCAGGCCTCGCGGACGAGACGGGCAGCCCTGTCGGCGTCGCCTTCGGCGAGCAGCACGCGGGCGAGCGCGAACTTGCCCTTGGCGCTGGTCGGGCGGTCCATGGTGAATTTGTGCACGGTGGCCGCGTCGGTCTTCTCCTGCCACAGCCGCGCCTCGGCGCGCCGGCGCAGAAGCGCGCTGCTCGGCCAGTCCGGATTGGCGGCGAGGAAGGCGGCGTAGCGTTTGAAATTCGCGGTGCTCTCGGAATGGCGCAGCATGAACCAGTCGGCGAGCTTCTGGCCGGCGGGGTCAGCGATGCGGTCGCGCGCCGCGCCCGCGTCATCGGTCTTGCCCTTGCGCGCGAGATCGATCGCGTCCTTGAGTGCGCCGAGGTCGCCGGTCAGCGGCAGGGGCGCCGGCTTGTCTGACGGCTCGTCGTCCTGCTTCTTCGACTTGCGCTTCGCCTCGGCGTGCTTGCCGTGACGCGATTTCGCCGCGGCATGGCGCTGCTTGCCGGCTTTCGCCTCATGCGTCTTCTTCGAGGCGGACGGTTTGTGACTGCTCTTCGCCGCCAGCTCCGTCGGAAGGAGAGCCAAGGCGGCCATGGCAACGACACACGCGAGCGAGCGTAGGCACTGGTTCATTCCGTGGTCCCCCCCTGCGAAACCAGTACAAACCAAGGTCCGCGACGACATGCGGCTCGAGAATCAAAGTAACATCGAAAACGATGCCACGGCATCGTCTCGCATTTGCCACGCTGTCGCAACAATGCGGCAAAATACGGATGGAATGCGGGAACTCTTGCAACGGGGGATAGAGCCGGGTCTTTAGCCTTTGTTAACGAATAAGGCTCGCGCGACGGTTGCGCACGGTCCAGGACGCCGCGATGGCCAGATTGCGCGTGTTCCCGGGCTGAAATCCGGTGTATTGAGTTCCCCAACCTGTCCTTTCAGCCTTTGCCCCGAACCTATGCCGATTTTCAACCAGTCGATCCGGCGCAAGATCGTCGGCATCGCCCTCGGATTGATCGTCCTGATGCTGGTCACCTCGATCCTGTCGATGGTGATGTCGAGCCAGGTCGGAGTACTTCTTGACGAGCTGACCAACCGCTACATCCCGGCCTATGGCGATCTGGCGCGCGCCAATATCCGCTCGCTGGAGCGGTCGGTGGCGCTGCGGCGCATGGTCATGATGAAGATGCAGGCGTCCTCGGACGAGGAGGCCTATGCTGCGCGCCTGCGCGAGTTCGAGGAGGCGGACCGCAAGATCGAGGAGGAGGCCGAGGGCGCACGCAAGCTCATCAACGCGATCATCGACGATCCGAGGACGCCGTCCGACAATGCCGCGCTGGCGCGGATCGAGATCCGCATCGAGACTGCCGTCACCGAGCTGCGCCGCGATCTGAACGAGGACCACGCGAAGCTGCTCAAGCTGGTCGACGCCAAGCAGATGGCAGAAGCCCGCGGCACGCTGGAGCATATCGACGCCATCCGCGACCAGTTCAATCAGAAGTTCGATGCGATCCGCGCCGACATGCTGACACAGGTCTTCGCTTCGACATCGCAGGTGATGAGCCACCAGCGGCAGGCAATCGTCATTTCGGGCATCGTGACCTTGCTCGCGGCGATTGTCGGATTTGCCTTCGCGCTGCTGGTGTCTGGCGGCATCACGCGGCCGGTGCGGCTGTTGCTCGCCGGCACCCGCGAGGTCGAGGCCGGGCGCTTCGACAAGACCATCGCCGTCTCGACCCAGGACGAGATCGGCGAGCTCGCGGCCGCCTTCAACCGCATGATCGAGCAGTTGCGCCACAACGAGCGCATCCGCGAGACGTTTGGTCGCTACATCGATCCCAAGGTGGTCCAGGGCCTGATCGACCGGCCGGAGGTCGCCATCGACGGCCAGCGCCGGGTGATGACCATCATGTTCTGCGACATGAGCGGCTTCACCTCGATGAGCGAGGGCATGACCCCGCGCGGCCTCGTCAAGGTGATGAACCACTATTTCACGGTGATGTCGGTCCCGATCAGGAGCAATCGCGGCGTCATCGACAAATATATCGGCGATGCCATCATGGCCTATTGGGGCCCGCCCTTCATCGAGGAGGACGAGCCGGCACTCCTGGCCGGCTGTGCCGCCATCGACATGGCAGACCAGGTGCCCGCGCTCCAGAAGCAATTGCCCGATCTGCTCGGCATCCGCGCCATGCCCGCGCCCTGCGATCTGCGCATCGGCATCGCCACCGGCGAGGTCCTCACCGGCAGCATCGGCTCCGAGCTGATGATGAGCTTCACCGTGATGGGCGATGCGGTGAACCTCGCTTCGCGGCTCGAGGCCGTCAACAAGGTCTACGGCACCCGCATCCTGATCGCGCAGGCGACCGCGGATGCGATCGGTGAGCGCCTCGAATTGCGCGAGATCGATCGTCTGGCGGTCGCCGGCCAGAGCGCGCCGCAGGCGATCTTCGAGGTGATGGCGAGGGCCGGCACGCTCACCGCCGCGCAGGACGGCTTGCGCACGCACTATGCCGAAGGTCTCGCCGCCTACCGCGCCCGCCGCTTCGACGAGGCCCGCGCCGCCTTCAACGCGGCGCTCGAAGCCGTCCCCGGCGACGGTCCCTCGCGCACGCTGCTCGCCCGGATCGCGCAGTTCGAGGCCAATCCGCCGGACGAGGGGTGGGACGGCGCCTGGCGGCTGGAGCAGAAGTAAGCCCCGCGCGGGAAAAAATGATTCTACTCGATAACGATGTTCGCCGTGACGTATTTCCCGGGCTTAGGTTGGCCGTCCTTGAGGCGTTTGATGGGGACACGCCGATGACAGAACTTGAGGACAGGCTGGAACGGTTCGAGACGCTTACGGCCGAATGCGAGCTGATCGCCAAGCTCGCCACCGACAGCACCAAGCGCGAATTCTATCTCAAGCTTGCCGAGCACTACTATCAGCTGGCGCGCGAGACGCGGGCCGCGGTCGCATCCAGGGCTGCGGCCTGAAGGCGGCTGCAATCCGATCTTAACATTTGATACGCATCCTTTGAGGATGCGAGCGTCGCGATTCGCGATGGCTCGCGGTGGGAATGCCGGGGCTCGCTGCGATGCAGTGTGTTCCGCTGATGTTGCTTTGCCGGTGTCTTACGGGGCAATCCCATGCGTCTTCTTGCGGTGCTCATCCTCGCGCTCATGACGGCGGCCTGCAACCAGGAGCAGGACATCACCGGCTCGACCGCAGCCTGCCCCATGCGGAACTACAGCTCTTACAATCCCCGCGACATGAACCAGTGCGTGGCCGCCTGCAAGGCGTGCGACCATGGCAACACGGTCACCTGCACCACGTCCTGCACGCTCAAGGGCGCGCACTGAGCGGCCAGGGATCGCCGGCCCCTCGGGCGTCGAGGGGCTGACGGTGTCGGGACACCGGAACGATTCACCTGACATAATCATTGATGGGAGCAGGCAGGACGCGGAGTCCGATGGAATGGGTATGCTCGATCCCGGCCGGTTTCTGGTGTCGTGCGCGCATTGCGACGCATGGCCGATGGCGGCCAACGTCAAACGCTCGAGCTGGTCGGCGTCCCCGAGCGAGGTCCGCTTCGTGTGCCCGCGCTGTCGCCGCGAGGAGACCGCGATCGTCTCCGCCTCGCGCGAATTGACGCCGATCAGGCGCATCGACATCCCGCCGCGCGACGTCACTGTGGCCTTGGCCCAGGCGCAGCGCCCGAGAGGCCGCACCTAGGCGGCCGGCATATTGCTCGATCCTGTTCGGGAACCCGGCCGATCGTCGGACGTTTCTGCCACAACATCACCTATCGAGGCCGGGCGAATGATCAACGAGCATTTCGACACCCGCACACGGATCAACATGAAGCTGGCGCTGGATCGGATTTGCCGCAATCGGCCCGTGGGCGAGGATCATGCGTTCCGCAGGTCGGTCGCCGAGAACATCGTCCGCTGCGCGCTGGCAGGTCGGACCGGCATCGGTCAGCTGGTCGATGCCGGCGAGCGGGCGGTGGTCACGACGCGCGCGGCGCGGAAATCTTCCTAGAGCATGATCCGGAAAAGTGCGAAGCGGTTTTCCTCAAACAATAACCTAGAGCGCGATGACGATTCATCGATCTCATCGCGCTTTTGGGGTTCGCTGAGTCCGCCGGTCGCGTCGCGAGGTGGATCGTGTGGTTCAACTCTCGACAAATGTGCTAGGATCGGCGTCAGGAGACCAAGGATGGCCACTGACAAGCTTTCGCCCCATGCCGACCGTTTTCGCCTTCACCCGGTCGCGCCGCGCCTTGCGCCGATGTTCGGCTTTGCGCTGCTGACGGTGTCATGCGCACTCGCGAGCTTCGCGCTCGCCTGCGCGACGCCGTTTGCGGCCTTCGCCGTCGTTGCGGCCGCAATGCTGCCGCTGCGTCGGGCGCTGCTCGTCGTCACCGGCGCCTGGCTCGTGAACCAGAGCATCGGCTTCGGCGCGCTGCACTATCCGATCGATGGCAGCACGATCGCCTGGGGCTTTGTCATTGGCGCTGCTGCGCTCGTCGCGACCGCGGCCTCATCGGCGGTCCTTCGTATGCTGCCGCAGGGCCGCACGCCGCTGATGCTGGCGATCACATTCGTCGCCGCCTACGCGGCCTATGAGCTCGTGCTGCTCGCCGCGACGCCGGTCCTCGGCGGAGAGGGTGCCTTCACTGCGGCCATCGTGGCGCGGATTGGGCTGACCAGTGCGGTCTGGCTCGCCGGCCTCGTCGCCGCCTGCGAGATCGTCCGCCTGGTCGATCCGTTCGGGCGCAAGGGGGCGATGTCGGCCTGAGCGCCAGCGCGTTCCGCTTTCCCGTAGCCCGGGTGAGCGCAGCGATACCCGGGGCCGTTGTAGCTTGTGGCAAGACCCCGGATGTCGCTGCGCTCATCCGGGCTACAGGCCTTGTGACCCGACGGGCAAAACACCTGCATGGGCTGTCAACCCGCCTTCGCTAAAATATTCCACTTTACCGAAATTCGGATTTGTCGTATGTGTCGCCCATCCCGGCTTGACCTTGAGGGGCGATCATGTGTCGTCATTTTTCGCGAGCCGGGCTTGCGGTGGACGCGGCAGTGTCGGGCGCGAGAAGTTAAGGGCAGGGCGGATTGCTCTCCGTGAGCCCAACACTTCGTGCCAGACGAGCGGCGCTGTCAGGTTCGTCTCGCCAGCAAGTTTCCGGCTCCGTCGACAGGGCGGGGGGGGGGGGGGGGGGGGGGGGGGGGGGGGGGGGGGGGGGGGGGGGGGGGGGGGGGGGGGGGGGGGGGGGGGGGGGGGGGGGGGGGGGGGGGGGGGGGGGGGGGGGGGGGGGGGGGGGGGGGGGGGGGGGGGGGGGGGGGGGGGGGGGGGGGGGGGGGGGGGGGGGGGGGGGGGGGGGGGGGGGGGGGGGGGGGGGGGGGGGGGGGGGGGGGGGGGGGGGGGGGGGGGGGGGGGGGGGGGGGGGGGGGGGGGGGGGGGGGGGGGGGGGGGGGGGGGGGGGGGGGGGGGGGGGGGGGGGGGGGGGGGGGGGCTTGGCGGATGCGACACGAGCGTCAACCGGCGCGGTGTCGGCGAATTCCGCGAGGGCGAGGGAGGCCAGAAGGAACTCGGCTCCCGGGAGAGCACGGCATAAGCCGTCCAACCACTGCGCAGGGAAGGCCGAGTGATTGGCTACACCTGTATGCTGCTGTGCGGTTTTCTGCGTGTGCCTTTTGCGCAGCAGACCGCGGGTGCTAGGTCAGCACCCGGCCTTCCCTGCGCCCTCTTGGCTTAGAGGACGAAAAGATCAAGCAAAGCTCGGGCGAAATCCGTCGCGAGAACGGGAAGGCGTGTCTGCGACCATACACTCGCTGTCATCGCCCGCGAAGGCGGGCGATCCAGTACTCCGAAACAGTTGTGGTTTAGCCGAGAGGTCGCGGCGTACTGGATTCCCCGCCTTCGCGGGGAATGACAGTTGTATTTGGAGGACGAAGCCGATGCCTCATACTCCGTCATTGCGAGCGCAGCGAAGCAATCCAGGATCCCTCTGCGGAAAGACTCTGGATTGCTTCGCTGCGCTCGCAATGACTTGGTTGATGCAGCACGCTCAAATCCTTCGCCGTCATCCTCGTGCAATGGCGAAGCCATTGTCGCTGGATGTGCTCGTTCTGCGACGCAGGACGAGCCTCGAAGGATGACGGTGCTCGCAGTGTGAGGGCGCGACTCAGGTGAGGCACGCTCCCGCCATGAGACCGCGCCGGGGCGCGCCGTACCCGCCGCAAAATCTGAAGTTGTGGATTGTCATCTTCGCGAGGGTATCCCAGTAAGCCGACCCGTGTCTTCCCGGTAACGATTGTGCTGTCCGCGCAACACTCCTTCCGGATTAAACCCTCATCGCCAGCCGTTCGCATCACCGCCGCTTTTTAGCCACACCCGAACATGAATAAAATCACTCTAATGTTTCGGAGGCAGCGGCAGTCCTCGAGGCGACGGGAAATCCCAAGGTCGATTCAAATCTTGGGTCTGATTTTTCGGGTCTGAAAGGGTTGACCGGGGAAACTGGTTTGCGATGGACGCGAAGACCAACATCAAGCAGAGGCTGCCGAGCCGTCACGTGACGGAAGGCCCTGCGCGTGCGCCCCATCGGTCCTACTTCTACGCTATGGGTTTGACCACGGAGCAGATCCACCAGCCCTTCGTCGGCGTCGCCTCCTGCTGGAATGAAGCCGCCCCCTGCAACATCTCCCTGATGCGCCAGGCGCAGGCGGTGAAGAAGGGCGTCGCGCATGCCGGCGGCACGCCCCGCGAGTTCTGCACCATCACCGTGACCGACGGCATCGCCATGGGCCATGACGGCATGCGCTCCTCGCTGCCGTCGCGCGAATGCATCGCCGACTCGGTCGAGCTGACCGTCCGCGGCCATGCCTATGACGCCCTCGTCGGCCTTGCCGGCTGCGACAAGTCGCTGCCGGGCATGATGATGGCGATGGTGCGCCTCAACGTGCCCTCGATCTTCATTTATGGCGGCTCGATCCTGCCCGGCAATTTCCGCGGGCAGCAGGTCACCGTGCAGGACATGTTCGAAGCCGTCGGCAAACACTCGGTCGGCGCCATGTCGGACGAGGATCTCGACGAGATCGAGCGCGTGGCGTGCCCCTCCGCGGGTGCCTGCGGCGCGCAGTTCACCGCCAACACCATGGCGACTGTTTCGGAAGCCATCGGCCTGGCGCTGCCTTACTCGGCTGGTGCTCCGGCACCGTATGAAATCCGCGACGCTTTCTGCATGACCGCGGGCGAGCAGGTGATGGAGCTGATCGCCCAAAACATCCGGCCGCGCGACATCGTCACCCGCAAGGCATTGGAGAACGCCGCCGCCGTTGTCGCGGCCTCCGGCGGCTCGACCAATGCTGCGCTGCACCTACCGGCGATCGCGCACGAGTGCGGCATCAAGTTCGACCTGTTCGACGTCGCCGAAATCTTCAAAAAGACACCTTATGTCGCGGATTTGAAGCCGGGCGGCCGTTATGTCGCCAAAGACATGTTTGAAGTAGGTGGCATCCCGCTTCTGATGAAGACGCTGCTCGACAACGGATTTCTCCACGGCGACTGCATTACGGTCACCGGTCGAACGATCGCCGAAAACCTCAAAAGCGTGAAGTGGAATCCGCACCAGGACGTGGTGCACCCGGCAGACAAGCCGATCACCGTGACTGGCGGTGTGGTGGGTCTGAAGGGCAATTTGGCGCCAGAAGGTGCGATCGTGAAAGTCGCGGGAATGTCCAACCTCAAGTTTACCGGTCCGGCCAGGTGCTTCGACCGGGAGGAGGATGCTTTCGAGGCGGTCCAGAAGCGCACCTACCGGGAAGGCGAAGTCATCGTGATCCGCTACGAGGGGCCGAAGGGCGGCCCCGGCATGCGGGAAATGCTCCAGACCACCGCGGCGCTGACCGGACAGGGCATGGGCGGCAAGATCGCGCTCATTACCGACGGCCGCTTCTCCGGCGCTACCCGCGGCTTCTGCATCGGCCATGTCGGGCCGGAAGCCGCCATCGGCGGCCCGATCGGGCTGCTCGAGGATGGCGACATCATCGAGATCGATGCGGACGCCGGTACCCTTAACGTAAAATTGAGCGACCAGGAGCTTGCCCAGCGCAAGACCAAATGGAGCGCTCGCGCGACTAATCACACGACGGGCGCGCTCTGGAAATATGCTCAGCAGGTTGGACCAGCGGTCGGGGGGGCAGTCACCCATCCGGGCGGTGCGCACGAGAAACAGTGCTATGCGGACATCTAGGCGTGCCATTGTTGCGTTTGTTTTGGGGGCCAGTGCGCTGGTCGCGCCGGCGCTCGCCTTCGACGGCGCGCCGGTCAACCAGAAGGACGCGACCATCCCTGTCGTGACCACCTTGCCGGGGGCCGCGGGTGCGGTGCGCGGCAAGGTGCCGCCGGCGACCCAGGAAACGTCGCTCAGCGCCCTGCAATATGCCGCCGAGGGCGGCCATCCGATCGCGCAGTGGAAGCTCGGCCGCATGTACGCCAATGGCGACGGCGTGGCCCAGGACGACGTGCGCGCCTTCGAATATTTCAGCCGGATCGCCAACGCGCATGCCGAGGACAGCCCCTCGGCGCCGCAGGCGCAGATCGTGGCCAATGCCTTCGTCGCGCTCGGCCGCTACTATCTCAGCGGTATCCCGAACTCGAAGATCAAGCCGGACCAGGACCGGGCGCGGGAGATGTTCTCCTATGCGGCCTCCTATTTCGGCAATGCGGATGCCCAGTACGATCTCGCCCGGCTGTACCTGAAGACGCCGGACGCCTCGCGCGAGGATTTCCGCTATGGCGCGCGCTGGCTCGGGCTCGCCGCCCAGAAGGGCCAGCACGAGGCCCAGGCGCTGCTCGGCCAGATGCTGTTCAACGGCGACCGCCTGCCGCGGCAGGCCGCGCGCGGCCTGATGTGGCTGACCCTGGCGCGCGACAGCGCCGGCGCCGAAGAGACCTGGATCAAGGAAAGCTACAACCGCGCCTTCGCCAAGGCCTCCGACGACGACCGCGCCATGTGCCTGCAAATGCTGGAACAGTGGGTGCAGGGCCGCCGGGAGTGATCCCCAAGAGGTGGCGTTACGCCGCCTCCAGATCCAGATCTGCCCATACCGGAACGTGGTCCGACGGCTTCTCCCAGCCGCGCACATAGCTGTCGATGCCGACATTGGCGAGCCGGTCGCTGGCCTGCGGCGACAGCAGCAGATGGTCGATGCGCAGACCATGGTTCTTCTGCCATGCGCCGGCCTGGTAATCCCAGAAGGTGTAGAGCCCCGGATCGTCGGTGACGGCCCGCAAGGCATCGGTCAGGCCGAGGCCGAGCAGGGACTGAAAGCTCTCCCGCGTCTCCGCCTTGAACAGGGCGTCCTCGGTCCATGCCGCCGGATTGTGGACGTCGCGGGCATGCGGGATGACGTTGAAGTCGCCCGCGAGGATCAGCGGCTCCTCGGTCTTGAGGCGCTCCTTCGAATATTCAAGAAGTCGCGACATCCATTTGAGCTTGTAGGGATATTTCTCGGTCCCGACCGGATTGCCATTGGGCAGATAGAGGCAGGCGATGCGCAGCACCCCGTGCTTGAGCGTCACCACGCCCTCGAGGAAGCGGGCATGCGCATCCTCGTCGTCGCCGGCCAGCCCCGACTTGGTCTCGTCGAAGCGGAGCTTCGAGAGCAGGGCGACGCCGTTGAACGTCTTCTGCCCGTGCGTGACCACGTTGTAGCCGAGCGCCTCGATCTCCAGGCGCGGGAAGGCCTCATCGACGCATTTGATCTCCTGGAGGCAGACGATGTCCGGCTGGCACTCCTTCAGCCAGGTCAGGAGCAGATCGATCCGCTGCCGGACCGAGTTCACGTTCCAGGTGGCTACTCTGATGGGCATTCCGACGGCTCCGGGCAGGGGCACCCGTTAGAACAAAATGCAAACGCCCCCGTCAAGGACGCCGCAAAATCTCCCACAAAATTAACCCGGCTTAAGCGGGCCTCAGGCCATTGATACGGAAAAGGTTCCATGGATGGGTTGGCGGGTCGAAACTTCACAACGAGCTGAGCCGCGCGACGGGCTGGTCGGCGCGTTCCTGTATTGGCTCGGTGGCTTCGAGATCGAGGACGGCCTGGTCGCCGATCTCAGCGAGCGCGAGCTTGGCCGGATCCGCGCCAAGCAGATCGACGCGGTGACGCGGCTGATCCCGGTGACGATGGCCGTCACCATGCTCAACGTCGCCATCGTGCTGATCCTGTTCTGGGGCAGGGGCTGGAACGACTTCCTCGCGATCTGGGGCCTGACGCTCGCTGCCACCGCCTCGCTCGCGGTCCGTTCATGGCGGCGGTCGTACCGGAACCCGCCGCAGGAGGCTTCGCCCCGCGCCGCACGGCATATGCTGCGGCAGGCATTCTTCCTCGCCGCGATCTGGGCCACGCTGCCACTCGCACTGTTCAGCCACATCGAGCCGACCAGCCAGCTGCTCCTGGCCTGCCTGATGGTCGGCATGATGTCCGGCGGCGCGTTCACGCTCTCGACCTTCCCGCGCGTCGGCCTCGTCTATCTCGCCACGATGACGGTCGGCTGCGTCGGTGCGCTGCTATTGTGCGGCGCCGGGCCGTATCTGGTGACCGCGGTGTTCCTGCTGCTGTTCGCGTTCTTCATGGCGCGCAACATCGTCTCGCAAGGCAACCTGTTCCTCGGCAATCTCAAGTCCCAGCTCGAGCTCGAGCGGCAGACCGAGATCATCTCGCTGCTGCTGAAGGATTTCCAGGAGAACGCCAGCGACTGGCTGTGGCAGACCGACGCCGAGGGACACCTGGTCGACGTGCCCGAGCGCTTCGCCGATGTCGCGCAGCTGCCGCTTCCGCTGCTGAAGGGCTCGCATTTCGCCGACGTGCTCGACATGCTCTGCCCCGAGGACAAGAGCGCGGCCTACAACGTCGTCGGCTTGATGGAACATGCCGAGCCACTGCACGAGATGAACCTCAAGGTCGTTGCCGGCGGCGAGGCACGGCTGTGGTCGCTCACCGCGAAGCCGGCCTACGACCGCGACGGCCAGTTCCTCGGCTATCGCGGCTTCGGCCGCGACGTGACCGAGCGCTGGCGCGCGGAAAAGGCCGAGGCCGAGAGCCGCGCCAAGTCCGACTTCCTCGCCGTGATGAGCCACGAGATCCGTACGCCCATGAACGGCGTGCTCGGGCTTGCCAGCATGCTGCTCGAAACCAAGCTCGATCCGGAGCAGCGCGAGGCCGTCATCACGATCCGCGAGTCCGGCGACAATCTGCAGCGTATCCTCAACGACATCCTCGATCTGTCCAAGCTCGAGGCCGGCCGCTTCGCATTCGAGGCGATCGACTTCGCACCGCAGGCGCTGGTCGAGACGGTCGCGACCGTCGTGCGCGCCAGCGCCAAGAGCAAGGGGCTCACGGTCAAGGTCGAGCTCGATCCGAACCTGCCGCCGACGCTGCGCGGCGACGTCGCGCGCATCCGGCAGGTGCTGCTCAACCTCGCGTCCAACGCGGTGAAGTTCACCGACGAAGGCGAGGTGACGATCTCGGCCACCTGCCAGGCGCGGCGCGACCTGCTGGCGACCGTCGAATGGACCGTCACGGACAGCGGCATCGGCATCGCCCCCGAAAAACTCGGCCAGCTCTTCAGCGATTTCGCGCAGGCCGACGCCTCGATCAGCCGGCGCTTCGGCGGCACCGGGCTTGGGCTTGCGATCTCCCGGCGCATCATCGAGCAGATGGGCGGCACGATCGGCGTCACCTCGACGCCGGGCGAGGGCTCGACCTTCCGCTTCACCCTGGTGTTGCCCTGGAGCCAGGCGCCGGCGTCCGACCAGGCGGCCGGCCGCGACGAGGCCGACGAGCTCAAGGTGCGTATCGCCGAACTCGACCGGCCGTTGAGGGTGCTGGTCGCCGAGGACGATGCCGTCAACCGCATGGTCGTGAGCAAGATGCTCGGTGCCTTCGACGTCGAGCTGCGCGTCGTCACCGATGGCGTCGAGGCCGTCGCGGCGGCCTCGGAGGGCGACTACGATGTCGTGCTGATGGACGTGCGCATGCCCGATATGGACGGTCTTGCGGCAACCCGGGCGATTCGCGCGCAAGGCGGCCGCTTCGAAGCCCTGCCGATCATTGCACTCACCGCCAACGCCTTCCCCGAAGACGTCAAGATCTGCCGCGAGGCGGGCATGTCGGACTTTTTGGCAAAGCCGCTGCGCAAGCCCGCGCTGGTCGCGGCATTGCTGCGGGCACTAGACCACGTGGCGTCGGACGACGCGCCGCTTCAGCCGGAGCTGATGCCGGTCGAGGTCGAGTGGACCGAGGAAGAAAGGCAGATCACCGGCGCGTAAGCGCTCAGATCGAGAAGCTGGTCCCGCAGCCGCAGGACGCGGTAGCGTTGGGATTGTTGACGCGGAACGAGGCGCCGATCAGGTCATCCACGAAATCGACCTGCGACCCCGCCAGGAACGGCTGGGAGGCGGAATCGACCAGTACCACCGCATTGTCCTGCTCGATCACGAGATCGTCGTCGGTGCGGTCGCGGTCGATATCGAACTTGTACTGAAAGCCGGAACAGCCGCCGCCCTCGACCGAGATGCGCAGCATCGCGCCTGACCCTTCGCCCTTGAGGATCTCCCCAATCCGGCGTGCGGCCCGGTCACTGATGGTCACGGCAGTCGTCATTTCAGGTCTCCGATCGTCGGCGGCGTCATACCCAATTCATTTGGTATCCCGCATCCGGCATAGTTAAGTGCCACCATACGCAGAATCAAATGGATAGGGACTAAATTCGCCGTGTCCGTCGGAATGGCAGCCCCCCACGCGCCCTATGCCTGCGACCCCGATCGCAGCCGGGGCCGGCTGGTCGCCGAGCCCCCGAGCCGGACCCGCAGCCCGTTCCGCCGGGATTGCGACCGGGTGATCCACTCCACCGCGTTCCGCCGCCTGAAGTACAAGACCCAGGTGTTCGTGTTCCACGAGGGCGACCACTACCGCACCCGGCTGACCCATTCGCTCGAGGTGGCCCAGATCGCCCGCGCGCTGGCCCGGCAGCTCGGGCTCGACGAGGACCTCACGGAAACCCTGGCGCTCGCGCACGATCTCGGCCACCCGCCGTTCGGACATGCCGGCGAGCGGGCGCTGGATGCCTGCCTGAAGGAGTTCGGCGGCTTCGACCACAATGCCCAGGCCTTGCGCGTCGTCGCGGCGCTGGAGCACCGCTATCCCGAATTCGACGGGCTGAATCTGACCTGGGAGTCGCTGGAGGGCATCGTCAAGCACAACGGCCCGCTGACCGATCGCAGCGGCGCGCCGGTCGGACACTATCGCGAGCATGGCATTCCCGTCGGCATCGCCGACTACATCAAGGTCTACGATCTCGAATTATGGAGCTTCGCCTCGCTCGAAGCACAAGTCGCGGCGATCGCCGACGACATCGCTTATGACGCCCACGACATCGACGACGGTCTGCGCGCCGGCCTGTTCGATCTCGACGATCTCAAGGTGATGCCGCTCACAGCCGAGATCATCGCCGAAACCTCGGCGCATTATCCCGATCTCGAAGATGTCAGGCGCGGCGCCGAGCTGGTGCGCGAGCTGATCTCGCACCTGATCGGCGCGGTGTTTGCGGAGGCGCAGAAGAACCTCGCCGCCATCAAGCCGCAATCGGCCCAGGACGTGCGCCAGCAGAGCCGGGCGCTGATCGCGTTTCCCGCTGACGTCGCCGAGGAGGAGGCCGCCATCAAGCGCTTCCTCTACCAGCACATGTACCGCCACAAGCGGGTGATGCGGGTGATGGGGGAGGCCGAACAGATCCTGTTCGACCTGTTCGCGAAATACCTGAAATCGCCGGCCGAGCTGCCGCCGGAATGGCTGCTGGGGGCGGAGGCGGACAATGAGGGCGACCGGGCCCGGCGGATCGGCAATTTCATTGCCGGAATGACCGACCGTTTCGCCCTGACCGAGCATCAGCGGCTCTTTGACTCGACCCCGGATTTGCGTTAGGCGGCGGCCATGCCCGACACATCCTCATCCCTGCACCTGTTCGCCGACGTGCTCGCACGCGTGCACGCCGCCTGCCGCGCGCTCGCGGCGGATGCCAGCTGGCCCGAGGGCATCGATTTCTCGCGCGTGGTGGTCGAGCCTCCACGCGATGCCTCCCATGGCGACATGGCGACCAACGCCGCTATGGTGCTTGCGAAAGAGGCAAAGGCAAAGCCCCGCGATCTCGCCGAGCAGATCGCCGAGCGGCTGCGGGCCGACGCGCTGATCGCCAAGGTCGATGTCGCCGGTCCCGGCTTCATCAACCTGACGCTGAAGCCCGCCGCCTGGGCCGAAGCGCTGCGGACGGTGCTGCGCGAGGGCGCCGATTACGGCCGCGTTCAGGGCGGCTCCAAGGTCAATGTCGAATACGTCTCGGCCAATCCGACCGGGCCGATGCATGTCGGCCATTGCCGCGGCGCCGTGTTCGGCGACGCGCTGGCGAGCCTGCTCCAGTTCGGCGGCCACGACGTCACCCGCGAATATTACATCAACGATGCCGGCGCGCAGGTTGACGTGCTCGCGCGCTCCGCGTTCCTGAGGTATCGCGAGGCGCTGGGCGAGGATATCGGCGCGATTCCGGAAGGCCTCTATCCGGGCGACTATCTGAAGCCGGTCGGGCAGGCGCTGGCGAAGGAGCATGGCGACAAGTTGCGCGCGATGACGGAAGCTGAATGGCTTCCGACCGTGCGTGCCAAGGCGATTGCGATGATGATGGACGAGATCAAGGACGATCTCGCCGCCCTCAATATCCGCCACGACATGTTCTTCTCGGAGCGCTCGCTGATCGAGAGCGGCAACAACAAGGTCGCCGAGACCATCGACTTCCTGCGTGCCAAGGGCGACATCTACGAAGGCCGCCTGCCGCCGCCGAAGGGGGCGCCGGTCGAGGACTGGGAAGACCGTGAGCAGTTGCTGTTCAGGGCGACCGCCTATGGCGACGACGTCGATCGTCCGCTGATCAAGTCGGACAATTCCTACACCTATTTCGCCTCCGACATCGCCTACCACAAGAACAAGTTCGACCGTGGTTTTGCGGAGATGATCGACGTCTGGGGCGCCGACCATGGCGGCTACATCAAGCGCATGCAGGCGGCGGTGAAGGCGACCACCTCCGGCAAGGGCGCCCTCGACGTCAAGATCGTCCAGCTCGTGAAGTTGCTGCGTAACGGCGAGCCGGTGAAAATGTCGAAGCGGAGCGGGGACTTCGTCACCTTGCGTGAGGTGGTGGATGAAGTCGGCCAGGACGCCGTCCGCTTCATGATGCTGTACCGGAAGAACGACGCGGTGCTCGACTTCGACCTCGCCAAGGTCATGGAACAGTCGCGCGATAACCCGGTGTTCTACGTCCAGTACGGCCACGCCCGCGGTCACTCGATCTTCCGCAACGCGCGGGCCGAGGTGTTCCCGGACCTGCCGGAGGATACCGCCAAGCGCATCGCCTGGCTCGGTGAGTCGGCCGTGGAGCGGCTGTCGGACCCCGTGGAGCTCGACCTTCTCAAGCGCCTCGCAATTTATCCGCGGATGCTGGAAGCCGCCGCCGCGGCCCATGAGCCGCACCGTATTGCCTTTTATCTCTATGACTTAGCGAGCGAATTTCACGCACTTTGGACGAAGGGGCGCGATTTGCCCTATTTACGCTTCATTATCAATAATGATGCAGATCTAACAAAGGCGCGACTGGCCATGGTCCAGGGCGTCGTCTCGGTCCTGGCATCGGGCCTCGCCATCCTCGGCGTCCATGCCCCGGACGAGATGCGGTAGTTTGGGGCGAACTACTTAAGGGGAATTCGGGGGTAACCGGCAGAAGCCGGACCGCTTAGACTTGGTTGACAGCCTTGTGGGTTGAAAGCCGTGCCTTGGTCGAGGGGGCGCGCGGCTTTCCCGAAGGGACGCATCATCACGATGGCCGAACGATATCAGGACAGACCGTTTCCTTCCGATGACTATGGTCGCGGCGGCGATCAGCATGGGAAGGCGGAAAATGATCCCTTGGCCGAGCTCGCCCGTCTGATCGGACAGACCGATCCATTTGCAGCGCAGGGGCGGCCCACCGCGCGCCCGCCGGCAGCGCCGGCGCCCGCCCAGGGCTATCAGGAAGACGATTATCGCCAGGACGATTACCAGCAGGACTATGCCGAGCAGGCCCCGTCGGCTCCGCCCGGGCCGCCCTCATGGATGCGGCGCGCCAACGTGCAGCCGCAGCCGGCACCCGCGCCGGAGCCTGACTATCCCGTCTCCGTAAACCCGGTTCATCCGTTGCATCGCTATTCAGTCCAGCCGACCGCGCCCGAGCCTGATTTCCATCAGCCGCAGGCCTATCAGGATCACGCTTATCAGGATCAGCCTTATCAAGCTCAGGCATATCAGCAGGAGCAGGCCTACCAGGAGCCATACGCGCAGCCCGATCCGTCGCGCTATGACGATGCGCTCTACGGCAAGCTGGAGACGGGCGAGCAGGACTATCAGCGCGATCCGGCCTATCCGGACGATCCCTACGCATTCCAGAGCGACTATCCCGAGGCCGATCTCGACGAGCCGAAGAAGCAGCGCGGCGGCATGATGACGGTCGCGGCGATCCTGGCGCTTGCCGTGGTCGGGACCGGCGCGGCCTTTGCCTACAAGACCTATGTCGGTTCGCCCCGCAGCGGCGAGCCGCCGATCATCAAGGCAGACAATACGCCGACCAAGATCGTGCCCGCACCGACGGATTCCTCGGCCAAGGTGCCGGATCGCATGGTCGTCGGCGATGGCACCGAGAAGATCGTGCCGCGCGAGGAAACGCCTGTCGACGTCAATGCCAAGGCGGGCGGTCCCCGCGTGGTGTTCCCGCCACTGAACCCGAATGCGAATCCGCCGCCGGTGGCGAGCGTCTCGCCGTCCACGATTCCGCCGGCGAGCGCGGGTCCGATTCCAAGCAACGGTACGCTGCCGAACAATTCGCCGCGCGCGATCCGGACCGTGGCCGTGAGGGGCGATCAGACCGATAGCGCCGCGCCGCAATCGGCCGCTGCCGCCAGGCCGGCAACTGCAACTCCGCCGAAGCCGGTCGCCGCACCGGCTGCACCGGCCGCGCCGCGCACGCCGCCGACCTCGGCCAATGCCAGCGCCAACCAGCCGCTCTCGCTGGCACCGCAATCGGCGCCCGCAGCCGAGCCGCCGCAGCGGATGGCGGCGACCAACCCGACGCAGCTCGCGCCCGCCAGCAACGGCGGTGGCGGCTACGTTGTGCAGGTCTCCTCGCAGCAGAGCGAGGACAGCGCCGCCGCGTCGTACCGGGTGCTTCAGAGCAAATATGGCAGCGTGCTCGGATCGCGCTCGCCGGTGATCAAGCGGGTCGATCTCACCGACAAGGGCAAGGGAATCGTCTATCGCGCCTTCGCCGGGCCCTATGGCTCGGCCGAGGAAGCGACGCAGGCTTGCAACAGCCTCAAGTCCGCTGGCCTGTCGGCCTGCTTCGTCCAGAGGAATTAACGGCCGATTCCTTGACCCCCTCGCGGGGCAGGGTTAATCGGCCCTTATGAGCACGCGGGCCTTCATTACCGGCGTATCCGGAACGGAACTGACCGCCGCCGAGCGGGAGTTTATCCGTGCCGAGCGCCCATGGGGCTTCATCCTCTTCAAGCGCAACATCGCGACGCCGGCTCAAGTTGCTGCATTGGTTGCAGAATTGCGGACGGTTGCGAACGCGCCCGACGCTCCCGTCCTGATCGATCAGGAGGGCGGACGGGTGCAGCGACTGGGCCCGCCGCACTGGCCGGTCTATCCGCCGGGCGCCGTATTCGCGAATCTGTACGACAGTGATTCGGCGCTCGGGCTCACCGCGGCGCGCCTCAGCGCGCGGCTGATCGCGGCCGATCTCGCTGACCTCGGCATTACCGTGGATTGCTTGCCGCTGGCTGACGTGCCGGTGCCGGGCGCCGATGCCGTCATCGGGAACCGGGCCTATGGCACCGAACCCGGCAAGGTCGCAGCGATCGCACGCGCGGTGACCGACGGCCTGGAGCAGGGCGGCGTGCTGCCGGTCCTCAAGCACATTCCCGGCCATGGCCGCGCCACCGCCGATACCCATTTCAAGCTGCCGACCGTCGACACGCCCAGAGATGAACTGGAGCGGACCGATTTCGCGGCGTTCAAGCCGCTGGCGGACCTGCCGATGGCCATGACTGCACATGTTGTGTTTAGCGCGGTCGACCCCGCCCATCCGGCGACGACATCTGCGACAATGATTGCTCAGGTGATTCGCGGCGCAATCGGGTTCCAGGGTTTGTTAATGAGTGATGACGTGTCGATGAACGCGCTGGCGGGAAGCATTGCCGATCGGACCCGCGCCATCTTCGCGGCCGGCTGCGACATGGCTCTGCATTGCAACGGCAACATCGAGGAGATGCGCGAAGTCGCCGGCCAGACGCCTGAACTGTCGGGCAGGGCGCTGGAGCGGGCGACAGCCGCGCTCGCGGCGCGCAAGGCGCCGCAGCCACTCGATCGGGCGGCCGCACGCGCCGAACTGGACGCATTGATCGCACGGGCAAACACGGCATCCGCATGACCGCAGAAATCCTATCGTTTGAAACCGGGCGGCCCGCAGAGCTCGCCGAGGGTGAGCCGGCGTTGGTGGTGGACGTCGAGGGCTATGAAGGCCCGCTCGACCTCCTGCTCGCGTTGGCGCGGCAGCAGAAGGTCGATCTCGCCAAGATCTCGATCCTGGCGCTGGCCGACCAGTATCTCCACTTCATCGAAGCCGCGCGGAAGATCCGGCTGGAGCTTGCTGCCGATTATCTCGTGATGGCGGCGTGGCTCGCCTTCCTGAAGTCGCGCCTGCTGCTGCCGGAGCCGCCGAGCGCGGAAGGGCCGAGCGCTGAAGAGATGGCGACCGCGCTTGCCAACCGTCTGCGTCGGCTGGAAGCCATTCGCGAAGCCGCCAACCGGCTGATGAACCGGCCGCAATTGCAGCGCGATATCTTCCCGCGCGGCGAGCCTGAACAGATCGCCGAGATCAAGCATCCGAAATACACCGCGACGCTGTACGACCTGCTCACCGCCTATGCCGCACAGCGCCAGTCACGTGTGCTGGCGAGCGTGCATCTGGCCAAGCGTACGGTGTGGTCGCTCGCCGAGGCGCGCGCCACGCTGGAACGGCTGGTCGGCAGCATCAGCGAGCAAGATGACTGGGGCGTGCTCGACGACTTCCTGATCCGGCACGTCGCCGATCCGACGCAGCGGGCGACGGTGTTCGCCTCGAGCTTCGCCGCCGCGCTTGAGCTGGTGCGGGAAGGTCAGCTCGAGCTGAACCAGAAAGAGGCGTTTGCGCCCATCTATTTCCGGAAGGGGCGCCCCAAACCGGTCCCTGACGCAGCTCCTGCGCCCGATGCGCCGGTCGCTTAAGTGCAAGAAGGAGAATCTGCCATGGCAAGCCTGGCTGAAGTGCGGGTAGACGAGGCCGAGCCGATGGAGAACGAATCCCAGGCACGTCCTGAAGAATTGCGGCTGCTGGAAGCGCTGCTGTTTGCGTCGAGTGAACCGCTGGATACCGCGACGCTGGCCAAGCGCATGCCTGATGGCGTGGACGTCAAGGCCGCGCTCGAGCAGTTGCAGGCCGATTATGCCTCGCGCGGCGTGAACCTCGTGCGCGTCGCCAACAAATGGACCTTCCGCACCGCGGGCGATCTCGCCTGGCTGATGACGCGGGAAAGCACCGAGACCCGCCGCCTGTCGCGCGCGGCGATCGAGGTGCTGGCGATCATCGCCTATCACCAGCCGGTGACGCGCGCCGAGATCGAGGAGATCCGCGGCGTCGTTACCTCGAAGGGCACGCTCGACGTGCTGCTGGAGACCGGCTGGATCAAGCCGCGCGGGCGGCGCAAGACGCCCGGCCGTCCCCTGACCTTCGGAACCACCGAGGACTTCCTGTCGCAATTCACCCTGGAACAGCTGGGTGATCTGCCGGGCCTGGAAGAACTGAAGGGCACGGGCCTGCTGGATTCGCGCCTGCCGACCGGATTCAGCGTGCCGACGCCGTCCGATGACCCGCAATTGCGCGAGGACGAGGATCCGCTGGAACCGGGCGAGGACCTCGATCTCGCGCTGGCACCTGCGGTCGAGCCCGAGACGCCGGAGGGCGGCGGTGAGGGCGGCAGCGAGGACTGACGTCCCGTCCCTCTGCGGCCCCTGCGACCGGTTAACACTAGCAAGATTACGTAACGCCAACAGCGAATTGGCGCTGCCTTGGTCCTTGTTTTTGAGGCCTGCGAAGCCTACGTTCCGGTGAAGATCGGCCGGGTCCTCGGCCATGCGCGTTTGGAGGGTTGCAGGATGGGTTCACTCAGCATTTGGCACTGGATCTTGGTGATCGCAGTGGTCCTGCTGCTGTTCGGCCGCGGGAAGATTTCGGATCTGATGGGCGACGTGGCGCAGGGCATCAAGGCGTTCAAGAAGGGCATGCAGGACGACGACAAGCCCGCTGACAAGCCTGAGCCGGCCAAGTCCATCGAGCACAATGCCGCGCCGACCGCGGCACGCTCCGACGTCGGCAGCAAGGCCGTCTGAGCCAGAGAGCACGCGAGACGCGGGTAGCGGCCCCGATCCTGCGCGCGAGGGATTGGGCCGGCTTGCTGCTGGCGTGAACGGAAGACCTCATGTTCGACATCGGGTGGAGTGAACTGGTCCTGATCGGGGTCGTAGCCCTGATCGCCATCGGCCCGAAAGAGCTGCCGGGCGTGCTGCGCATGGTCGGACAGTGGATGGGCAAGGCCCGCAAGATGGCCGCCGAATTCCAGGGCCAGTTCCAGGAAGCGATGCGCGAGGCCGAGATGGCCGACCTCAAGAAGAGCTTTGACGAGGTCAAGGAAGCCGCCACAGGCTTCAATCCGCTGACCTCGCTCCAGAAGGACGTCAGCGACGCGCTCCGCGTCGATGCGCTCGACAAGCCGGCCGAGACGTCCTCGACGACCGCCATTGAAACGCCGGCGACTCCAACAAGCCCGGAAGCCCCGACGCCGGAAACCTTCGTGGAAGCGGAAGCCCATGCAGCGGTAAACGAGCCGCTCGCCATCACCCGTGAGGTCGAGCAGGCGCCGGTCGTTGCGCAGGACACCGCGCCATCCGAAGCGATCAAGGACGCCAAAGCGTCATGAGCGACGCCGATATCGAGGCCAGCAAAGCCCCGCTGATGGACCATTTGATCGAGCTGCGCTCGCGGCTGATCAAGGCGCTGCTCGGCTTCGGCGTGGCCTTCATCTTCTGCTTCTTCTTCGCCAAGCAGATCTACAACGTGCTGGTCTGGCCGTTCGTGTGGGTCGCAGGTCCCGAGAACTCGAAATTCATCTACACGGCGCTGCTGGAATATTTCATCACGCAGCTCAAGCTCGCGCTGTTCGGCGCCGGCTTCATCTCGTTCCCGATCGTCGCGACGCAGATCTACAAGTTCGTCGCGCCCGGGCTCTACAAGCACGAGAAGCAGGCCTTCTTGCCCTATCTGGTCGCAACCCCGTTCTTCTTCGTGCTGGGTGCGGCGCTGGTCTATTTCGTCGTGCTGCCGATGCTGGTCCGCTTCTCGCTCGGCATGCAGCAGGCCGGCAGCGACGAGACCGCGCAGATCCAGCTCCTGCCCAAGGTCGGCGAATACCTGTCGCTGATGATGTCGCTGATCTTCGCCTTCGGCATCGCCTTCCAGCTTCCGGTGATCCTGACGCTGCTCGGCCGCATCGGCATCGTCACCTCGAAGATGCTGCGCGAGAAGCGCCGCTATTTCATCGTGATCGCCTTCGTGATCGCGGCCGTGCTGACCCCGCCTGACGTGCTGAGCCAGTGCTCGCTCGCGATCCCCTTGCTGGCGCTCTACGAGGGCTCGATCATCGCGGTGGCGATGGTGGAGAAGAAGGCGGCGGCCTCGCAGGCCGCGACCGGCACCGACGTATCGACGCCGGCCAATCCGGCCGAGTAGGGCACTTTCGCTCTATCATATCGCCGCTCAGCCTATGATTCGTCATGCCCGGGCTTGACCCGGGCATCCACGACTTGATCTAAGGCGGCAGACACGTGGATGGCCGGGATAAACCCGGCCATGACGGGAAATCAGCCATGCACGACATCAAATCGATCCGCGACAATCCGCAAGCCTTCGACGCCGGTCTCGCCCGGCGTGGCCTGAAGCCGTTGTCGGCCGCGCTGCTCGCGATCGACGAGAGGCGGCGCGCGGCGATCCTGGCCTCCGAGCAGGCGCAGGCGCGGCGCAACGCGGCCTCCAAGGAAATCGGCGACGCCAAGAAGGCCAAGGACGAGGCGCGCGCGGCCAAGCTGATGGCCGAGGTCGCCGAGCTCAAGACCACGATGCCGGAGCTCGAGGCCGCCGCGAAGACCGCCGACGAAGAGCTCACGAAAGAGCTGTCCGCGATTCCGAACATTCCGTTCGACGAAGTGCCCGATGGCGTCGACGAGCACGGCAACGTGCAGCACCACGTGTTCGGCAACAAGCGCAACTGCGCGTTCGCACCGAAGCTGCATGATGATCTCGGCACCGCGCTCGGCTACATGGATTTCGAGGCGGCGGCAAAGCTCTCCGGCGCGCGCTTCGTCGTGCTGAAGAAAGGGCTGGCGCGCCTCGAACGCGCGATCGGCCAGTTCATGCTCGACCTGCACACGACCGAGCACGGCTACACCGAGATCAACCCGCCGCTCCTGGTGCGCAACGAGGTGATGTTCGGCACCGGACAGTTGCCGAAGTTCGAGGACGATCAGTTCTGGGCGATCAAGGGCGAGCTGCTCGCCTCACCCGACCATGAGCGGCTGAAGACAGAGCGCCTCGGTCTCATCCCGACCGCCGAAGTCTCGCTCACCAACCTCGCGCGCGAATCGATCCTCGACGAGAAGCAATTGCCGATGCGGCTCACCGCGCTGACGCCGTGCTTCCGCGCCGAGGCGGGCGCCGCCGGGCGCGACACCCGCGGCATGATCCGCCAGCATCAGTTCAGCAAGGTCGAGCTGGTCTCGATCACGACGCCGGACGTGAGCAAGGACGAGCTGGAGCGGATGCTGTCCTGCGCCGAGCAGGTGTTGCAGAAGCTCGACCTGCATTATCGCGTGATGACGCTCTGCGCAGGGGATATGGGTTTTTCGTCGCAAAAAACCTATGACATCGAGGTCTGGATGCCCGGGCAGGGCGATGGCGGCATGTTCCGTGAGATCTCGAGCTGCTCGGTCTGCGGCGACTTCCAGGCGCGCCGCATGGATGCGCGCTCGCGCGGGCCGGACGGCAAGCCGCGCTTCGTGCATACGCTGAACGGCTCCGGTACCGCGGTCGGCCGCGCGCTGATCGCCGTGATGGAGACCTATCAGCAGGAGGACGGCTCGATCGCCGTCCCCAGCGTGCTCCAGCCGTACATGGGTGGTCTGAAGGTGATCTCGCGCGACTGAGGCGTATTGCTCGCCGAAACGCAGAAACGTTTGGTTGCGAAGATCAGGCGGCCGGTTATCCTGACGGCCACCGTCAATGCGAATCCACCGTTCATGGCCTTGCACCGCGATATCTTCTGGATCGGCAGACAATGGGCGGTGACGGGTACCGGCATCCAGGCTGTCGATCAGCGCCTGCGCGGCGTGCTCGACATCGAGATCGCGCGGCTCTGGGACGAGGATCTCGTGCAGAGCCGGCGAGCCAAGCCCGGCGTAAATGCTACGGATTTCGACAAGGCGCTGACGGTGGCACGCGAGCGTTTTCCGCAGACGCCGGCGTCAGATCCGATCGTTGCGCAGCTGGAGGCGCTCGGCGTGATCGAGGCTCCTGTCGTGAGTCCGGTCGTACCGGCGATGAAGCTGCGTGCCGAGGGCAGGCTCGCACGCTTCCTGCCGCAATGGCGCATCCGTTGCTAGTTGAATACGGCATCGGGCTCGAATAGGTCGGCGTCATCCGGAAGCAGGCCCCGGGAACCGACGTCGGCCGGCTGCTGCGCTGCGGCAATGAGCGGGATCACAGATGAGATCTGCGCGGCGGCCGGTTTGCCTGATCGGTCCCAGCCGGATAAGACGGCTCAGACCCCTTCAGGAATCGACCTTTCGCATGCGCATTCTCTGCACCAATGACGACGGCATTCACGCTCCCGGCCTCAAGGTCGTGGAAGAGATCGCACGGGCATTGTCCGACGACGTCTGGGTGGTGGCGCCCGAGCTCGACCAGTCCGGCGTGTCACATTCGCTGTCGCTGAACGACCCCTTGCGCCTGCGCGAGGTCGGGCCGCGGCACTTCGCCGTGCGCGGCACCCCGACCGACTGCGTCATCATGGGCGCGCGCCATATCCTGGGCGCCATGCCGCCAGATCTCGTGCTGTCGGGCGTCAACAAGGGCCGCAACGTCGCCGAGGACGTGGTCTATTCCGGCACCATCGCCGGCGCGCTGGAGGGCACCATCCTGGGGCTGCCGTCGTTCGCACTGTCGCAGGAGTTCAGCGTCGAGACCCGCGAGCGGCCGCCGTGGGACACCGCGCGCAAGTTCGGCCCCGACATCCTGCGCAAGGTGATGGCCGCCGGCATCCCGAAGGAGACCGTCATCAACGTCAACTTCCCGTCCTGCGCGCCGGAGGACGTGCTCGGCATTCGCGTCACGCGCCAGGGCAAGCGCAATCTCGGCTTCCTCAGGATCGACGAGCGCAGGGACGGCCGCAACAATCCCTATTTCTGGATCGGCTTCGAGCGCGCGGCGATGATGGATACGCCCGCCGAGGGCACTGATCTGGCGGCGCTGCGCGAGCGGTACGTCTCGGTCACGCCGCTCAGGCTCGACCGCACCAACGAGGCGTTTTCCGAAGCGCTGGGTGCGGCCCTGAAATAGTAGCCAAAGCATGCGGTATTCTTCACCTCTCCCGAAGGGAGAGGTCGGATCGCATCGAAAGATGCGATCCGGGTGAGGGGTTGCAATCTCACTGAACGCCGCGGCCCCTCACCCGGATTGCTGCGCAATCCGACCTCTCCCCGCCGGGGAAAAGTGAAGGAGGGCGCGAGCAACGGGAAAGCTAGCCGCCGCGAAGGGCGGCCTCGATGGTCTTGCCGAGCGCGTCGAGCTGGAACGGCTTCTGGAGCGCCGGCCGGTCGCGATACTGCTCGGGCAGGCCGGAGGAGCCGTAGCCGGTGGCGAAGATGAACGGACAGCCCTTGGCCTTGATCAGGTCGGCGACCGGGGAGATCACCTTGCCGTTGACGTTGACGTCGAGGATGGCGATGTCGAACTGGGTCGCTTCGGCGAGCCGCATCGCTTCGGGGATATCGCCGGCTTCGGCTGCGATCTTGTAGCCGAGCTCTTCGAGCATGTCCGCGACCATCATCCTGATCATCACCTCGTCTTCGACGAGGAATACAGAGCGGCCGGAAAGCCCTGTCGCGGTCATTGTCGGTGAGTCCTTGCCCATTCCAGAAAACGTTCGCAGATAACGCGAATCGACGCAATGCGCGTTTCGGCGAACGGACACCTGAAAATGGCCTTCGCGGCCAGTCCGCTGCAAGCCAATTTGTGGTCAAATACCTCAGCGAAAGGCTATCATGAGTTCCTGAGCAGGAACAGGATTCCTGCCGCAGCCTTGAGCTCCGCAAGCGACGATCCGGACCTGACGAGATAGTACTGGTAGCAATGACCTCCCATCAGCACCCGCCGGAAAAGATGATGTTTCAGCTCACGCTGAGGCGTCGGGGCATCAGCGATCAGGCGGTGCTGCGAACGATGGAGGAGGTGCCGCGCGAGCTGTTCGTCGACGAGGCCGATCGCGAGGGGGCCTATCGTGACAGCGCGCTGCCGATCGCGTGCGGGCAGACCATCAGCCAGCCCTTCGTCGTCGCCTACATGACCGAGCAGCTCCAGCTCCAGAAGCAGCACCGCGTGCTCGAGATCGGCGCGGGCTCCGGCTATCAGGCCGCCGTGCTGTCGCGGCTCGCAGGTCACGTGCTGACGGTCGAGCGCTATCGCAAGCTTGCGGACGCCGCACGCGCCAGGCTTGAGAAGCTCAACTATCACAATGTCGAGGTGATGCTGGGCGACGGTCTCAACCTGCCTGCCAACATCGGCCCGTTCGACCGCATCATCGTCACCGCCGCCATGGAGCGGATTCCGGAGAACCTGGTCGAGCGGCTCGAGGTCGGCGGCATCCTGATCGCGCCCGTCGGGCCGCACCAGGGGGTGCAGACGCTGATCCGCCTGACCCGCAGCGCGAAGGGGGTCGACCGCAAGGAACTCGTCGAGGTCCGTTTCGTGCCGGCACTGCCCGGCGTGGCGCGGGAGCTGTAGATTTCCGGATTGGCTGTGCTGCCAACATCTTATTGGGAGGGTTAAGCCGTTATTTACTCGGCGCGTGTTTACTTAAAAGACCAGTTCTGTTGCGTACGAGTGAGTAACCATGTCTGTCGTCGCCGAGTTGCTTTACTCGCGCCGCGTACCGCAGGTCGCGGTGCTGGCGCTGATCGCCGTCAGTTTCGCAGGGTGCAGCGCCGACATGTCGTCGCGGCTGTCCCAGTCGAACTTCTCCAATCCCTTCTCGACTGAATCGACCGGTTCGGTGCAGCAGGCGCCGCCGCCGCAGCGTGAGCTGCCGCAATATTCGCGGCCGCAGACGCAGCCCGGCTATTATCAGTCGCAGCCCTTGCCGCCGCCCGCGGTGTCCGCGCCGCAATCCTATCCCGTTGCGGCAGGTGGCGGGGTGTCCGGTGGCGGGCGTGGCGTCGGCTCCTACGCGCCCCCGGCGCAGCCGCGTCTGGAGACCACGGCCACCGTGCCGTCGCGCTCGGTCGCGGCCGCCCAACCGGCCGGCGGCACCAAGATCATCGTCGGCACCAGCGACACGCTCGACGTGCTCGCCAAGCGCTATCACGTCACGCCGCAGGCGATCCTCGCCGCCAACGGCTACAAGGGTCCGCGCACGCTCTCGCCCGGCCAGCAGCTGATCATCCCGCATCCGGGCGCGACCGCGGCTGCACCCGCGCCGGCAATGGCTCCCGTCGCGGCGGCTCCCGCGATGGCGCCGGCGGCGAAGCCGGTTGCGGCCGTTGCCGCGCCGCCGAGCACGCACTTCGTCAACCGCGGCGACACGCTCGCCAGCATTGCCCGCAAGAACCATATCTCGGCGGCTGAACTGGCTCGCGCCAACGGTCTCGATCCGTCCGCAAAGCTCAAGCTCGGCGCCAGGCTGACCGTGCCGGGTGCAAAGACCGCCGCTCTCGCAGTACCCGTTGCTGCGGTTCCGGTCGCGGCTGCCCCGGTCGCAGGTACGTTGCAGCCCGTCGCGGCGGCTCCGGCGCCTGCGACGAAGATGGCCGCCGTCGCGCCGGTGCAGAGCGCGCGCCTGGCCCAGGCCACGGCCAATGTCGAAGAGAAGCCCGCCGAGACGCCGGCGAAGGCTGCGGAGGCCACCGGCGCGCTGCCGACCTTCCGCTGGCCGGTGCGCGGCAAGGTGGTCACGAGCTACGGCGCCAAGACCAACGGCAAGTCCAATGACGGCATCAATCTCGCGGTGCCCGAGGGGACGCCGGTCAAGGCGGCTGAAGACGGCGTCGTCGCTTATTCCGGCAACGAGCTAAAAGGTTACGGCAATCTGGTCCTGGTTCGGCACTCCAACGGCTACGTCACCGCATATGCCCATGCGAGTGAGCTGTTGGTGAAGCGCGGCGATACCATCAAGCGCGGTCAGGTCATTGCCAAGTCGGGTCAATCCGGGGAGGTGGCGTCGCCGCAGCTCCACTTCGAGATCCGCAAGGGATCGAGTCCGGTTGACCCGCTTCAATTCCTGAACGGGGCGTGAGGCGCTGCCGCCCCATAGCGCTGGCCATACGAACGCATTCATCGCCCGCGAAAGCGGGCGATTTCGTTTCTGGAGATGCCAAGGGGATACGGAGAGGCCGCGGCGTACTGGATTCCCCGCCTGCGCGGGGAATGACAGTTGCGGGCGAGGCGATACTTTCCGCTACTTCGCCGTCAGCTTCACGCCGAGGCGTCCCGCGAGCTCCTGCACGAATTGCCAGGCGACGCGGCCCGAGCGCGAGCCGCGCGTGGTCGACCATTCCAGCGCCTCGTGCTCCAGGGCCTCGTCATCGACCTCGATGCCGAAATGGCTGCAATAGCCGCGCACCATGGCGAGATATTCGTCCTGGCTGCAACGGTGGAAGCCGAGCCAGAGGCCGAAACGATCCGACAGCGACACCTTTTCCTCGACCGCTTCGCCGGGATTGATCGCGGTCGAGCGCTCGTTCTCGATCATCTCGCGCGCCAGCAGGTGGCGGCGGTTGGAGGTGGCGTAGAGGATGACGTTCTCGGGCCGCCCCTCGATGCCGCCTTCGAGCACGGCCTTGAGCGATTTGTACGAGGCGTCATTGCCGTCGAAGGAGAGGTCGTCGCAGAACACGATGAAGCGGAAGGACGAGGCGCGCAGCTGCTCCATCAGCGCGGGCAAAGTCTCGATGTCCTCGCGGTGGATCTCGATCAGCTTCAATTTGTCGGCCGGCTTGCGGTCCGCATTGATGCTGGCATGCGCGGCCTTCACCAGCGACGACTTGCCCATGCCGCGCGCGCCCCAGAGCAGGGCGTTGTTGGCGGGCAGGCCGCCTGCGAAGCGCTCGGTGTTTTCCATCAGGATGTCGCGCATCCGGTCGACGCCCTTGAGGAGGAACAGCTCGACGCGGCTGACCCGCGGCACCGCAGAGAGGCGGCCGTCGGGGTGCCAGACATAGGCATCCGCCCGCTCGAACGATTCGGGTTCGGCGACCGGATTGCCCTGGGCGGAGAGGTGCGCCGCAATGGTCTCGAGGGCGCGGACGATGCGCTCCTGGGGGAGGTCGGGGCCTGCCTTGGAGACTGGCTTGGAGGTTGCCTTGAGAGCTGCCGTGGGGCGTTTTGCCGCGACGCGGGCAGGCTTCCTGGCAGGGGTACGGGGGCCTTTGCCGGCCGGGCTTTTGCTTGGTTTTTTGGGCATGTCCGAAGTTCCTGAGAATGCAGCCTTATCGGGCCTGACGGCGCGCCGCAAGGTGGCCAAAAGGGCGGTCTGGCAGCGTTGCAATTGGGGCGGTGGCCGCTATAGTCCGCGCGAATTTGACCGAGCCGGTCGCCTTTGAGGGCCTGACCGGCTTTCCCCCGTTCTCACGAGGATCGTCCGAATGCTGATTACCCCTGCGTATGCCCAGGCTGCGGGCGCCGGCGACACCAACAGCATGTTGATGTCGCTGCTGCCGTTCGCCCTGATCTTCGTGATCATGTACTTCCTGATTCTGCGTCCGCAGCAGAAGAAGGTCCGTGACCACGCCGACCTCGTGAAGAACATCCGTCGCGGCGACACCGTCGTGACCTCGGGCGGCCTCGTCGGCAAGGTCACCAAGGTCGTCGACGACGACCAGATCGAGTTCGAGATTTCCGATGGCGTCCGCGTGCGGCAGATGCGCCAGATGATCTCCGGCGTGCGCGCCAAGGGCGAGCCGGCCAAGGAAAGCGCGAAGGAAAGCGCCAAGGACGACACCGCGGCGAAGTGAGCGCTGCGGCGAGTCTCTCAAGTCTCCTGATCTGACAGGTCCAGTCGATGTTGTATTTCACGCGGTGGAGGGCGCTCGGGATCATCCTGACGGCGCTGATCGTGTGCCTCTGCGCGGTCCCGAACTTCTTCCCCGAGGCGCAGGTGAAGACCTGGCCGGCCTGGGCGCAGCGCCGGCTCGTGCTCGGCCTGGACCTCCAGGGCGGCTCCTATCTGCTGCTCGAGGTCGACGGCAACTATGTGAAGAAGGAAAGGCTCGACCAGGTCCGCGACGACGTTCGCCGGACGCTGCGCGACGCCAAGATCGGCTTCACCGGCGGCGTCACCGTGCGCAACGACGCGGCCGAGGTCCGTATTACCAAGGAAACCGACGTGCAGCCTGCGCTCGCCAAGCTGCGAGAGCTGTCCCAACCGCTGGGCGGGTTGATAGGATCCAGCGGTCAGCGCGACCTTGACGTGACCGATGCCGGCGGCGGGGTGATCCGCCTCAGCATCCCGCAGGCCGCGATGCTCGACCGCATGCGCAAGACCATCGAGCAGTCGATCCAGATCGTCGAGCGCCGCGTCAACGAACTCGGCACCGTCGAGCCCGTCATCCAGCGCCAGGGCAACGACCGCATCCTGGTGCAGGTGCCCGGCCTTCAGGACCCGACCCGCCTGAAGGAATTGCTGGGCAAGACCGCGAAGATGGAATTCCGCATGGTCGACACCTCCGTGCCGCCGGATCAGGCGCAGCAGGGGCGGTTGCCGCCGGAATCCGAGCTCCTGATGAGTGCCTCGCCGCCGCCCACACCCTACGTGGTCAAGAAGCAGGTACTGGTCGCCGGTGGCGACCTGACGGACGCGCAGGCCAGCTTCGACCAGCGCACGAGCGAGCCTGTCGTGAGCTTCAAGTTCAACACGTCGGGCGCGCGCAAGTTCTCGCAGGCCACCCAAGAGAACGTAGGGTTGCCCTTCGCGATCGTGCTCGACAACAAGGTGATCTCGGCGCCCGTCATCCGCGAGCCGATCACCGGCGGCCAGGGCCAGATTTCCGGCAATTTCACCGTGCAGTCGGCCAACGACCTGGCGATCCTCTTGCGCGCCGGTGCGCTGCCGGCGCCGCTCACCGTGGTCGAGGAGCGCACCGTCGGTCCGGGCCTCGGTCAGGATTCGATCGAGAAGGGCGAGCTGGCGGCCTATGTCGGCTCGATCCTGGTCATCGTGTTCATGCTGCTGACTTACCGGCTGTTCGGCGTGTTTGCCAACATCGCGGTGGCCATCAACGTCGCGATGATCTTCGGCCTGTTGTCGCTGCTCAACGCCACGCTGACGCTGCCCGGCATCGCCGGCATCGTGCTTACCGTCGGCATCGCGGTCGACTCCAACGTGCTGATCTACGAGCGCATCCGCGAGGAGCTGCGCGGCGGCCGCAACGCGATCTCGGCGATCGACGCCGGCTTCAAGCGGGCGCTCGCGACCATTCTCGATTCCAACATCACCACCTTCATTGCCGCCGCGGTGCTGTTCTACATCGGCACCGGACCGGTGCGCGGCTTCGCCGTGACGCTCGGTATCGGCATCATCACCACGGTGTTCACCGCCTTCACGCTGACCCGGCTGATCGTGGCCGGGTGGGTGCGGTGGAAGCGGCCGCAGAGCGTGCCGATCTAGGAGCCTGATCGTGACTCACACCGTTCTCATCGGGCTCGGCGTCCTCATTGCCATCCTCACCGTCGTCGCGGTGTTCGGCCTGTTGCCGTCGCTGCGCATCGTCCCGGACGATACGCATTTCGACTTCACGCGCTTCCGCCGCATCAGCTTCCCGATCTCGGCGGCGCTGTCGATCGTCGCGATCACGCTGTTCTTCACCCACGGCCTGAATTTCGGCATCGACTTCCGCGGCGGCACGCTGCTCGAGGTGCAGGCCAGGTCCGGCACCGCCGACATCGCGGCGATGCGTACGACGCTGGATGCCCTGCATCTCGGCGAAGTTCAGCTCCAGCAGTTCGGTGGCCCCGCCGACGTCCTGATCCGCGTTGCGGAGCAGCCCGGCGGCGACGCCGCCCAGCAGGCGGCCGTGCAGAAGGTCCGCACCGCGCTCGGCGATTCCGTCGACTATCGCCGCGTCGAGGTGGTCGGCCCGCGCGTCTCCGGCGAGCTTCTGGCCTACGGCATGCTCGGCCTGATGCTCGCGATCGTCTCGATCCTGATCTATCTCTGGTTCCGCTTCGAGTGGCAGTTCGCGCTGGGCGCCATGATCGCCAACGTGCACGACATCGTGCTGACGATCGGCTTCATGTCGATCAGCCAGGTCGATTTCGATCTGACCAGCATCGCCGCGCTTCTGACCATTCTCGGCTATTCGCTCAACGACACCGTCGTCATCTATGACCGCATTCGCGAAATGCTGCGGCGCTACAAGAAGATGCCGATGCCGAAGCTTCTCAACGAGTCGATCAACTCGACCCTGTCGCGCTCGATCATCACCCACTTCACCGTGACGCTGGCGCTGCTGGCGCTGCTCCTGTTCGGCGGTCACGCCATCCACAGCTTCACCGCGGTGATGATGTTCGGCGTGGTGCTGGTCGGCACCTACACCTCGATCTTCATCGCGGCGCCGATCCTGATCTATCTCGGCGTCGGCGAGCATCGGGAAGATGCGCCCGATACCGCTACGCCGGCGAAGAAAAACAAGGCATGATCCGAACTGCACGCCCTCGCACGCGTTTGCGAGGGCAGTAAGCCCATTCGGACCAAGTTCATGACCGGCGATCCCAACGCACCGCATTTCCCGCGCTCGGCGCCGATCGAGGCCTATGGCAAGGGCGGCTTCGCCTTTGCCGGCATGTCGCATCGGGGATCGCTGCTCTGTCTGCCCGATGCGATCTGGGCCTGGGATGTGACGGACCCCACGAAGATCGACCGCTATTCGCTGGATCGGGTCTTCGCAGCCGCCAACAGCATCGATACGCTCCTGATTGGCACCGGAACCGGGGTCTGGCTGCCGCCGCCGGCGCTGCGGCAGGCTCTGAAGGCGGTGAGGGTGGTGCTGGACACGATGCAGACCGGCCCGGCCGTGCGCACCTACAACATCATGATCGGCGAACGGCGCCGCGTTGCGGCCGCGCTGATCGCCGTGCCATGAGCAGCGCTGCACCTCCGCCCGATTCCGTTGCCTTCTGCGCCGATCTCGTGCGCAGCCACGACTTTCCGCGCTATGTCGCGACCCTGTTCGCGCCCGCCGCCGAGCGCCGTGCGCTGCTCGCGCTCTATGCCTTCAATGTCGAGATCGTCCGGGTCCGCGACCAGGTGAGCCAGCCCTTGCCCGGCGAAATCCGCCTGCAATGGTGGACCGACATGCTTTCCGGCCATGCCCATGGCAGCGCCGAGGGCAATCCGGTGGCGGCCGAGCTGCTCCGCGCGATCCGCGATTTCGACCTGCCGGTCGAGCCGCTGTCGCTGCTCGCCGACGAGCACCAGTTCGATCTCTACAACGATCCGATGCCGACCATGGCGGCGCTGGAAGGCTATCTGGCCGCGACCTGTTCGGCGTTGTTCGCCCTCGCTGCGCGGATCATGGGGTCGCCGTCGGAGGCGGTCGAGCATCTTGCCCGTCATGCCGGGCTGGCGCAGGGCATCGTGCAGGTCATCGCCAATTTGCCGCGCGATGCCGCGCACCGGCAATTGTTCCTGCCGCAGCAGCTGCTGGCGAACCACAATTGCAACATGGAGGACGTGTTCGCCAGCAAGGAGACGCCCAATCTCCATGCGGTGCTCGAACAGCTTGCGGGTGAAGCCCGGCAGCATGTGACGACGGCCTCGTCGCTGCTGGCGCAGCTGCCGTCGTCCGTGCGGCCGGCGTTCCTGCCGCTGAGCCAGGCTCAGGCCGATCTGAAGCGCCTGTCGCGTCCGGGACGCAATCCGTTCACGCCGCAGCCTTCGTCGCGGCTGCGCACGCTGTGGACGCTGTGGCGGGCTTCACGTTCCCGGGAATTTACCAAATAGCGGTTGGCTTGTCGCCCGAGCCGGGCAAATGCTCTATGCTGTCCCATGGCTGACTTGTCCCAAACCACGTCCTCCGATCTCAGCGGCCTTCCGGTCGCTCCTAGTGATATTCACGCGGCCGCCGAGACCATCCGGGGGGCCGTCGTCGAGACGCCCTGTAGCTACAGCCGCACGCTGAGCAATATCTGCGGCTGTGACATCTGGCTCAAATTCGAGAACCTCCAGTTCACCTCCTCGTTCAAGGAGCGCGGCGCGCTCAACCGCCTCACGGCACTGACGCCGGAGGAGCGTGCGCGCGGCGTCATCGCCATGTCGGCGGGCAACCACGCGCAGGGCGTCGCCTATCACGCCAGGCGGCTTGGCATTCCCGCCACCATCGTGATGCCGGTCGGCACGCCCATGGTGAAGGTCGAGAACACGAAGCACCACGGCGCGGAGGTGGTGGTGACGGGCGCGACGCTGGAGGAGGCGGCCGCGTTCGCGCGGAGCCACGGCGAAGCTCACGGCATGATCTTCGTCCACCCTTATGACGATCCGCTTGTCATCGCGGGGCAGGGCACCGTCGGGCTGGAGATGTTGAAGGCGGTGCCGGAGCTCGACACGCTGGTCGTCCCGATCGGCGGCGGCGGCCTGATCAGCGGCATTTCCATCGCCGCGAAATCGATCAAGCCATCGCTGCGGATTCTGGGCGTCGAGGCCTGGCTCTATCCCTCGATGTACAATGCCATCCATGACGGCAATCTGCCGGCCCGCGGCGATACGCTCGCCGAGGGCATCGCGGTGAAGTCGCCGGGCAAGATCACGACTGAAATCGTCCGGCGCCTCGTCGACGACATCGCGCTGGTCAACGAGGCCGAGCTCGAGCGCGCCGTCGCGACCCTGATCTCGATCGAGAAGACGGTCGTCGAGGGCGCCGGCGCCGCCGGCCTCGCCGCGCTGATGTCCGATCCGTCCCGCTTTGCCGGCCAGAAGGTCGGCCTGGTGCTGAGCGGCGGCAATATCGACACGCGGCTGATCGCCTCCGTCCTCACCCGCGAACTGGCGCGCGAGGGACGGCTGACCCAGCTGTCGCTCGATATCCCCGACCGGCCCGGGCAGCTGGCAGCGGTGGCTGCGCTGCTGGCCGAGGCTGGCGCCAACATCATCGAGGTCTCGCATCAGCGGACCTTCTCCGACCTGCCGGCCAAGGCGACGCTGCTGCAACTCGTGATCGAGACCCGCGACAGCGCGCATCTCGACGAGGTCATGGCGAGGCTCAGTGCATCCGGATTGAGCGCGCGCTGCACCTGAGCGGCGCGGCCGCCCCGCTATCGCGGTGTCAGGCCTGCGAGGTGGCCGATCAGCCGGTCGATCTCGGCCTCCGTGTTGTAGTAGTGCGGGGAGGCGCGCACGAGCGGCGGCAGCGCCCGGATCTCGGCGTCGATGCGGGTGCTCGACGGATGTGAAGCACCGATGGTGATGCCGGCGGCAGCGGCACTGCTGACAATCGTGTCCGCCTCATATCGGTCCATCGTGAAGCTGACGATGGCGCCTGGTGTGCGTCCGAGGTCGCGAATTGTGATGCCGCGAACGGAGGCGAGGCCGCCCCGAAGGCGGTCTGCCAGCAGGCGGCAGCGCTGCTCGATAGGACCCATGCCGATATCGAGCGCGTAGTCGACGGCAGCGCCGAGCCCGAGCCGCGCCGCGTAGTTGTTCTCCCAGGTCTCGAAACGGCGCGCATCGTCACGGAGGTGATATTGGTCACGCGAGACCCAGGGCGCCGCAAAGTGGTCGATCATCGGCGGCTCGAGCCGTTGCAGCAGATCGCGGCGGACATAGAGAAAGCCGGTGCCGCGCGGGCCACGCAGGAATTTGCGCCCCGTGGCCGACAGCATGTCACAGCCGATGGCTTCGACGTCGACCGCCATCTGGCCGACCGCCTGGCAGGCGTCGAGCAGATAGGGAATGCCGTGTGCCCGCGCGATCTTGCCGACGGCCGCTGCGGGATTGACCAGCCCGCCATTGGTCGGAACCCAGGTGATGGCGATCAGCTTCACGCGCTCGTCGATCATGCGCTCGAGCGCGTGGATGTCGAGCTCGCCGCCGGGATCGCTCGGCACGACCTCGATGACCGCGCCTGTGCGCTTGGCGACCTGAAGAAACGCGACATAGTTGGCGGCGTATTCCGCCTCGGCGGTCAGGATGCGATCGCCTTTGCGAAATGAAAGCGCATAGAACGCCATCTGCCAGGCAACCGTCGCGTTCTCCATGAGGGCGATCTCATCGGGCGCGGCATTCAGCAGGCGGCCTACCGAGCCATAGACTGAATCAAGCCGGCGCGCCTCGCGGTCGGCGGCGGCATAGCCTCCGATCTCGCTCTCGAGGTCGATATGCCCCTTCATCGCCGCGACGACAGGTGCCGGCATGAGAGCCGCGCCCGCGTTGTGGAGATACGCGAGCCGGTCAGCGGCCGGCGTGTCGGCACGTATTCGGTCGATGTCGATCAAGTGAGAGCCTCTGCCATCGGGTTCCCAGAGTTAGACACAATGACGCATGCGAGCAAGATCGGGTAAGGCCGACGTGGACCTGCAGGCGCACCGAGCTGCGCCCACATGACGATCATGCGGCGTGACCGAGCCTCGCCTCGATCTCCTGGCGCAGCGCCGCAAAGTCAATCGGTTTGGTCAACAGATCAGTAGCGCCGCTGTCCAGCGCTTTGCGCTTGGTTTCGGTATCACCATAAGCCGTGATCATGATGACGGGGACGTCGGGCCGGGCCGCACGTACAATCGGTAACATCTCGAGCCCGCTCATGCCGGGCATGTTGATGTCTGAAAGGATCAGAATGAGCGTCGCATCCCGGAACTCCATGGCGCGCTGCAGCGCCGCTGGCGCCGACGATGCAAATTCCATCAGAAAGCGGCCGGCGCGCAGATCGCGTCGGAATTGCTGGCGAAACAGCACCTCGACGTCCGGCTCGTCGTCAACCACCAAAATGTACACGCTCACCCCTTGTCTCCGGTCTGCATGGCGCTGGCCGCAGTGCGTGGCAGCGTGATGATGAACTCCGTATAGGCGCCCGGCTCGGTCTTGAAATCAATGCTGCCGCCATGTTGTTTCACGATAATGTCGTGACATATCGACAGGCCGAGCCCGGTTCCTTCGCCAACCGGCTTGGTCGTGAAGAACGGATTGAATATCTTCTCCCTCACATCAGCCGGAATTCCGGTGCCATTGTCGCGAATGCGGATTTCCACGGCGCGGTCGAGACCCCTTGTTGTCGCGCTAAGAACGGGCTCGAACCCATCGCCGGCGACTTCCTTGCGTTTCATGGCCGCGTAGAAGCCGTTCGAGATCAGATTGAGAAAGACCCGCGTTATTTCCTGCGGGTACACACCGACGATCCCCGCGGAGGGATCGAGCTTTCGCTCGAGCGTAATGTGAAAATCCGGCTTTTCCGCGCGCGCGCCGTGATAGGCGAGATTGAGGCCTTCCTCGACGATCCCATTGATGTCGGCGGCGCGGCGCTCGCCAGAGCCCTGTCGCGAATGCAGCAGCATGTTCTTCACGATGGAATCGGCGCGTGCGCCGTGCTGCACGATCCTTGCGAGGTTGGCCTGGAGAACCTGCGTGAGTTCGTCGATCTCCTGCCTGACCGCCTCGTCCAACTCGGTCGCGCGCAGCTTCTCGTTCAGCTCGCCGATCAATTCCGACGAGAGCGATGAGAAGTTGTTGACGAAATTGAGCGGGTTCTTGATTTCATGGGCGATGCCTGCGGTTAGCTGGCCAAGTGAGGCGAGCTTTTCGGTCTGGATCAGTCGATCCTGTGTCGCGCGCAGCTCTTCGAGAGACTGCGAGAGCTCCTTTGTGCGTTTGCGCAATTCATTCAACAGACGAGCGTTCTCGATCGCGATGACGGCCTGATTCGCGAAATTGGCAACCAACGCGATCTGCTTCGAAGTAAATGGCTTCACTTCCTGGCGGAAGATCGTGATCGTCCCGATCAGCTCGTCCTCCCTGAGCATGGGCACGATGACGAGGGTTCTTGCTCCGGCAAGGTCGGCGAGCGCGCGGACGTTGGGATTGCCTTCAATGTAAGGCGGCTGGCTCCGGATGTCCTCGATGTGGACGGGCTGATGAGTCTTCTCCACAGTGCCGAGACCGCTGCCGGGGTGCGGGCGAATGCTCTGGTACAGGCGGGTATCAACATAGGCCTGCGGCGCGTTGTAGAGTGCAACCGTGCGGAAGCCGCCTTCCTCATAGAGATTCATGGTACCAAATCGAGCTCCGCAGACGCGGGTCGCATTCTCCAGCATCTTGTCGAAGACCGGCTCCAACTCGCCGGCGGACGAGCTGATCGTCGCCAAAACTTCCGCAGTCGCGGTCTGCTGCTCGAGGGATTCCGTAAGCTCGCGCGTGCGTTCCCGTACTTCTTCGAACAGTCGGACATTTCCAATTGCAATGACGGCCTGATCGGCGAAGGTCTGAAGCAGAGCAATCTGCTTGGCGTTGAACGGATTGACCTCGGTGCGTCGAAGGGTGATGGCGCCAATTCCTTCGCCTTCGCGCAAAAGCGGTACACTGAGGATAGTCCGCACGCCGTCATCGCGCCTGAGTTCTCGTCCATCAGGAAATTCATCGCCTTCCGGCGAGGTGATGTCCCCCACCTGGACTGGACTCCGGTCGAGGATCGAGCGGCCGGCTGTCCATTTGCGATTGATGGGCCACGTGCTGCGGGAGGGCACTATCGGGCCGTGATGTGCAACCAGTTGAAGATGGTCGTCCCTTCTCAGGCGAAGGACCGCATCAGAGCTTTCGCAGAGCTCACAGGCGCTTTCGACAATCGCGTTCAGGACCGGATCGATCTCGGTCGGGGAGGACGCGATGACCTTCAAAATACTGGCACTTCCGGTTTGGTATGTCAGGGCGTCCTGCAGGTCACGGCTCGTGGCCTGCACTTCCTCGAAAAGACGCACGTTCTCGATAGCAATGACCGCCTGATCGGCAAACGTCGAAACCAGCTCGACCTGTTTCTCGGAAAAGGATTGAACCGTTGTGCGGCCCAGGAACAACACTCCGATCGGTTCACCTTCGCGCATCATCGGCACGCCGAGCAGCGTGCGAAAGCCTGCGGCCTTCTGCATGTCCAGGTAGGCATATTCGGGATCGGCCAGCACATCGAGGATTTGAATGGACCGCTGTTCGAGGAGAACGCGGCCGATCAAACTGCCTCTGCCGGGCTGAAGCCGGTGGACGTCGGCGACCTTGACCCAATCCACGCGAAAATTGTAGCCGGTGGCATGATAGAAGCCGCGCTCGTCCTTGCGCGCAATCGCCGCCATATCCGCATTGCATAGGCGCGCTGCGGATTCCGTCAGCGTATCAAGCACCTTCTGAAGGTCGAAGGCGGAACGGCTGATGACCTTCAGCACGTCTGCCGTCGCCGTCTGCTGCTGCAATGACTCGCTTAGGTCATTTGTCCGTTGCCGAAGTTCATCGAACAGGCGCACATTTTCGATCGCGATGACGGCTTGGTCGGCGAAGGTGGTGACGAGCTCGATTTGCTTCTCGGTGAAGAGCTCCGTGCGTTGGCGCGCGAGCACGATTGTCCCGATCGGTTCGTTCTGGCGCAGCAGCGGTACACAAAGCGCTGTATGCTGGCCGCCGAGCGTCGTCGCCTCCTGCAGCGTATATTCTGGGTCGGAGGCGACATCGAAGATCTGGACCGGACGTTTTTCCGTCACCGCCCGCCCCGTGATCGTGCCGCGCCCCGGGGCGATGGGGTGGTTCTTGATGAACTCGATATAGTCTGCGGTGTAACCGACCGCGGCTCCGGCGCGGTAGAGATCGCCTTCGCGCCGCATGATGAAAGCCATCTCGGCGTTGCACAAGCGCGCCGCGGTCTGAACGAGCGTATCGAGCACCGGCTGCAGATCGAAGGTCGAGCGGCTGATCGTCTTGAGAACGTCTCCGACCGCGGTCTGCTGCTGAAGCGATTCAGTCAAGTCGTTTGTGCGCTGCTGTACTTCGCTGAACAGATTCGCATTGTCTATGGCGATGACAGCCTGCTCCGCAAAGGTCCGCAGCAGTTGCTTGTCGTGCTCGGCAAAGTTACCCGGCTGAGGACGCGTGACGCTGATCATGCCGATTGCAGTTCCGCCCTTCATGATCGGTGCGAAGAGCATCGCGCGGAAACCGCGCAATCGGGCGACGTCTCGGATCTGCAGTTCGGAGGTGGCCTCGGTGTCGGGGACGGGGACAACCTTTCCGAACGAGGCGAGTTGAAAGCTTGGAAAGTCCGCAATGGGCCGCGGAAACATCTGTGTGAGATGTGCATCTGCGACGGCATTCGTGCGGGTGAACGCGGCAAGGTGCGCAATTCCGTCGACGAAACGGAATACTGTGGTGGAAAAGCCCCCGATCAACCGGTTGGCGCTGGTGGCGATTGCGTCGAACACCGGCTGCACGTCGGAGGACGACGTCGCGATCACTTTCAGGACGTCGGCAGTCGCATTCTCCCGATCGTGCGCGGCGCGCAACTCGGCCAATAGCCGGGCGTTCTCCTGCTTCAAATCTGCCACCACGTCCTGGGAGAGGGCGGGCATCGGAAACCAAATCCATATCGCCGAATGCGTTGCAGCATCGGGCCAAAATATGCGCCAGTTTCGAGTGGATTATTTCACTTCGGAACGCGTTCGGCCAGCCTTATCGCAAGTTGCACCGACGGGCTCTGCACGTCTCCCCGGCGATTGCGGGGCGGGCCCCGGAGCAATGTCCGCAATCAAGACGGTACGCGAGCGCGGAGCCCGCCTCAGATGCAGAGGCTGAGCAGCTTGATGTGACAGTTGCTCGGCTTCGGCTTGCTGGCAGGCGCCGCCTCGCGCTTCACGGCAACCAGCGGCTCACCGTCCTTCTTCTTGCCCTTGCCTTTGCCCTTCGGCTCGTAGTCGCCGGCAATGACCATCGCCCAATAGGTGCGCTTGCCGCTGGCGTTCCTGGCGCTGGCGATGCCGACGCGGGAGGCATTGTGCAGCAAGAGGTTCTTGCGATGCCCGGAGGAGTCGATCCACTGGCCGAGCGTCTTCTCGAAATTGTCGTAGCCATAGGCGATGTTTTCGGCGGCGCGCCCCGCGCCGGCCGGTGCGACGCGGCGGTTGAACGGTCCGAGAGCGTCGTGGCTGAGGTCGTCCTTCGCCGCCATCGCGCGCGCCTGGTCCATGGCGATGCGGTCGAGGGTGGCATCGCGCACGACGCGAACCTCGCCATGCTTGAGGCGGAAGCTGGAGATCAGTTCGGCCGGGGGTTCGGCCATTGCGGGCGTCGCTGCCAACAGCAGAAGGCCGGCGATCATGCCGCCAACCACACGATGCCTCATCGTCCCCCGAGTGCCCATGACCCCGCCAAGCCTGCTTTGTCCGACTGCTTCTCTATCGCCAATGTGGACGCTTCAAGGCGCACGCCGTCCGTCAGCCCGCCGGCAGGTCCGCCTCGAAATTGAAGCGGTCGCGCAGGTTCTTGCGCTGCTCCAGAATGTCCTTGAGGAAGGCGCGGTCCTGGTCGTTCTTCATCATCGGCTCGATCAGGTCGAGCTGGTTCATGGCGACCAGCTGCAGGATCTCGGTGCGCGGCTTGCCGCTGATGTCGCGCGGCAGTGCATGCACCACCTGGATGTGCTCCGGCGGTTTCGGACCCTTGGCGGCCGTGAGTTCGTTGCGGAGCTGGCCTTCCAGCATGGCCTGATCAGCTTCGACGAAGGCATAGAGCCCGACGCCGGAGCGGCGGTCGGCAAAGGCGACGATGGCGGTGTCGCGCACGGCGGGATTCTTGCGGATCAGCTCCGCCAGCACAGGCGCGTCGTTGACGAGCCTGCGGCCGCCACCCTCACGGTCGGTGAAGTTGAACAGGCCGCGCGTGATCGCCCGGTAGACCTTCTTGCCGGTGGCGAGCCACAGGCTCGCGGCAAACGACTTCTTCGCCAGGACCTTGCGCTCGCGCGGCGTCAGCGCTTCGGGCGCGTAGGAACGCTTGTGCTTGAGCAGGTGCCGCAGGTCTTCATAGGCGAGGATACGATAGAGCCGGCCGCGGCGTGCAAAGCAGGCGGCGAGCTGGAAGTCGGTCACATAGGCCCGGCCGTCGCGACCGACCAGCCAGTTCTGCTCCTTGGCAAGGTCGTTGTGGCAGATGCCGGCGCGGCGCAGCCGGCGCAGCGCCGCCTTGGCCGAGCGGAAATAGGCGAGGTCGCCATGCGGTTTGGCCAGATGCAGCGCGACGCCGTCGACGAAGCCGCGCACCAGAGCGCGGCGTCCGGCCCACAGCAGCTCGGGACCGACATTCAGGCCCTTGGCGAGGGCCAGCGCATGCTTCTCGCGCGCGAAAAGATGGCTGGCCAGCAGGAACGACCACCACGGCACCTCATCCAGCCGGCGCAGCACCGCGTCGACCTCGCCGTTGTCGGCACGAAAGCGGCCGCGCTCGACGGTCGAGAACACGTCGCGCTTGAGCAGGACGCCCTCGATCCAGCGCGCCGAGAGCGTCGCGGCGTCGTCTTTGGGGAGGCTCATCGACAACTCACGCGGCTGCGGCGATGCGCAGGTGATCGGCGATCCAGCGATCGAGATCGGCGAGCGCCAGTGCACTCATCGCCTGCTTCTTGGCCACCGTCTTCTCGTTGCCGCGCAGGCGCGTGCCGTCGGGCTTCTTGGTCGGAGCGCTCGCAAGCGGCGGGAACAGGCCGAAATTGATGTTCATCGGCTGGAACGAGCGCGTGCCGGGCTCGATGGTTTCGATATGGCCGCCGGTGATGTGGCCGAGCAGCGATCCCAGCGCGGTCGTAGCAGGCGGGCTCGCCAGTGTGTCGCCACGGGCATCGGCCGCCGCGTAGAGACCGGCGATCAGGCCGACGCTGGCGGACTCCACATAGCCCTCGCAGCCCGTCATCTGGCCGGCAAAACGCAGCCGCGGCTGCGCGCGCAGCCGCAGCTGGCCGTCGAGCAGTTTGGGCGAATTGAGGAAGGTGTTGCGATGCAGGCCGCCGAGGCGGGCGAATTCGGCCTTCTCCAGCCCGGGAATGGTGCGGAAGATGCGCTGCTGCTCGCCGTATTTCAGCTTCGTCTGGAAGCCGACGATGTTGTAGAGCGTGCCGAGCCTGTTGTCCTGGCGCAGCTGCACGATCGCGTAGGCCTTCGTCGCGGGATCGTGCGGATTGGTGAGGCCGACCGGCTTCATCGGACCATGGCGCAGCGTCTCGGGGCCGCGCTCCGCCATCACCTCGATCGGCAGGCAGCCGTCGAAATACGGCGTGTTGGTCTCCCACTCCTTGAACTCCGTCTTCTCGCCGGCGATCAGCGCGGCGACGAAGCCGTCATACTGCTCCTTGGTCATGGGGCAGTTGATGTAGTCGGCGCCGTTGCCGCCGGGGCCGACCTTGTCGTAGCGCGACTGGAACCAGGCGACCGACATGTCGATGGATTCGCGATGCACGATCGGCGCGATCGCGTCGAAGAAGGCGAGCGCGTTCTCGTCGGTCAATTCGCGGATGGCGTCGGCGAGCGGTGCAGAGGTGAGGGGGCCGGTCGCAACGATGACGTTGCTCCAGTCGGCCGGCGGCAGGCCTGCGATCTCGCCACGGGCGATCTCGATCAGGGGATGCTCGTTCAGCGCCTTGGTGACGGCCGCCGAAAAACCGTCGCGATCGACCGCCAGCGCGCCGCCGGCGGGCACCTGGTTGGCATCGGCCGCGCGCATGATCAGCGAGCCGAGGCGGCGCATCTCTGCGTGCAGCAGGCCGACGGCGTTGTTGGCGGCATCGTCCGAGCGGAACGAATTGGAGCAGACGAGCTCGGCGAGCCCGTCAGTGCGGTGCGCCTCGGTCATGCGGTCGGGCCGCATCTCGTGCAGCATCACGGGCACGCCGGATTTGGCCACCTGCCAGGCGGCTTCCGAGCCGGCAAGGCCTGCGCCGATCACGTGCACAATGTTGGAATAGGGTCCTGTCATGGGGCGGACAGGTAGCGCTTTTCGGCGGTCAGTGGAATCGCCGAGATCGAGTTTTCTGTCTTCAGAAACGACAACGCCCGCACGAGGCGGGCGCTATCGGTTCGTCCGGTGAAGGGCTGAACGATATCAGCCCTGATACTGACCGGCGGCAACGCGCGGGATGTCCGAGCGATCGAGGCCGATGTCGGCCAGTTCGCGATCGCTGAGCTGGGACAGCTCGGCAACATTGCGCTGATAGTCCCGGAAAGCCTGGATCATGCGGATGAGCGAGAGCAGCATTGGTAGTCTCCTGTAGTTCGATTCAGCCCTTGCCCGGGCCTCATCGTTGAAATGAATATAGGTGAGAGTGGTGCAGTGCGAAAGTTCCGATGTTGCGATGCAGCTAAGCGAAGAACGCATGGCATCGGTAAGGGGCGATTAACCTCTTGGCAGTCCCGCCCAACAGCCGGGCGTTAGCCGTTGCTGACTGCGATAAAGCCCCGTGAAATCACGGATTTATGGGGAACCCTGCGGTTCCGGTGGTGCTGGAAATAAGTTGCATTCTCGAGACCTGCAAGACGATCCGGCAGCTTGTAAGCCCAAGTCTCGCATGCGCGAATCGCATGTATCAGGAAATTTAGGAGTGAATATATATTCATAATATTGAACGGGTTCCGCCGACCTGAGGGAGCTCGCCGGCGTGAGGAGGGAGAGGCGATTCGCACTGCTCCCTTGGAAGGGCCACTGAAACGGCTTGCGGCGAAGCCAGATGTCGCGGGCCGATCGCCGGGAGTCGCGCGCGTTCGTCGTTGATGCGGTGCACACACGCCAAGGGTGTGAGTGCTTGATTACAAGGTTGTAATGAAAATCAGAATTTCCGCATGCGGCTCTGCGCGGCGCGCAACATCACGCAATTCTCGCGGGGAATTTATTGCGGCAAGTTGCCGCGTCGGCAGCAAAGTCTTGGCGCAGATTCCGGCAATGTCGCTGGGTCTGTCCCAAGAACAAGAGAAGGAAGTAACATCATGACGAAGTTACTCGGGGTTATCGCCATTGCCGCCGTCGCGTTCGCCGTCGCGCCGGCCCAGGCCGCCAAGCATGCCATGGGCGGATGCAGCTCGGCCAATCTGGAGAAGACGGAGACGGCGATCGAGAACATGGCCGACGGCGACGGCAAGTTCGAGGCGCAGAAGGAGATCGCGGCTGCGCAGGACTCGCTGCTCAACGGCAAAATGGGTGCGTGCGGCGCGCATCTGAACAAGGCGATGCACGCCACCATGGGCAAGTAAACGCTTCAAGAGAGGGCCGGTCGCCGGGCGATCGGCCCTACGCGTTTTGTCGAGGGACTTTAAGGGGCATGTGCAAGCTGGGTGGCGAAATAGGCGACGGTCTTGGAATAGACCTCGCTCTTGTTCCACTGCTGTAGCACTGCGAAATTCGGGCTGCCCGGCTGCCAATCCTTGCCGCGCTGCCAGCCATAGCCGGCGAGATAATTGGCGGTGGAGGCGAGCACGTCGGGCGCGTTGTGCAGGAGATCGCGCTTGCCATTGCCGTCGAAATCGACGGCGTATTTCATCCAGGACGAGGGCATGAACTGGGTCTGGCCGAGCTCGCCCGCCCAGGCGCCCTTCATGTCGGCGGGTGCGAGATCGCCGCGCTGGACGATGCGCAGCGCGTCCATCAGCTCGCCGCGAAACTGCTCGGCGCGCCGGCAGTCATAGGCCAGCGTCGCCAGCGAACGGATGGTCGCGAACTTGCCAGTGTTGACGCCGAAATCGGTCTCGAGACCCCAGATCGCGACCAGCACCTCGCCTGGGACGCCGTAGGTCTGTTCGATGCGGGACAGCACCGAGCCGTATTGCTTCATCATGTTGGAGCCGCGCGTCATGCGCGGCGGCACCATGCGGCCGGAAAACTCCTCGAAGGTCTGGGTGAAGACCTTTTGCGAGCGGTCGCGGTTGAGCACGCTCTGATCGAGCGTCACGCCGGCGAGCCCGGCGGCAATGGCCTGCTGCGAGATGCCTTTCGCCGCGGCGTCGGTTTTGAAGTCTGCAAGCCACGCGTCGAAATTGCCCGACCCGCAGGCAACGGCGGCGAGCGCTGGCTCGGCGGATAGGATTGACGCGGAGAGGGCTAAGGCTGCGAGAGCAAGACGAGAAATCGTCGGGGTCATCAGATGAAATTGATTCCGTGAAGTGATCTGACCGGCGGGGCGCAATCTCGGTCGGAACCGCGGCCAAAGCAAGGCGCATGACGGGGCCCGGTCCTGCCCGGAGCCGGGCAGGACCGGATGTCACGAGATCGTTAAGCGTCCGTCCTATTCCGCCACGGGAAGAGGTTGGCGGGGAAGTCGGCGGCGGGCTTGCGCGGACGATGCGGCGGAGGCGGCACAGGCCGCGCACCGGGATCGGACGCGATCACCTTGCGGTAGAGATGCCAGGTGGCATGGCCGAGCAGGGGGATCACCACGGCGAGGCCGAGGAACGCCGGGATCGTGCCGAGCGCCAGCAGCACCGCCACGATCAGGCCCCAGGCCGCCATCGGCACCGGGTTCCTGGCGACAACGCGCAGCGAGGTGACCATCGCCTCGAACGCACCGGCATGGCGGTCGAGCATCAGGGGGAACGACACGGCGCTGATGCAGAGCGCGGCGAGCGCGAACAGGAATCCGGTGCCGCAGCCGACCACGATCAGCCACCAGCCCTGCCGGGTCGTCAGCACGCGCGTGATGAAGTCCGAGATCCCGGTCACGCCCTCATAGCCGAAGGCTGCGACATAGATCGCCTGTGCGGTTGCAACCCAGGTCACGAACAGGGCGAGCAGCAATGTGCCGAGACCGAGCATGGCACCGAACGAAGGCGAGCGCAGCACCTCCATGGCATCCCAGGCGCTGGCCTCTTCATAGCGTTCGCGCCGGCTCGAGAGCTCGTACAGACCCAAGGCAGCGAAGGGCCCGATCAAGGCGAAGCCTGCGGCGAGTGGAAACAGCAGCGGCAGCACCGAATAGCCCATCACGACGCGGGCGAGCACGAGGCCCAGCACCGGATAGATCACGCACAGAATGATGGCGTGGCTCGGAACCGCCTTGAAATCCTCCCAGCCGCGCCTCAGCGCGTCATGCAGGTCGGACAGTTGGATGGTCCGGATGGTTGGTCCCGCCGCATTAGCGGGCGGGGCCATTGTGGGGACATTGCCCTGGTAGAGTGTGGCCATGGTCGCTAGCTCCCTTGCCATGCAGCCGAATCCGGCGCCGGCAAACGGCGCAAGCAGCCGCTTTTCTTGGATGATCGCGATCCCGACCAGACGCGAATTCCGGAAGGCATCGCGAGCTGAACGGGAAGCGTACTCCCAATTCCGAGTCCTGTCCCTCACGCCTGGGTGAGATTCGATGCCGCACCGCAACTTCGACGATGTCATTCGGTCGTCATTTCGCCGCAGATAAGCTGATGCTGGTTGTCGGTTCGCAGAACTCCGCGGGCGCAACGCAGAAACTTCGTCTATAAGTGCCACTCAAGGCCTTCCAACGGGATCCTTTTCGGGGAGCAGACATGAGCATTTTCGGGAAAATCATG
>NZ_LBKA01000222.1:0-62108 GCF_028128955.1 Bradyrhizobium sp. CCBAU 11386
CCCGTGACCTTAATGCTAGACTTAAGGTCAAATCCTCGGGCCGCCTCTCAAACTACACAAGGCGGCCGACGCCGGAGGGATACACTGGACCAGCCGCTCTCTTGTAATCTGAATTTAGCCCCAAGGCGGCTTCGATGGCCGTCATATGCGCTAACACTTCGTCAATGCCGTCAGCCAAGAACGCTCGAACGAAGAAGTGTGAAACAGGCCCCTCAAAGAGGGGAGACTGACGAGCCTTTTGAAATATCTCCCACCGCGTGTCATCCCAAGATAGCAACTCAGTCTGCACCCTATCGTCCAACTGTAGTTCGGTGGGACGCTCTATCTCTACCCAACCACCTCTTCCATCTTCGTAAGAGGAAGTTTCCCACGAGAGACTCTCGGGAGAAGGCGGCGGGTACGAATCAGCGAACAAATCTGTGTTGACGGTGGCCTTCCGAACAGAGCAAACTGATCCGCAGTCCCTAACAGATCGTCAGCGAATGATTTTGCGATTGGCACAATCACTGCGTCCCGGCCGGGCCACGCAATTACTGTGGGGCTTAGAGCCGCCTCGAGCGCTGGCATCTTCACCGCCAGGGAAACTCCATCCGGAGTCTGAATCTCCACGGCTTTAGCCGCATGTGGAAGATTGTCTGGAAGTGATAGTCCGGTCCTGCGTCTCATCTGACGCGCAAGAGACAGCCAAGTGTTAGGTGTAAGTGGCCGACCTAGAGCGACCTTGATTAGCGTATCTGGATCGGTGCTCGGCAAAAATCCTCTTAGCTTTGCGGCCTGATTTACTGCCGTTTGGCCCACTATTCTTCGAAGCTCGATCGTTACTGGTCCCGCATGACTCGCTTCTCGCACCAGCTCATCTAGAAGATGTTCAGCAAAAGTCTCCGACGATACATGATCCGCTCGAATATGCACCAACATCTTGGCGGCAGCATCGATCGTCGGTGGCGGCAGATACAGTCCAACTCCTACAATCTCCGCATCTTCAAGTGCCGCACGCACTTTGACTTGCCGAGCGGTCGATCTGGTTGGTAAGAAAAGCTCTACTAGGCCCCCAGCTAGAGAGTGTGAGACCAGATACGCTCTTGCTTCAGAAGGTTTGACGGCCTTTATCTCGCATTGTGTCCCACGAAGAAGGCCGCGCTCCAATCTAGCGTCCTCTACCGGCAGCAACTCCACAAATTCATCCAAGCTAGCCACGTCGAGACCGACAAGCTCAAGGAGCGTCTCTCGAGCATTAAGCAGGTGAGTATCGCTTGTAATGTAACCCGACGCTCTCGCCAGAGAGGCCTCCGCCAAGTGACGAGAATCGCTCAACGCTTGCTTGGAATTCGCTTGCGACAGCCCCGTCTCTTCAAAGACTGCCTTATGAACAATGGCTGCAACTCGATCGACATCAAGCTTCGGCGCAGATGGAATTCGAGGTAGCTGCCGCGCAAGTTGAAGGGTACTGTCCGACGCCTCTCCAAGTGACGTTCGCTCCAACTCCACAATAAATTCCGGCGCCACAGCAAGTCGCACGCGATGCGCCAAAGCAGCACCAAAGAGGCGATTCGCAACAGCGGAACGCGGGCGCCTCTTTATGAGATCGAATAGAACATTGAGATCGATCGCATACAACGGGGCCTCAAAGGTGCCTAGTGACCGAAGCTTTAGGTTTGCGGCCAGTTCGTCTCCAGGAGCGGGTGGCGCCATCAACGAGAACAAGCTGGCTGTATCCAGCTCCCTCGACCGCAAGACTATGGTCCGCTGTCGTGCGGCTCCTCCATCGCGGACTCGTCGGGCGATGAAGCCTTTCTTCTCATAAAAGGCTTGCGCTCCAACCAGGTCAGAAGCAACCGCAGCAGTAATATTCAAATAACCGCGACTTTCTAGATGTGACACAAGAGCATTAATAAGCGCCGAGGCAATCCCATTGCGCCTGTACGACGGCAAAACTGCAACCTGCTGAACTCGCGCGTGAGGAAATACACCGCTGAAAAGAATGAAGCCAGCGACCTCAACTCTACCCGCATACTTCGCAAAGATGCCGAATAGCCGGCGCTGCATGATCGCGTCACGATAGGCAGCCTCCGGCAAAAACCCCAGCGCCTCTTTCTCCATGTCGGCGAGCGAACGGATGGTAGATACATGCTCCAATAAGAGCCGCGGATCGGTTTCCACCCGAAAAGAAGTGCTATACATCAAAAAATCGCGGGGCAAATAGGAGAAGGTCTTCAACAGCAACAATGATTGACATCAGTAGTCTCAATCTACTGAATGAAGCTGCCATCAAACATTACACATTCGTCTAATGCGTGCCATACAATATCATTGCAACTAAACCGGAACCGGTAGCATCACCCGGAGACGCTCACCGTGGAGCACAATCGCAAACCCGAGCCGAAGACGTCGTCATCCGTGTGACGACACCGGCAACGAGATTTCGGAGAACATCTCCAACGTTTTGAAGCTCTATCGCTACCTACCCCAGACGGACAGGATCTGGCCGCAGTAGTCCCCTCCCCCTACCCCCGAAAATCAATGCTCCGCAGCACGATCCCCGGCGGGGTGCCCTCGAACTCGGTCGCGCGGTACTTGCTCGCGGCGCGCGCCTCGATGCGGTCGCGCAGGCGGGTGAACTGGGCTTCGCGCTGCTCGGGCCTCGCCTGCGGGCCGCGCTCGAGATAGTCCATCGCGGAGGTCGAGATCGCGCAGGCGATCTCCTTCGATCCGTCCTGCATCAGGAACTGGACGATGCCCCGGTCCTGTTCGTAGCCGACGAAGCGGCTGCTCGTGAGTGTCATGGCTTACTCCCTTACGCGATTGCACCCTGGCGCGGTTGGCGCCGGGTTTCGGCGCCGCCGCGGCGCGTGAATTCTCAACCGTCGTCCCGGCCTAGTGCGCAATTGCGCACGGGAGCCGGGACCCATTATCCCGGTCAGCGTTGTGGAGGCGCGCTGTGGCCGCAGATATTCACAATAACTCGGTTCGGTGGTTATGGGTCCCCTGGCTTTCGCCAGGACGACGCCTGTGTTCCAGGTGCGCACCGTCGCTGTCGCGCTCCGGCCGGGGTGGCCTTCAGCTGTCGCCACTGAGCCTGGCGAAATCGTCGAACAGCGCCGTCACCAGCGCGCGGTGGCGGGTGTCCTCGGTGGAGAGGCTGGCGGCATAGAGGTTGAGCAGATAGCGCGCCTTCACCGCGGCCTCGGGCCACGAGGTGGCGGGCACGGTCATCAGGCGGTTCTCGAGATCGGCCTCGCGCTCGCGCAGCTCCCTGACATTGTTCTCGACCTCGGCCAGCGCGCGGCGCAAATCGGTCGCCTTCTGGGCGGCCATGCCGCGATGCCTGTCGAGATCCACCGGGACGTCAGTCATGGGCGACCCTCTGGGCGACGCTCGCCGGCGCGGCCTGCGCATCCGCGGCTTGCGCGTCCGCGAGGTCGACCGAGCCGATCGACAACATTTCCGTCATGCCGGCGCCCCCGCTTTCGGCCGGCACCGTGATCATGGTGGCGATGCGGCGCCAGCACGGGAACGACAGGCCCTCGATCATCTCTTCGTCGGTGACGACGTCATAGCTGCCCGCGGGCAGCAACCGGTCGATGCCGTTGATGTGGAACGGATGCCTGAAGGTGACGGTTTCTCGGCGCGAACGGATGGTCATGGACGCCTGCCTTCCTGCGAGCGGAGCCCCAACCGACACCGGCTTGCCGTGAGCATGCGCTCCTTGGGCGGCAATAGCCAGCAATATCGTCACCGCGCCGCGCGCAGGCGAGGCCGCACAGTGAAACGACAACCCCTCACCCGGATCGCATCTTTCGATGCGATCCGACCTCTCCCTATGGGAGAGGTGAACCGCGCTCCTCGGCTGGCAGTGATCCCATCTGGTGCGTGCGCGGCGTTTTAGTCCTCGCTATTGGCCTGGGGCGGGCGTAGGCTCGACCCTATCACCGCACTTCCTGTAACGGCATCGACCGGTGACTGAGGGTCACGTGCGCTCCCGCCGATAGACCAGCGTTCAGGGCATGGTGTTGTCATGCTCTGCAGGAGCGTGCGATGCCGCGGTTTCGCGTCTCGGAATGGATCGTTCCAAAGGTCGACGTCGCGCCGTTCCTTCTGCTTCTGGTCTGCGCGGCGGCCATCCTGAATGGCTAGGACAATGCGCGTGCCCTATCTGGTCAGCGGTACCAACGAATATGGCTGCTCCAACCTCGGCCGCGGCAGCGCCACCGTCGCGCTGCGGCTAGCGCGGAAGCTGCTGCGCGAGGGCTACATGGACGTGCGCGTCTGCACGCCGCGCGGACGCGTGCTGCAATCGGACGAACTGGACGAACTCAAACCCCCACAGGAGACCGACGCCATGGCCAAGGGACAGCAACGCGGCAACCGCGAAACCAAGAAGCCGAAGAAGGACAAGACCAAGATCATCGCTGCAGCACCGAGCCGCAAGGACGCGGCCTGGCAGCCGGATTTCGGGCCGGCGAAGAAGAAGTAGAAGCTTCTTCGCCTCTTCCCGCTCTTGTCGGCCGAAGCTTCAACAAAGGCCAGCGGACGAAAGCAAGTCCTCTCCTGTCGTCCTGGCCGAGTGCGCAATTGCGCACGGGGAGCCAGGACCCATAACCCCAGGGAGGAGTTTGGCGAAGGGCGGTCGTTCGGGATTAGCACCGGTCGTCACGGATGAATCACGCGGTATGGGTCCTGGCTTTCGCCAGGACGACAGCGGGGCCTGTGGTTCGGCTCAGCGAACACATGACCCCACCACCGTCTCCTCCCCGTCGCGCTTTTTTGCTATACTCGCCCCGGTAGCATTACCGGGAGGGGCCGACCTGTGGAGCACGAGCGCAAGATCGAACCGAAGACCGAACCGAAGAACCTCGTCATCTGCTGCGACGGCACCGGCAACGAGATCAGCGAGAACATCTCCAACGTCCTCAAGCTCTATCGCTGCCTGCGCAAGACCGACAAGACCTCGCCGCGGCAGATGGTGTTCTACGATCCCGGCGTCGGCACGGTGACGGAGCCGACGACGTGGCACCGCCTCAAGGCCAACGTCAATCTGGTGCTGGGGCTCGCCACCGGCTACGGGCTCGATGACAACGTGCTGTCATCCTATTGCTTCCTGGTCGAGCATTACGCGCCGGGCGACAAGATCTATCTGTTCGGCTTCTCGCGCGGCGCCTATACCGTGCGCGTGCTGGCGGGGCTGATCCACAAGGTCGGGCTGATCTCGCCGGAGCAGGCCAACCTCGCAGGCTCGGGCCTCGTCGCCTACAAGCAATATTCCGGCTCGGGGCGCGGCAACGACATCGCGGACCTCAGGGACGCCGGCTCCGACGACGACGGGCCGCTGCCGCAGGACAAGTTCGACCTCGCCGCGCAGTTCGCGCGCATCACCTCCTCGCGCTGGCCGACCATCCATTTCATCGGGGTGTGGGACACCGTGGCGAGCGTGATCGTGCCGCGCGCCGACCGGCTGTACTGGCCGAGCATCGAGGAGCTCGCCTTCACGCTGCGCAATCCGAGCGTGAAGATTTTTCGGCAGGCGATCGCGATCGACGAGCGGCGCTGCATGTTCCGCCTCAAGCAATGGCGGGAGCCGCAGGAATATTGGAGCAACCGCTTCGTGCCCGACGACAAGAAGGAGCCGCAGGACATCATGCAGGTGTGGTTCGCCGGCGTGCACTGCGATGTCGGCGGCGGCTATCCGGAGACCGAGAGCGGCGAATCGAAATATCCGCTTGTGTGGATGATCGAGGAGGCGGCGAAGGCCGGCCTCAACTTCAACCCGCGCACCGTGAACCAGCTCGCCTGGGGCGTCCAGCGCAAGAACTCGCCGTTCCAGTATGTCCCGCCCGCCTACACTGGCAAGACCGGCGTGCTGCACAATTCGATGACGGCGGCCTGGCGCCTGCTGGAGTATTTGCCGAAGAGCGCAAAGTACAAGGAGTGGCCGGAGCGGAAGGTGTTTCTGGGCTTCTACATCCCCGATTGCGAGCCGCGCCTGATCCCCGAAGGCGCGCATGTGCACGAGAGCGTGGTGAAGCGCATGGCAGTGGAGCCGGACTACCGGCCGGTGAATCTGCCGAAGACGTACGAGACGGTGCCGATGCCGGTGCCGCCGCATGTGGGGGTCGATCCGGGCACACTGCCATCCTCCCCTGGAGGGGAAGGGTCGGCTCACATGGAGCGCAGCGAAATGTGAGATGGGGTGGGGTGAGGTGGCGCTGGCGCCATACGCGCGTCATTGCGAGGAGCCCTTGCGACGAAGCAATCCAGAAACCCTCCGCGGCAAGATTCTGGATTGCTTCGCTCCGCTCGCAATGACGGTGATGGAGGCAGGCGCGCACGACGCCACCGGTGTCGTCCTGGCGAACGCCAGGACCCATACCGCGTGATCCCTCGATGGCGGAAGGCGCTAACCCCGAACAACCAATCTTCGCCAAACCACTCCCTGGGGTAATCGCGACGAGCGCAAGCGCTCGCGCGGAGGTCCTGGCGTTCGCCAGGACGACGGCGGAGCTTGAGGCGACGCCGCCGCACCCCGCTACCGCCGCTTTCTCCATTCGCCGCTACTTTTCATTAAAATTCTCGCGCCGACCTTAGTCGGATCGCATCATCTCCCGTCGATCATTGGAATCTACCACCGCGCTATCCGCGGAATTGGAGGAGATGTGCCAATGCATCCGCGAAGGTTCGCCCGTGTGAAGCCCGCAGGGCTGGTGTCGCGCCAGGCCAAGATCATCACCGACCCGCGCGCGCCGGTGATCCCGTGCACGCTGATCGACTATTCGCCCGGCGGGGCCTGCGTCGATCTCGGCGGCCAGGTGAGCATCCCCGACCGGTTCGAGCTGTTGCACGTCAACACCAAGAAGCGCTGCCGCATCGCCTGGAAGCGCGGCACGCGGGTCGGCGTGGTGTTTTGAGGGAAGCTGTCACCGTAACCGATAATTCCCGCCGAGCACTCCACTCTGCTCCCTCCCCCCTTGCGGGGGAGGGTTGGGGAGGGGGGTGGCCCAGCAAAAGGTGCGGGTCGCATGCAAGGTTGTGGCAACAGAGTTTCGCTCAACGCGATAGAGCACGCCGTGTGGCTACCCCCCTCCCTAGCCCTCCCCCGCAAGGGGGGAGGGAAGGCAGTGTGCTTCGCGGCGCTGTCTTTTCCAGAGCAACAAGCGCCGCCCTACTTCCGCATCCGCGCCTTCGCGCCCGCGATGATCTGCATGGCGACGCCGGCGATCCAGCCGAACAAAGCGAGCCAGGTCCAGGCCATGTGCGGATCGAGCCGCAGCACGATGACGGCGACGGAGGCGAGCGCGGTGAGCGTGGCGCAGAGCGTGCCGGCGGCGCTCAAAAATTCCGCGGCGTCGATGGCGCTGTGCGCCTCGTCGAAGGGCTGCTGCGGCGTGTCGATGCCGAGATAGAAACCGACCGCACCGAGGCCCATCATCACCAGCAGGAAACCCTGCGTGGTGAGCGGAGCGATCGCCGATCCGACATAGGCGCCGACGAACAGCCCACACGCGGCCCCCGCCATCGCGAGGCCCATGCGCTCCAGCACGTGCGCAGCGTTGCGAACACGAAAATGCATGGCGGGCCTCCGTGAGGCATTGAACGTGGAAAGGTTAGGCCAGTTTTGCGGGAGGTGGAAGCTGAGGGAGGTTACGGATGCGTGAGGGGGCGGCTGCGATCTCGCAATTTAAACCTATCGGGTTACTCCCTATGATCATGCCGCTGTCCTCGCGGCTCGCACGCGCCTCACCTCGCCCCGAACGTCGTCTTGCCGAACAGCGCCTTCTGCGTCGACGGCTGCGAGCGCCAGTATTGCGGCGGGGCTTCGACCTCGCCGCCGAGCTCGGCAGCGGCGTGCCAGCCCCAGCGCGGGTCGTAGAGCATGCCGCGGGCGAGCGCGACCATGTCGGCCTTGCCGGAGGCGACGATCTCCTCGGCGTGCTTGGCATCGGAGATCAGGCCGACGGCGATGGTGGGCACTCCCGTCTCGCGGCGGAGGCTGTCTGCGAACTGCACCTGATAGCCGGGGCCGAGCGGAATCTTCTGCAGCGGCGAGACGCCGCCGGAGGAGGCATCGATCCAGTCGATGCCGCGCGCCTTCAACGCGTTGGCGAATTCGATGGTCTGCGCCAGATCCCAGCCGCCCTCGACCCAGTCGGTCGACGACACCCGTATGCCGATCGGCTTGTCGTGCGGGAAGGCGGCGCGGACCGCGTCGTAGACCTCGAGCGGGAAGCGCATGCGGTTTGCGAGCGAGCCGCCGTACTCGTCGGTGCGCCTGTTCGAGATCGGCGACAGGAACTGATGCAGAAGATAGCCGTGCGCACCGTGCAGCTCGATGGCGTCGATGCCGATGCGCTCGGCGCGTTTCGCAGCCTCGACGAAGGCCTCGCGGATGCGCTTCAGGCCCGTGCCATCCAGCGCGAGCGGCGCGGCCTCGCCCTCCTTGTGCGGCAGCGCCGACGGCGCCACCGTCTGCCAGCCGCCTTCACTGACGGGGATCAGCTGGCCGCCGTCCCAGGGCCGCGCGCTGGAGGCCTTGCGGCCGGCATGGGCGAGCTGCATCGCGACCGCGGTGGAGGAATGCTTGCGCACGGAGGCGAGGATTTGCTTCAGCGCGGCTTCGGCGGCGTCGCTGTAGAGCCCGAGGCAGCCCGGCGTGATGCGGCCGATCGCTTCCACATGGGTCGCCTCTATGCAGAACATCGCAGCGCCCGACAGCGAAAGATTGTTGATGTGGGTGAAGTGCCAGTCGGTCGGAACGCCGTCCTCGGCCGAATACTGGCACATCGGCGACACCACGACGCGATTCTTCAACGTCAGGCCGCGCAGCTTGATCGGGGAAAACAGGGCGCTCATGCGGGGGAGTTCCGGGGGATGGAGGGCGGGAGATTAAAGGGAGTGTAGTGCTGGCCCGGCGGATTTCCAGCGGCGCGGGAGGCATGCCCGCTAGCGAGGCCATGCATTTCGCGCGTCATATGATCACGGGATCGTGCCGCGATCTCCGCCGTCGTCCCTGCGAACGCAGGACCCATAACCCCTGGGAGGAGTTTGGCGAAGATTGGTCGTTCGGGATTAGCACCACCCGCAATCGATCGATCACGCGGTATGGGTCCCCTGAGTTCGCAGGGACGACGGCGGCCCCCTACTCCAGTTCCTCGAACTGGCCCGCCTTGGGCTTGCCCATGCGGATGCGGCCGTCGGGCAGCAGCTCGCCGTCGGCCTCGGCGGAAAACTGGATCGTGGCGCGGCCATCCTTCATCGTCGTCGCCTTGCCGAGCGGCCCGAGCTTGTCCGCGAGCGCGGTGTCGTCGAGAACGAACACGCGGTAGTCGGTGAGATGGAAGCGCCGCGGCGCCTGCCATGTCAGCGCGGGAACCGATGTGCGCATATCGCCGTCGGTCTTGCGATCGATGCTGCGGCCGGTCACGTCGCGAAACAGGTCCGGCGCGTCGACGAGGCGCGCGCGGCGGCCGTCGATGGCGTAGAGGTTCAGCGTGACGATATGGCGCTCGCTGCGGAAGGAGACGGCGACGTGGCGCGAATCCTGCGACCAGGCGGCGTGGAACGCATCCGGCGCGGTGTCGAGGATGTTGTCGCTACTGATGTCGTCGAGCACCGCAAGGCGGCGGTGGCCGGGCTCGGCCATCAGATAGACGTGGAAATTGTCGTTGCCGAACTCGCCGCCGCCATGGGCCGCGATCGACAGTTTTCCGCTCGGCGCGCGGCCGCCCTGGATGATGGCGTATTCACCCTTCGCATATTGGTGCTCGGCCGTCGCGAAGGCCGGCGACAGCGCGGCGAGCGTGAGGGCAAGGGCGAGGATGGCGCGGCGGAGAGGCATGAGGGTGTGTCGCGATACGGGCGGCGAACGTTCACTCCACCAGCGCGAACTGGAGCAGCAGCGTGCGCTGGAGCAATGAAAAATTGTCGTCCGAGACTAGCGTCAGCACGGTCTCGCCCTGGGGCGTGACGTGGGCGTCGATGCCTTCCATGTTGTCGATCTCCTGGCCGAGATCGGCCTTGAACAACGCAGGGCCGTCGACCAGCGCGCCCGGCGCGATGGATTTCAGGGGGATCGAGCGGATGCGGATGTCGACGCCGCTGAACCAGGAGAATTTGCGTTCGAGGATGAGCAGTTCGCCCGAGGGCAGCAGCACCGCATCGCTGATGTCGAATTTCTCGGTGCGGCGGACGCTGAACTGGCCGGGCGTGGGACCGCCGATCAGGAACGCGACCAGATTGCCGTCGGCGTCCAGCCCGCGCTCGGAGAAGGCGATCAGGGTGCCCGCGAGCGGCTGGCCCTTCGGGACGAAGACCAGCCCCTCGAGCCCCTTGTTGTGCGGCAGCCTGCGCAACGCGGGCGGCACCTGGATCACCTCGCCGCGGGCGCGCGTGCCGCCTTTCGAAAAATCGTAGCGCAGGATCTGGTTGACGCGCTCGAGCCCGACATAGACGACATTGCCGTCGCGCGTCAGCGACTCCGAATCCCACCAGAGGCGCTTTTCCGTGATCGGCCGCCCCTCGGCATTGAGCAGCGGCGCGGCCTCGACGTCGTCGAGCCCGGCCATCCTGCTGCCGGAATAGCGGATGGCCCCGGTGAACCAGCCGCCCTGGTCGGAGATCGCGAGGAAGCGCTCGCCCCTGGCGTCGAGCCGGATGCCGGACAGGCCGCCGAAGCCGCGATAGGGCGAAGTCAGCACCAGGCCGCTGCGATACTCGAGCGAACCGAAGCGCGTGCGGGAACGGTCGCGCGGCTCGAAACTGGCGATCGGCCGCGCGTTGACCTCGATGCTGACCGGCTCGGCGACGGCGCGCTCGACCTGGAGCGGACGCGGCGGCGGCTCGGTCGTGGCTTGCGCCTGCGCCAATCGGGACAGTGCGAAAGTGGAAAATCCCGCCGCCGCGTGGCCAAGGAAGCTGCGGCGGGATGAGTGCGTGCTCACGAATGCAATTTGCGTCGCGGGCGACCGGCCGGTTGCGTGGGCGCGGTGTTGGTCTCGCTGAACAATTCGGCGAGCTTTTCGGTGATGGCGCCACCGAGCTCCTCGGCGTCCACGATCGTCACCGCGCGGCGATAGTAGCGCGTGACGTCATGGCCGATGCCGATCGCGATCAGCTCGACCGGCGAGCGGGTCTCGATCTCCTCGATGATGTGGCGCAGGTGCCGCTCGAGATAGTTGCCGGCATTGACCGACAGCGTGGAATCGTCGACCGGCGCGCCGTCCGAGATCATCATCAGGATCTTGCGCTGCTCGGGCCGGCCGAGCAGGCGCTTGTGCGCCCAGTCCAGCGCCTCGCCGTCGATGTTCTCCTTCAGGAGACCCTCGCGCATCATCAGGCCAAGGTTCTTCCGCGCACGGCGCCAGGGCGCGTCGGCGGACTTGTAGATGATGTGGCGGAGATCGTTGAGGCGGCCGGGATTGGCCGGCTTGCCGGCGGCAAGCCACGCCTCGCGCGACTGCCCGCCCTTCCAGGCGCGCGTGGTGAAGCCCAAGATCTCGACCTTGACGCCGCAACGCTCCAGCGTGCGCGCGAGAATGTCGGCGCAGGTCGCCGCGACCGTGATCGGGCGGCCGCGCATCGAACCGGAATTGTCGAGCAGCAGCGTCACCACGGTGTCGCGGAAGGTCGCCTCCTTCTCGTGCATGAAGGACAGCGGGTGATAGGGATCGGTCACCACACGCGACAGCCGCGCGGGGTCGAGGATGCCCTCTTCGAGATCGAACTCCCAGGCGCGGTTCTGCTGCGCCATCAGCTTGCGCTGCAGCCGGTTGGCGAGGCGGGCGACGATGCCTTGCAGATGCGCGAGCTGCTTGTCGAGATAGGCGCGCAGGCGCTCCAGCTCGTCATGGTCACAGAGGTCTTCGGCCGCGATGACTTCGTCGAATTTCGGCGCGAAGGCGTGATATTCCGGCCCGCGCGGCTCGTTCTTTCCATGCGAGTTCGGACGCGTCGCCTCGCCCGGCGTCTCGTCGTCGCCGAGCTCGCCGTCGTCGAACGTGTCTGAGGTCGAGGCCTGCGCGCTTTCCATCGCGCTCTCGCTCATCTCCTCGCTCGACGCCTGCGCCTGGTCGGCGCTCATCTCCTGGGCGGCATCGGAATCGGGCGAGCCCTCGGCGCCGGACTGGTCGTTGTCGCCGTCGCGGTTCTCGTCGTTGTCGTCATTCTCTTCGCTGTCGGCGTTGCGCTCGTCGCCGAGCTCGAGCGCCGACAAGAGATCATGCACGGCGTCGCCGAACCTGGTCTGGTCCTCGACCACGCCGTCGAGCCGGTCGAGCCGCTTGCCGATCTTGTCTTCGAGAATCGGCCGCCAGAGATCGACCATCTTCTTCGCAGCCGTCGGCGGCGCCATGCCGGTCAGGCGCTCGCGCACCAGCATCGCCAGCGCATCGGCCAGCGGCGCGTCGGCGCGGTCGGTGATCTCGTCGAACTTGCCGCGATGGAAATGATCGTCGAGCATCGCGGTGAGGTTCTTCGCAACGCCCGCCATGCGGCGCGCGCCGATGGCCTCGACACGAGCCTGCTCGACCGCCTCGAACACGCCGCGCGCCTGCGGATTGCCCGGCATCAGCTTGCGATGCAGCTTCGGATCGTGACAGGCGATCTTCAGCGCGATGGAGTCGGCGTGGCCGCGCACGACCGCAGCGTCACGCTTGGTCATCTTGCGCGCCGGCTCGGGCAGCCGCGCCTTGCCCGGCGCAAGGCCCGGCCGCTCGGCGGCAAAGGAGACCTCGAGCTCGGGCGATTTCGCGATCGCCTTGAGGCAGGAGGCCACCGAGCGCTTGAAAGGCTCGGTCGGCGCTTCCTTGCTGTTACGGAACTTGGAGTTAGAGGTGGTCATCTCGCCCTATCCGCCGTCCTGGCGAAGGCCAGGACCCATAACCACAGGGCGCAGTCATTGAGCACGCTGACGGCCCCGATCTTCGCAGCAACCACATCCTGTGGTTGGGTCCCGGATCTGCGCTCACTCCGGACGGCGCTTCGCGCCGCCAGGAGTTCACTTGTCCGGAACGACATCTCAAACCTTAGCTGAGCGCCACGTTGACCGCCGATTCCGGCAGCTCCGCGTTGAAGCAGCGCTGGTAGAACTCGGCGACCAGGGGACGCTCGAGCTCGTCGCACTTGTTGAGGAAGGTGACGCGGAAGGCGAAACCGATATCGCCGAAGATGTCGGCGTTCTCGGCCCAGGTGATCACCGTGCGCGGGCTCATCACCGTCGACAAATCGCCATTGGCGAAGGCGTTGCGGGTGAGATCGGCGAGGCGCACCATCTTGTTGACGATGTCGCGGCCCTCCTGGGTGCGATAGTGCTTGGCCTTCGCCAGCACGATCTCCACTTCCTCGTCATGGCTGAGATAGTTCAGCGTGGTGACGATCGACCAGCGGTCCATCTGGCCCTGGTTGATCTGCTGGGTGCCGTGATAGAGGCCCGAGGTGTCGCCGAGGCCGACCGTGTTGGCGGTCGCGAACAGGCGGAAGCACGGATGCGGCTTGATCACCTTGTTCTGGTCCAGGAGCGTCAGGCGGCCGGAGACTTCCAGCACGCGCTGGATCACGAACATCACGTCCGGGCGGCCAGCGTCGTATTCGTCGAACACCAGCGCGACGTTGTGCTGGAGCGCCCAGGGCAGGATGCCGTCGCGGAATTCGGTGACCTGCTTGCCGTCGCGGACCACGATCGAGTCCTTGCCGACGAGGTCGATACGGCTGATATGGCTGTCGAGATTGACGCGCACGCACGGCCAGTTCAGGCGGGCGGCGACCTGCTCGATGTGGGTGGATTTGCCGGTACCGTGATAGCCGGTCACCATCACGCGGCGATTGCGGGCGAAGCCGGCGAGAATGGCGAGCGTGGTGGCGCGGTCGAAGCGGTAGTCGGAATCGACTTCGGGCACGTGAGGATCGACTTCGGAATAGGCCGGCACTTCGAGATCGCTGTCGATCCCGAACACCTGGCGCACCGACACCTTCATGTCGGGCAAACCGGAAACTTCCTCAACTTTGGACAGGGCGGCGGTCGTCATCAATCCTCCGAGGTCCCGGGCGATCCCGAGACCAGTTATTGCACGGTGGCTGCGGCTGGGTGCGTTTGCGAACCTATCAGAGACAAGGTGCGGGCAGAAGCCCGCCCTCCAATCAAAGTTCCGTCGTCTTTTCATTTAGATAGGCAAGGAACGCGATTTTTGGAAGGCTGCCCTGCGAATCACGCTCGAATTTCGGACGGGCCAGCTGGCCTGCCCACGCGAGTGGCACTTTTACCGCCTCTCCTTACTTATGTAGGGTCTGAACCGGCGTAACCCCTCCCACCACGAAAGACGACGTGACGTCATTCCTCGATCCCTTCATCGCTTTCGTCTCGGCCCACGCGTGGCTGGCTTATCTGACCCTGTTCCTGGCAGCGCTTCTGGAAGCCGTTCCGGTGGTGGGATCGGTGGTCCCGGGCTCGACCATCATCCTGGCGCTCAGCGCCCTGATCCCGGGCGGCGAGCTGAAACTCGGCTGGGTGCTGCTGGCGGCAGCGACCGGGGCCGTGCTGGGTGACGGCTCGGCCTACTGGATCGGGCACCGGCAGCAGCGCGAGATCCTCAACACCTGGCCGCTGACCAACTATCCGCGCGTGGTCGAGGAGAGCGAAAGCTTCTTCCACCGCTTCGGCACCTGGGCCGTGTTCTTCGCCCGTTTCGTGCCGCCGATCCGCGCGTTTGTCCCTGTCACGGCCGGCGCGCTCGGGATGCCCCCTGCCCGCTTCTACGCGATCAACATCCCGGCGATCCTGGTCTGGGCTCCGGCGCATGTGCTGCCGGGCGTGCTGGCGGTGTCCGCCCTGCACGAATATGCCGGGCTGCCGCATCACGCGCATGTCGGCAAGCACATCTGGATTCTCGCCGTGACCGGCGGTGCGATCATTTTGGCGCTGGCGATCTGGATCATCCGCCGGCGGCAGGGCAGTGGTGTCGCGGCGGCAAAGCCGCGGCCTTAACGGGTCGCCACACCACAGGTGTCGTCCCGGCGAAGGCCGGGACCCATACCCCCAGGGAGGGGTTTGGCGAAGATTAGTCGTTCGGTACTCCGACCATCCGCGATCGATAGATTCCGCGGTGGGTCCCGGCCTTCGCCGGGACGACGCTGAGAAACAGGCTTTATCGCCCTTACATTCTAGAGGCGGCCACGACGGTCCTCCGCCCCGGCGCGGGCCCCACATACCTTGCCCTTGGCCTGATCAGCTTGCCGAACTGCAATTGCTCGCTGGCGTGCGCGCTCCAGCCGACGCTGCGGGCCATCGCAAACAGGGCGAGCTCGCTGCCGGCGGGCAGGCGCAGGGCGTGCACGAGCACGGCGAGCGCATAGTCGATGTTGACGAATTCGCCGGTCGCCTCCGCAATCCGCTCCGGCACTTCGCGCGTGAATTTGCGTGGCGCGCCGGCGCGCGAGAGCGCATTCAGCAGCGATTGCGCGCGCGGGTCGCCGCGCTTGTAGACGCCGTGGCCGAAGCCGGCGAAGCGCTCGCCGAGCGCGACGCGTTCGCGCACCACGGGAGCGACATCGCGGTCGACCAGCGTTTTCACCAGCTGCGAAGCCAGCACGCCGGCGCCGCCGTGCTTCGGCCCCTTCAGCGCGGCGAGGCCGGCAATGACGGCGTCGTAGAGATTGAGGCCGGTCGAGGCCGCGCAGCGCACGGTGAAGGTCGAGGCGTTCAGCTCGTGATCGGCGAGCAGAACGAGCGCGCGGCGGATCAGATCGGGCGCATGCTTGTTGTCCGCCGCCCAGACGCGCGCGACCTGCTGATGCAGCGGCTCGGCCGAGGCTTCCGCATTGAGCATGGTCGCAACCAGCAGACGGACGATGCGCGCGCCGACCATGGCGCGGCCATCGGGGGCGCGGGTGAAGGCGCGCGGATCGGCGCTCGCGGCCAGCGCCAGCACGGCGATGGCGCGGTCGATCGGCGCCGCCCGCCGCGCGGCCCCTGCGATCGTGCGCATCTCCTCGGAGATCTCGGGCTGATTATCAGGCGCAAACGGATCGACGCCGGAGACGTCCCAGAGCAGCGTCGCCGTGTGCTCCAGCGTGTCGTTCTCGGCGAGATCGACACAATTGACGCCGCGATAGATCGCGCCCTCCTCGGTGATGGTCGAGATCTCCGTGTCCATGACCGGCAGGTCGGCATCGAAGCTGCGCAGCCCGCGCGGCTCCGGCGACGGCACCCGGCGCTCCTTCAGGGCGCGGACGTCCTCGGCGCGGTAGCGGTTCCTGCGCGAATCCGGCGTCGGCTCGGAGCGGATCAGGCCGCGGCTGACATAGGCGTAGAGCGTGGCCGGCGAGATCGCGAGCTCGGCGGCAGCCTCCCGGGCGGAGAGGTAGAGCTCATCGGAATTTTTCATATTGATTTATGTAATCAAGATTGATCAACCTGTCGAGAGGCCCGACCTTCCCCGTGCGTAGAACAGGAGATTTGGGCCATGAACATCCACCTCACCAAAAGCCAGATCGGGCTGGACGGCGTCCCCGCGGCCGAGACCGTGCTGAGCCATGTCGACGGCGAGCGCGGCGAACTGATCATCGCCGGCGAGCATGTCGGCCGGCTGGCCACCAAATCGAGCTTTGAGGGCGTCACCGCCCGGCTCTGGAACGGCGCCAGCAAGACCTCGCTGAGCGAGGCCAATGTGCGGGCGAGCCTGGGTACCGCGCGCGAGCGCGCCTTCGCGCGGCTCGCCGACCTGCTGCCGGCGACGCATGGCATGGGAATCGTCGACGGGTTTCGTGCGGCCGTTGCGGGCCTTCGCGCCGAGCACGGGCTGGAACATGAGGCGACCATCGTCGGCGCGTTTCCGGTGATAGCAGGCGCGCTGGTCCGGCGCGCCAAGGGGCTGGAGCCGGTCGCGCCCGATCCGAGCGCGAGCCACGCCGCCGATACGCTCCGCATGCTGCATGGGCGCGCGCCGGCCTCTCGCGAGGTCACGGCGCTCGATGCCTATCTCGTCACCGTCTGCGACCACGGCATGAACGCCTCGACGTTCACCACGCGCGTGGTGGCCTCGACCCAGGCCGACCTGTTCGCGGCCGTCACCGCCGGCTATTGCGCGCTGACCGGTCCCTTGCATGGCGGCGCGCCGGAGCCGGTGCTGGAAATGCTCGATGCGATCGGCTCGCGCGAGCGGATCCAGCCCTGGGTGGATGCGGCGCTGGCGCGCGGCGAGCGCATGATGGGCTTCGGCCACCGCGTCTATCGCGTGCGCGATCCGCGCGCCGACGTGCTGAAGACTGCGATCGAGGCCCTCGCCTCCAACGGCGCCGACCTGCCCTTTGCCGGCGAGGTCGAGGCCTATATCCGCGCCGCGCTGCGCAGGAAGAATCCGGACCGGCCGCTGGAGACGAATGTGGAGTTCTTCACCGCGATCCTGCTCGATGCGCTGGCGATTCCAAGGCAGGCGTTCACGCCGATCTTCGCCGTGGCGCGCGCCGCCGGCTGGACCGCGCATGCGCGCGAGCAACAGCGCACGGGGCGGCTGATCCGGCCGAGTTCGTCGTATGTCGGGGCGATGCCGGAGGCGTAATGAAGTAGCTTTGGGCGGAGAGATTGACGGCGGAGCTAATCACTCCGTCGTCGTCCCGGCGAAGGCCGGGACCCATACCGCGTGATTTATCGATGGAATGTTGGTGCCAATACCGCGGGAAGACTTTTCACTACCAGTCTGCCCCAAACCTCTCCCTGGGGTTATGGGTCCCGGCCTTCGCCGGGACGACATGGGAGAGTGTGGCGGCGGTTATCGCAACATTGACGCGGTGCGAGGCCCTACGCCTCGCGCACCACCGTCTTCAGATAATTATACGCCTTGATGATCTCGATCAGGCGGTCTTCGGTGGAGCGGTCGCCGCCATTGGCGTCGGGGTGGTGCTGCTTGACCAGCGCCTTGTACTTGGACTTGACGTCGGCGAGCGTGGCACTGGGGCCGAGGCCCATGACCTGGAGCGCCTTGCGCTCGGCGTTCATCACCTTGCGCGTCTCGGCCTTGGGCTGGGCGTCCGGCCCCTTCCGCCAGTTGGCGCGGCCGTTGATCTCGCTGAACATGCTGAACGGATCGGACGCCATATCGATCTCGGCTTCCGCACCCTTCTTGCCGCCATTGGCACCCATCTTCCAGGTCGGACGGTGGCCCGTCAGCGCATCCTTCTGGTAGCGCGCGACCGCGTCGGCATTCATGCCGGAGAAGAAATTGTAGTTCTGGTTGTACTCGCGCACGTGGTTCAGACAGAAATGCCAGTACTCGCGCTGGTTCTCACGCCCCTTCGGCGCGCGGTGTGCGCCCTTGTTCTGGCATCCGGCCCATTCGCACGCGACCGCGGTGTCGCGCGGCTTCACCTCGGGCTGCTTGCCCCGCGGCTTGACGCGGATGGAGTCGAAGAACTTTGATGAATCGATCGGCATGGCTGACTTTGACTACGCAATGCAAAAACCTTCAAGTCTTGACATTGCAATTAGCTGCGAACCCGGCAAATAACGGAGTGCGATCTCTGCACCTGAATGGCACACACATGGCTATGAGAGACACTATCAGCAACAAGTTGCAGGAAGCTTTCACGCCGGAAAGCCTGCAGGTCGTCGACGAGTCACACCTGCATGAGGGCCATGCCGGCCATCGGCCGAGCGGCGAGACGCACTTTCGCGTTTATATTGTGTCTCAAGTCTTCAAAGGGAAGAGCCGGGTCGATCGCCATCGCATGATAAATGCGGCGCTGGCCGCGGAACTCGCGGGCAGCGTGCACGCGCTCGCCATCCACGCGCAGGCGCCGGGGGAAGGGTGAACTGCTTACCCTCCCCTGGAGGGCCTCGCACAAGACCTCGTCATGCCCGGGCTTGTCCCGGGCATCCACGTTCTTTGTGCCGCGAGCAAGACGTGGATGGCCGGGTCAAGCCCGGCCATGACGATGTGGAAGCTGCAGAGTACAAAACTCTGACGTCAAAACGACGTCCCGGCCCGCCTCGGCTTTGCCTCTTCCAGCTCCGCCTCGCGCGGCACCGGTGAAATACGGAGCGCGGTGATGCGGTTGCGTTCGCGGCGCAGCACGCGGAAGCGGAAGCCGTGGAAGGTGAAACTCTGGCCGCGATCGGGGATCGAGCGCGCCTCGTGAATGACGAGGCCGGCGACCGTGGTTGCCTCTTCATCGGGCAGATGCCAGTCCATGGCGCGGTTGAGATCGCGGATCGGCACCGAGCCGTCGACCACGACCGAGCCGTCAGGCTGGGCGCGCACGCCGGCGACCACGACGTCGTGCTCGTCGGAAATGTCGCCGACGATCTCCTCCAGAATGTCCTCCAGCGTCACGAGACCTTCGACTTCGCCGTACTCGTCGACGACGAGCGCGAAATGGGTCTTGCGGCGGCGGAACGCCTTGAGCTGCTCGGACACCGGGCGCATCTCCGGCACGAACCAGGGCGGCAGCGCGATGGTGGAGACGTCGATGCGCGAGGTGTCGCCTTCGGAGGCGCGGATCGCGCGCAGCAGATCCTTGGCGTGGAGCACGCCGATGATGTTTTCCGGCTTCTCGCGCCAGAGCGGAATGCGGGTGTATTCGGTCGCCAGCACCTCGCGCACCAGTTCCTCCGGCGGCAGGTCGGCGTTGATCATCATCATCTCGGTGCGATGGATCATGACGTCGGAGACCTGGAGCTCGCGCAGGTCCAGGAGGCCGCCGAGCATGTCGCGGTCCTGCTTCTCGAACTTGCCCTCGTGATGCAACAGGTCGACCGCGCCGCGCAGGCGCTCGGTCGGCGACAGGATGGCCTGGTGCTCGCCGGCGAGGCCGAACAGGCGCATCAGGAGGCGCACGATGACTTCGACGATCTTGAGCAGCGGCCCCAGCACATACATGGTCAGCCGCATCGGGCGCGCGACCGCAAGCGCCATGCGGTCGGGCGCGTTGATGGCGATGGTCTTGGGCAGCACTTCCGCGAAGATCACCACCAGCGCGGTCATCACGCCGGTGGCGTAGAGCACGCCGACATCGCCGAACCAGGATGTGAAAATGGCGGTGGCGAGCGCGGAGGCGCCGATATTGGCGATGTTGTTGCCGAGCAGCAGCGCGCCGATCAGGCGCTCGCGCATGTCGAGCAGCTGCGAGACCACGTCGGCGTCGTGATTACCCTGCTTGGAGAGCCGCAGCATGCTGGCGCGCGAGGCGCCGGTCAGCGCGGTCTCGCTCGCGGCGAAGAACGCCGAGACCAGGAGGCAGAGGACGACGATGGTGAATCCGAGCCAGTCCATGAACCACTCAACAGAAGTTCAGCCGCGCATCAGGCCTTCTGCGCGAGCTTCTCTTTCAGGAAATCGCGCACCGGCGCCGGCTCGACATCCTTTGCGATCACGGCGCGCCCCACAGCCTCCAGCAGGATGAAGGTGAGCTTGCCGCGCTTGACCTTCTTGTCCTGCGCCATCAGGGCCATCAGCGCGTCGGCGTCGGCAAGCCCTTCCTGCGAAAAGCCCGCGATGTCCTGCAAGCGGGTCGGCAGGCCCGCTTCAACGAGATGTCGCTCGACGCGCGCCGCGTCGGCCTCGCCGATCATACCGAGCTTCGCCGAGAATTGCGCCGCCAGCGTCATGCCGATCGCGACGCCCTCGCCGTGGAACAGGCGGTCGGAGAAGCCGGTCGCGGCTTCCAGCGCGTGGCCGAAGGTGTGGCCGAGATTGAGCAGCGCGCGCTCGCCGGTCTCGCGCTCGTCGCGCGAGACGATTCCGGCCTTGGCGCGGCAGGAGGTCGCGATCGCGTGCTCGCGCGCCGAGCCGCCCTTGAAGATGTCGGCGTGGTTCTTTTCCAGCCAGGTGAAGAAGGCCTCATCGCCGAGCACGCCGTATTTGGCGACCTCGGCATAGCCGGCGCGGAATTGCCGCGGCGACAGCGTGTCGAGCACGGCGGTGTCGGCAATCACCAGCACCGGCTGGTGGAAGGCGCCGAGCAAATTCTTGCCCTGCGGCGAGTTGATGCCGGTCTTGCCGCCGACGCTGGAATCGACCTGTGCCAGCAGCGAGGTCGGCACCTGCACGAAATCGACGCCGCGGCGCAGGATCGCGGCGGCAAAGCCGGCGAGATCGCCGACCACGCCGCCGCCGAGCGCGACGACGAGATCGTTGCGCTCGACCTTGGCGGCGATCAGGGCTTCGCTGACCTTTTCCAGGCCGGCATAGGTTTTCGAGATCTCGCCTTCCTCGACCACGATGCGCGAGGTCGGAATTCCGACGGCCGCGAGCGATGCTTCCGTCGGCTCGAGCCAGTGTTTTGCGACGGTGCGATCCGTCACGATCGCCGTCCGCACGCCGGGGCGTAAGCGCGCGACCCGTTCGCCGAGCGAGGCCAGCACGCCGCGGCCGATGACGATGTCATAGGCGCGGTCGCCGAGCGCGACATCGACGTTGACAGGATCGGAATGTTTCAAGGGCGCGGTCATCGTACGGCACTCGCAACGTCGGCAGGTGGCTGGGACGCCTGCTCACCGCAAAGATGCGCGCGGAGCGTCTCGATGCATTCCTCGACGATCTTGTCGTGCGGCACGTCGCGCGAGGCGATGGTGAGGTCGGCATGGCTGTAGACCGGCTCGCGCTCGGTGAGCAGGCGCGTCACCGTCCCTTCCGGATCGGCGGTCTGAAGCAGCGGACGATCGGCGCGGCGGCGGACGCGGCGCATGATGACATCGTGGTCGGCCTTGAGCCAGATCGAGACCGCCTTCGCCGCGATCCGGGCCCGCGTCTCCTCGCGCATGAAGGCGCCGCCACCGGTCGCCAGCACCACCGGGCCGCCGTCGAGCAGGCGCGCGATCACCCGCGCCTCGCCGTCGCGGAAATGGGCCTCGCCATGGCGCTCGAAAATCTCCGGTATGGTCATGCCGGCCGCCGCCTCGATCTCGGTGTCGGCGTCGACGAAGGGCAGCTTGAGCCGGGCCGCCATGCGGCGGCCGATGGTGGATTTGCCCACCCCCATCATGCCGACGAGCACGATCGAGCGCGCCCCGAGCGCCGACAGGATGTCGGCCTCAGGCGAAGCTTGTATCGGCAACGCGGCGTCGGACATGGATCTCGCTCTGGGTCTCGCTCGATCTGCCGCCAAAAGCGGCCTGCTTTGGCCACCTATACGACCCCGAAGGGGGCCTCGCCAGAGGACTCTTGCCACGAAACGGCGAACATGTTGGATGATTTCATTGGTTAATTTGCCTGCCTGGACCTTTACCGAGACCTTGCACGATGCCCAGCCTGTTCCGCTTCCTGACGGTCGTCGCCGTGATCGCCGGCATCGTCTATGGCGTGGTCTTTGCGCTGGCGAACTTCGTCAATCCGAAGCCGCGGGAAATGACGGTGACGATCCCGCCGGATAAGTTTCTCAAGAAATAGGAGCTAGCCTCCAGGGCATGCGTGCAAAGCCCTCAGACAGCAAGCTCACCGGCCTGTTCCTCGACATGCTCGCGGCGGAACAGGGCGCCGGCCCCAATACGCTCGATGCCTACCGCCGCGACCTCACGGACTTCTCCGAGTTCCTGGGCCGCGTCGGCCACAATTTTGCGGGCGCCGAAACCCAAACGCTGCGCGACTATCTCGCCGATCTCGACACGCGTGGCTTCAAATCCACCAGCGTGGCGCGCCGCCTGTCGGCGATGCGGCATCTCTATCGCTTCCTCCTGAACGAGCGCATTCGCAGCGACGATCCCGCCGCGATCCTGTCCGGCCCGAAGCGCGGCCGCGGCCTGCCAAAGGTGCTGTCGATCGCGGATGTCGACCGCATGCTCCGCCGTGCCAAGGAGTTGAGCGAGGCGGAGGATGCATCGCCCTCGAAGCGGCTGCGCGCCTTGCGGCTCTATTGCCTGCTCGAGGTGCTCTACGCCACGGGCCTGCGCGTCTCCGAGCTGGTGGCGCTGCCGCGCACGGCGGCCAAGCGCGACGCCCGCATGATCGTGGTGCGCGGCAAGGGCAACAAGGAGCGGCTGGTGCCGCTGAACGAGGCCTCGCGGCAGGCGATGGCGGATTATCTCGCCGCGACCGAAGCCGCGAAGACGGAGAAGAAGAAAGACAGCCTCGCCGTCTCGAAATGGCTGTTCCCCTCGTTCGGCGAGAGCGGACATCTGACCCGGCAGCATTTCGCCCGCGACCTCAAGGAGCTCGCTGTCGCCTCGGGCTTGCAGGCCCGGCTGGTCTCCCCGCACGTGCTGCGCCACGCCTTTGCCAGCCACCTGCTGCACAACGGCGCGGACTTACGCATCGTGCAGACCCTGCTCGGCCACACCGATATCTCGACCACCCAGATCTACACCCACGTAGTCGAGGAGCGGCTGAAGAGCCTGGTGCGCGACCTGCACCCGCTGGCGGAGAAATGAGGTCTCCCGTAGCCCGGATGAGCGAAGCGACATCCGGGATCAGTGCCAGAGGCACGACCTGCCCCGGATATCGCTTCGCTCATCCGGGCTACGAGCTGCAGCGCGTCCGGGACACGAGGGCCCCAAGCGGGGTAACGGCCGAAACCGCCTTGACTTCGGCCACATCTCCGCAGAAAGAGCCGTGGCCTCACGATTGATTTGGCGGGCGGCCCAGAAGCCCACAAGCCAACTCATTGAAGAAGCTACACTTCTTTCCGCAGGTCCGAAACCGCTTCGCCGCCTCGCCCCGTCCTCCCTATATTGAGTTGATGCAAGACCAGATGCGCAGCTATCTCGACTTCGAAAAGCCCGTCGCCGAGCTCGACTCCAAGGTCGACGAGCTGCGGACGCTCGCGGCCTCCGGGACCGACATCAGTGATGAGATCGGGCGGATCGAGGACAAGGCGGCGCAGGCGCTGGCCGACCTCTATACGAACCTGACGCCGTGGCAGAAGACGCTGGTCGCGCGCCATCCGCAGCGGCCGCATTTCAACGACTTCATCACGGGCCTGATCACCGAGTTCACGCCGCTCGCCGGCGACCGCAAGTTCGGCGAGGACGAGGCCCTGGTCGCCGGCTTCGGCCGCTTCCGCGGCGAGCCGATCTGCGTGATGGGCCAGGAAAAGGGCGATTCCACCGAGAGCCGCATCCGGCATAATTTCGGCATGGCGCGGCCCGAGGGCTATCGCAAATGCGTGCGGCTGATGGAGATGGCCGAGCGGTTCGGCCTGCCGGTGCTGTCGCTCGCCGATTCGGCCGGCGCCTATCCCGGCATCGGCGCCGAAGAGCGCGGCCAGGCCGAGGCGATTGCGCGCTCGACCGACGCGTGCCTGTCGCTGGGCGTGCCGAACGTCGCCATCATCACCGGCGAGGGCATGTCGGGCGGCGCCATCGCGATCACCACCGCCAACCGGGTGCTGATGCTGGAGCACGCGATCTACAGCGTGATCTCGCCGGAGGCCGCCTCCTCCATCCTCTGGCGCGACGGCACCAAGGCGCAGGAAGCCGCCAACAACATGAAGATCACCGCCCAGGACATGCTCCGCTTCGGGGTGATCGACAGCATCCTGAAGGAGCCGGTCGGCGGCGCCCACCGCGACCCCGCCGCCATGATCGCCACCACCGGGGACGCCATCGCCAAGGCGTTTGACGAGCTCCGCGGCCTCGACGCCGACGCCATCCGCAAGCTGCGTCGGCAGAAATTCCTCGATATCGGCCGGAAACTGGGCTGATTCGGGCGGGTTTTCGGGCCACGAACGCCCTACCACCCTTTTGCGCCGGCGCTTCCGCATCGTCGTGGCCGGGCTTGTCCCGGCCATCCACGACCTTGACCGCGGCACGAAGAACGTGGATGCCCGGGACAAGCCCGGGCATGACGGAGACCGCGGAGTCCCCGGTAACCCCGCATTAACCCTTTTTTTGCCCAAATCGGCGATCTGAGTCCTGATCGGGCCGGAAGGCCCAAGTAAGGCCCAAAGTCGCGTCCATTCAGTCTCTGTTGACCATGCCATTGGGCCAACGGGCTCGTGATCCCCGCTCGGGTTGCGACCACATGACCCAGAGGTTAGAATTTTAATTAATGGCTTCAGGGCATAAGCGCTGGAGCGTGGTTTGAAAAAGCCCGTCACGACGGGTCCGGATCTCCGGTCGGATCATGCTCCAAAGAATTGGGGTTCGCGCTCTCTGCCCGGCACGGTGTGGGGTCCATCTTGATTTCTCGTTCGCTTGCTCGCGCGCTCTTGGCTTCGGTTGCGCTGCTGACGGCCAGTGTTCTGCTGGCCGGCTGCGACACCGATCAGGTGTCGCTCGCGACCAACGCCAAGGCCAACCAGCCGGTGCCGCCAAAGCTTCTCGCCGCGATGGTCGAGAAGGACATGGATCTGCAATCCCCGATCCTGGTCCGCCTGTTCAAGCAGGAAGCCGAGCTCGAGGTCTGGAAGCAGGCCCGCAACGGCCAGTTCGCGCTGCTCAAGACCTATCCGATCTGCCGCTGGTCGGGCGATCTGGGTCCGAAGGTGCGCGAAGGCGACCGCCAGGCGCCGGAAGGATTCTACTCGATCAATCCGGGCCAGATGAATCCGCAGTCGGCCTATTACCTCTCGTTCAACACGGGCTATCCAAACGCGTTCGACAAGGCTTTGGGCCGTACCGGCTCGCAGCTGATGGTGCACGGCGATTGCTCCTCGCGCGGCTGCTACGCCATGACGGACGAGCAGATCGCGGAGATCTATTCGCTCGGCCGCGAGTCCTTCTTCGGCGGCCAGAAGGCGTTCCAGCTGCAGGCCTATCCGTTCAAGATGACGCCGGTGAACATGGCCAAGCACCGGAACAATCCGAACATGCCGTTCTGGAAGATGATCAAGGAGGGCTATGATCATTTCGAGGTGACGCGGCAGGAGCCGAAGGTCGATTTCTGCGAGAAGAAGTACGTGTTCGACGCGGCGAAGACGCCCGATGCCAAGCGCGATCCGGTGTTCGACGCCTCCGCAAAGTGCCCGGCCTATGTGATCCCCGAGGACATCGCGAGCGCCGTGCGCGAGAAGGACGCGCGCGACCAGGCCGAGTACGCCAAGCTCGTTGCCAGGGGCACGCCGGTGGCGCGCATGAACACCGGCATCGACGGCGGCATGAACAAGATCTTCGCCGCCAAGATTCCGGAAGGCTCGACCGGCCTGTCGGAGGGCGCCGAAGGCACCACGCTGCAGATGCTGGCGATGGCGAAGGCTCCGGGCACGATCCCCGGCCACGTCAATCCGCCCAAGCCGAATCTCGACGCGGCCGCGTCCTCGCCGCAGGAAGAGCCGGTCGTCGCCGTCAGCGCGCCCGCGACCAGCACCCGCGTCGCGGCCGCTGCACCCGCCGAGAAGTCCCAGGAAAAATCCCAGGAGAAATCCCAGGGCGGTGGCTTCTTCTCCAACCTCGGCCGCAAGATGGGCCTCGGCACCACCGACACGACCGCGACCGCATCGGCTCCGCCGCCGCAAGCCACCGCGTCCGTGGCCCCGGCCACCACGTCCACGACACCGCCGACGGCAGCGTCCAGGCTGAAGGCCGCAGTGACCCGGTTCGTGCCCGGCCGCGATACGACCAAGGACGCGCCGAAGCCGGCTGTTGCCGCCGCCAAGCCCGCCGAGCCGGCGAAGCCCGACACCCGCCTCGCCGCAACGCGCCCGGCGCTGAAGCCGTCGGTGTCGGATGATCCCGCCGGTGGCCCGCAGATGGCCGGCGCCGCGCCGGTGGTGTCGTCGAACTCGTTCGACAGCCGCTTTGGGGCGGTGAAGTAAGAGCGCGGGCAGCTCTGCGCGTTCTCTCTGGTCCTCCAGCCTGACACCGTCATTCCCCGCGAAGGCGGGGAATCCAGTATTCCAGAGGCACCAATGATCGATCGAGAAGCCGCGGTGTACTGGATGCCCCGCCTTCGCGGGGCACGACAGGGCGAGGTGGGCGAGAGTGCCCCGCCTCACTCGCAGGTGAGCAGTGCTACATTACGGCGCCAGATACCGCAGCAGCTCGGGATTGCCCCTCACCTCGGTCGCCTCCCCCTGCAGAGCGACCCTTCCGCGGTCCAGCACGTAGGCATAATCAGCGACGCGCAGCGCGAGGTCGAGGTGCTGCTCGACGATGATGACGGCGATCTCCTTGGCGAGCTCGATCAGGCGTTCGGTGATCTCCTCGATGACGCCGATCCAGACGCCTTCGGTCGGCTCGTCGAGCAGCAGCAGTTTCGGATCGCCCAGCATGGCGCGGCCGATGGCGAGCATCTTGCGCTCGCCACCGGAGAGCGTGCCGGCCGGCTGGTCGAGGCGCTGGCCGAGTTTCGGGAAGATGGTCAGCACGTGGTCGACGGCGTCGGCCTTGCTGCTCGCGAGCGAGCCGACGGCGAGATTGTCGCGCACCGACAGGCGCGCGAACACCGAATGTTCCTGCGGCACGTAGCCGATGCCGGCGCGCACGCGCTCCTGGGTCGCGCGGCGGCTGATGTCGCGGCCATCGAAGGCGACCTCGCCCTTCCACGCCGGCAGCTCGCCAACGATGGTCTTCATCAACGTGGTCTTGCCGGCGCCGTTGCGCCCGAGCACGGCGACGCCGCCACGCCAGGGAATGCCGAGGTTGACGTCGAACAGGACCTGGCTGCGGCCATAGCCGGCGTCGAGATGCTTGATGTCCAAAAATTCAGGCACGGCGCAGATAAATCTCCTGGACGGATTTGTTGGCCTGGATTTCGGACACGGTACCTGACGCCAGCACCTTGCCCTGGTCGAGCACGGTCAGGCGATCGCAGATGTCGCGGATGAAATCGAGGTCGTGCTCGACGATGACGAGCGAGCAATGTTTTTTGATCGGCTGGAGCAATTCGCCGGTGACGCGGCGCTCTTCCAGGCTCATGCCGCCGGTCGGTTCGTCCAGCAGCAGCAGCTTTGGCTTGCCAGCAAGCGCCATCGCGATCTCCAGCCATTGCTGCTGGCCGTGCGACAGCGCCGCCGCCGCGTCGAAGGCGCGATCGGCGAGGCGGAACTGCGTCAGCATGGTCATGACCTGGTCGTGCAGCGCGCCGCGCGTGCGCGAGAACAGGAGGTCGAACAGCGAGGCCTGCGCCTGGAGCGCGAGCAGGATGTTGTCGTAGAGCGTCAGCGTCGGCAGCACGCTGGTGATCTGGAATTTCAGGCTCATGCCGGCGCGGGCACGCTCGGTCGGCGTGAACGCGGTGATGTCGGTGTTGATGAAGCTCACCTTGCCTTGCGTCGGCACCTCGGCACCGGCAATGCACTTCATCAGCGTGCTCTTGCCTGAGCCGTTCGGGCCGATCAGGCCGTGAAACTCGTTCTCGCCGACGGTGAGCGCCGCGCCATCGAGCGCGGTGAGCTTGCCGAAGATCTTTTTGATGCCGGCGGCCTCAAGGAGCGGCATTGCGCTTCTCCTTTCCGGTCTGCTTCTTGTCTTCCTTGGGCTTCGCACCGAAGCTGCCGACCCGTTCGCGCTCGCCCAGCACGAAGCTGATCAGGCCGAGCGGCCGGAACAGGATCACGAGCAGCAGCAGCACGCCCAGGATGATCGGCCAGATGTCACGGTAATTGTCGGACAGCCAGAAGCTGACGCCTTCGACGATGACGGCGCCGATGACCGCGCCGATCAGCGTACCGGAGCCGCCGAACAGCACGTAGAGCACCACCTGCGTCGAGACGACGACGCCGACCATGTTGGGCCAGACAAAGCCTTCATGGAACGCATAGAGGCTGCCGGCGAGACCCGCGACGGCGCCGCCGATGGTGAAGATGATGGCTTTCAGATGCTGCGCCTTGTAGCCGAAGAAGGCGATGCGCTGCTCGTTCTCGCGCAGACCTGCGAGCGCGAGGCCGAACTGCGAGCGCACCAGGAAGCGGCAGAGCAGATAGACCACGACGAGGATGCCAAGCACGAGATAGTAGAACGCCGGCCCTTCCGAGAAGTCGTAACCACCGAGCGTCATTGGCGCGATCGAGGGAATGCCGTTCTGGCCGCCGAGATAGTACCAGCCGCGCGCCAGGCGGTCGGCAGCGTAGGAGCCGGTGAGCGTGCCCAGCGACACGAAGATCACGCTGGACGGATGCCGGCCCAGCAGCAGGAAGCCGCCGAGCAGCAGCGCGAAGGTGAGGCCGATGATGGTGCCCGCGGGCAGCACCAGGAAGATATTGGTGATGTCCAGGTCGCGCGCGAGCAGCGCGACGCCATAGCCGGCCGAGCCGAAGAACAGGGCCTGGCCAAAGCTCATGATGCCGGCATAGCCCCAGACCAGATCGAACGACAGCGCGAACAGCGCGAGGATGATCACCCGCGTCGCGAACACCGTGAGATAGTCTTGCAGCACCAGCGGCGCGAGCAGCGCCGCGACAAGCACGACGCCCTCCACGATCGGCAGTACTTTTCGTGTCGATGATCGTTCGGCCGGTGCGCTTTCGGCCACCGCAACGTCTGTCTCACCACCGATGTCGGCGTGGACGGCCTGCTTAGCTGCACCCATGGATTTCAGCATTCCGAGTTAAAGCACCTTGTGGCGGACACTGCACCTCTGCCCGGCGGGGAGAGGTCGGATTGCGGAGCAATCCGGGTGAGGGGCCGCGGCACCCAGTGGGACCAGATCCCCTCACCCGGATCGCATCTTGCGATGCGATCCGACCTCTCCCTACGGGAGAGGTGAAGAACGGCGTCCCTCAGCATTCCTTGGGATCGACCAGACCGTCGCTGCGTCCGACGATCTCGTAGTTCCCGCCCTTGGCGACCGCGGTGTACATCTTCATCTTGCAGTGCCGCTTGCCCGGGACCATCTCGGCCGGCCCCCCGGGACCTTCGGCGATCTTGGCATGGTCGAGCGCGGCGGCGACCGATTCGCGGTCGATCTTGCCCGCTTCCTTGACGGCCGCCTCCCACAGCTTGAGGCCGCGATAGGTGCCGGTGGCAGCGCTGCCGGCGGCGAACAGGAAGTTGCCCGGAAAATCCTTCTCGTAGGCGGCCTGGATTTTTGCGTCGAACGGGTTCTCCTTGGTCAGCACCTTGAAATAGTCGAGACAGCTTGCGAGCCCCTCGATCTCGGCGGCCTGGTTGATGTTGAGCGTGTTCTCGTCGTAGTAGACGCAGGCGAGACGGCCGCCGTTCTTGAGGAAGCCCGCTTCATAGAGCTGCTTGAAGAACGGGCCGACGCCCGGCGGAATGACGGTGTTGAAGACGACGTCGACCTTGTTGGAGATGATGCGGTTGACGGTCGAGGAGAAGTCGACCTGATCGAGCGGATAGTATTCCTCGAACACGACCTCGCCGCCGTTCGATTCGATCACCTTGCGCGCATAGACGTTGAGCGTGTGCGGCCAGACATAATTGGCGCTCGGCAACGCGAACTTCTTGCCGCCGTTCTTGATCAGCCAGGGAATGAACTCGTCGCACTGCTGCGCCGGCGTCGGGCCGGTGCAGAACAGATAGGGCGTGCACTCCTTGCCTTCGTAGAGCTGCGGATAGATGTAGAGCGTCTTGCCGCGCGCCACGATCGGGTCCTTGATCGCGTTGCGCATCGAGGAGGTGATGCCGCCCAGCACCATGTCGACCTTGTCGCGCTGGATCAGCTTGCGCACGTTGCCGACCGCGACGGATTCGTTCGACGCAGTGTCCTCGATATAGAGCTCGAGCGGACGGCCGAGCATGCCGCCGGCGGCGTTGATCTCCTTGATCACCATCTTGGCGACATTGGCGTCGGCATTGCCCGCGTAGGCGATCGGGCCGGTCAAGTCGGTGGCAATGCCGACCTTGATCGGGGCTTCGGCCGCATTGGCCCAGGGGGCCGGGATCACCCAGCTGCCGACGCCGGTTGCGACCGCGCCGGACGCAAAGGCGAAATTGGAGAGGAAGCGGCGACGTGAGAGCTGCGTACGATCGAACATGTGACTAAACCCCTTTTCCAGCGATGAGGCCCTGCGGCCGGAATTTGATGAAGACAATAGCGAGCACGAAGACGAGGACGTCGGCGACGACGGGCGCCATCACCCATGGCAGCGCGGCGCTGAGCGTGCCGATGACGCCGGCGCCTGCGACCGGCCCGATGAAGGAGCCGACGCCGCCGACCATGACCGCGACAAAGCCCTGGATCAGGAAGCGCAGGCCGAGATCGGCGAACAGGCTGAACACGGGCACGATCAGCGCGCCGGCGAGGCCGGCGAGTGCCGCGCCGAAGGCAAAGGTGGCGCCATAGATCAGCGGCGTGGAGATGCCGGAGGCGCGCGCCAGCGACGGATTTTCCAGCGTTGCGCGGACGCGAAGGCCAAAGCTCGTGCGTGAGAGCAGGAGATAACAGCCGCCCATCACCAGCAGCGTGATGACGATGATGGTGAAGCGCCAAGCCGAGATGTGCATCGCGCCGATGTCGATCGAGCCCCCGATCGGCTCCGGCACGGTGAGATAGAAGCCGCCGATCAGCCCGCGCACGGATTCGCGGATGATCAGGCCCAGCGCATAGGTGCCGAGCATCGCCACGATCGGCGCGGCGTAGAACCGGCGGATGATCACCGCCTCCAGCACGAAGCCGAGCGCGCCGACCACGAAGGGGGCCGCGACCATGCCGGCCCAGATTGGCAGGCCTTTGGCGTAGGCGAGATAGGTGATGTAGGCCCCGAGCAGGACGAACTCTCCTTGCGCGAAGTTGAAGATGCCCATCATGCTGGCGATGATCCCGAGCCCCAGCACGATCAGGACGATGATCGCGCCAAAGCTCAGGATCTCGAACGCCGCGACGAACGCGTTAGCCATGCGCTAGAGCCTTTCCCGTTCCGATCGAATCGGAACGGGGCTCTAGATTTATGTTTTGACGCGTTTTCTTGACGCGAACCGGTATCCACTTCGCTCGAAAACGCTTCAGTGTTCCGTCCGTCTGCATCAATGCCTCGCTCACATCTTCTTCCAGTCGCCGATCTGCTCGAAAGCGTGCGCGGCGCGATAAATCGTGGATTCCTCGAACATGCGGCCGACCAGCATCAGGCCGACGGGCAGGCCGTCGACCATGCCGCAGGGCAGCGACATCGCGGGATGATGGGTGATGTCGAACGGCGCGGTGTTGCCGATCATCTCCAGCGCACGGGCGACGTAGTCCTCGCGGCTGGCCGTGGGCTCCGGCAGCTTCGTCGCCTTCATCGGCGTGGTCGGCAGCAGCAGGAGATCGTAATCCTTGAGAGCCTTGTCGTAGGCTGCGGTGAGGCGACGCGAGATGTTCAGCGCCTTGCCGTAATAGCGCGAACCGAAATTGTTGTTGATGTAGGTCCCGAGCAGCAGGAACAGCTTTGTCGTCTCGGACAGCGAGTCCGCCTGCCGGCGCCAGCCGCGATGGAAATCCATCAGCGAGGTCGAGTAGAGGTCGGAGCGGGACAGGCCATAGCCGTCACCATACATCATGGTCTGGGTCATGCCCTCGGTTCCGATCGGCGTCCAGATTGCGGGGCCGACGAGATGCATCGGGATCGAGACGGTCTCGACGGTGGCGCCGAGATCCTTGAAACGCTTGGCCGCCTCGCGCACGCTTTCGTTCACCGCGGCTTCCGCGGTCGGCTGCTCAAAGCCTTCCTTGAGGATGCCGATCTTCATGCCTTTCACGCCCTGGCCGAGCGCCTTGGTGTAGTCCTCGACCTTGGGCGCCTTGATGCGCGGGTCGTAGCCGTCGTCGCCGGCAAGCACTTCGAGCAGCAGCGCGTTGTCGGCCACGGTCGCCGTCATCGGGCCGGTGTGATCGACGAAGATCTCGATCGGCATGATGCCGGTGTAGGGCACGAGGCCCCAGGTCGGCTTCATGCCGTAGGTGCCGCAGAACGAGGACGGCATGCGGATCGAGCCGCCCTGGTCGCCGCCCATCGCCATGTCGGCCTCGCCGAGCGCGACGACGACGCCGCTGCCCGAGGACGACCCCCCGGCCGAATAGCCCATCTTGTAGGGATTATGCACCGGTCCCACCGCCCCGGTGTGGCTGCCGCCGGACATGCAGAAGGATTCACAGTGCGTCTTGCCGAGGATTTCCCCGCCGGCATCCAGTATGCGCGTGACGACGGTAGCATCGAAATCGGGGACGTAGCCTTCCAGCGTCGCCGAGCCGTTCATCATGGGAACGCCGGCGAGCATGATGTTGTCTTTCAGCGCAACCGTCTTGCCCTTGAGCTTGCCGCTGGCGGCGCCCTTCACCGTCGACTTGCGATACCAGGCGTTGCGCGGGTTCTCCTCGGGCGAAGGCCGATAGCCCGGCGTGCGCGGATATTTCACCTCCGGCACTTCGTCCGGCATCGCGCCGACGAGATTGTAGGCTTCGATCGAGCCCTGCATCAGGCCGCGGAACGAGGCGACATCGTCATCGGTCAGCGCGAGGCCGCACTGCTCGGCGACGCTGCGAAGTTGGGCGGGCGTTGGAAGGACAACTGTCACGGCGCTCTCCTTGAGGCTTCTTGATCCCTGGCTTTGAATGGAGGCCGCTCGCTCGCGCTTGCACAGCGCGGGCCAATCGGCTTCGCCTCGATATTACAGACGGAAATATTTTCCTTTTCAAGTATTATTTCGAAGGTCCGCCGCGACAGATGAGCGGCCGGATCTCAGAGCGTCTTGATGAGCTTGAAGTCGAGACCGTCCGCTTCGGCGAGATACATCGGCATCTCGGCGCGGCCATCGCGGATGGTGACGGGCCCGCGGCCCGCCGAATAGACGGTGTTGCGCGCCGCCTTCAGCAGCGGATGCAGGGCGAGTGAGCCGGCACGGTTGGCCACGGACTCCAGGAACCGCAGCCCCTCGTAATTTGACTGGCCGACGGAACCGACAGGCGGCGCATGCGGGCCGAACATGGCCTGATAGCCGCCGAGGAACTCGTCATTGGCGCGCGAGGCCATGCAGTTGAAATAGCCGGAGGCGCAGAACAAATTCTCGGTGTTGTCGGCGCCGATGCCGAGCAGCACGGTCTCGTCCATCGCGCCTGCCAGCCGCAGCGTCGAGGTGGCGAGGCCCGCCTCGGCGAAGGCGCGGTTGAAGGTGATGCTGTCGGTGCCGATCAGCGAGATCAGCACCACGTCAGGCTTGGCGGCGCGGATGCGCGCCAGATGCGGCTCGTGATTGTCCTCGCCGACGGGGACGAATTCCTCGCCGACGACCTGGCCGCCGGCTTCCTTGATGTAGCGCTTGACCGCGCGATGCGACTGCCAGGGCCAGACGTAATCGCTGCCGATCAGGTACCAGCGCACCGCCTTCTTGACGTCGGCCAACCAGTGGATCGACGGCCGGCTCTGCCAGCGCGGCGTCTCGCCGATCGCCATCACGCCCGGCGTGCGCTCGCCGCCCTCATAGACCGGGGTGTAGATGTAGGGGATGCGGTTGCCGGTGACCTTGCGCAGCGCGACGCGGACGGCGCTGATATGCGAGCCCATGATCAGGTCGACCTCGTCGAAGGCGATCGCCTGCTCGGCGCGCCGTACCACCTCGTCGATCGGGCCGCCGGAATCGTAGATCGACAGCTCCAGCTCGCGGCCCAAAATGCCGCCGCGCTTGTTGATCTCGGCGACCGCCAGCATCGCGCTGTTGGTGGAGGTCGGGCCCCAGATCCCGGGCGAGCCGGTGAAGGTGAGGAAATTGCCGATGCGCAGCTTGTTGCGCGCGCCGCGACGCTTCAGGAAATGCGCGTCAACCGGCGACAGGTCGAAGTCGGCCGCCGATGCCGATGACGACAGATTCCTGAACAGCAAAGACGGCGGCAACGCCGGGCCGCCGTGAGCCGGGAAGTTTACCGTCGCGCGCACGCCAACTCCTGTCTGGCACCAGACCTGAAAGCACATTGAGCAGGCGGCCGCGGCTTCCGCCCTTTTGTTGGGCAATGATCCTATTTTGAAAATATTGAATATTCAAGAATTGAAGTGCATATAGATGCAGCATTGATTGCAAGACATTCACTCATTTGGGTCAAGACGAAGTCTTAGCCGTGGCAAAACCGTCGAAAGAAAACTCCCCGATCACCGAACACCTCGCCTACCTGCTCGCGCAAGCCAACCGGGAGATCAACCGGCAGCTGGAACTGCGGTTGAGCAAGGAAGGTGTTCCCGTCGAGCAATGGCGCATCCTGAAGGTCCTGTCGGACGGGAACGGCCATTCGATGGGCGAGCTTGCGGACGCCGTGCTGCTCAACCATCCGACGCTGACCAAGATGATCGACCGCATGGTCTCCGACACGCTGGTCTATCGCGTGCAGGACCCGAACGACCGCCGCAAGGTCCTGATGTTCATCTCCGACCGCGGCAAGGTGCTGTGCAAGAAGCTCAACTCGCTCGCGGTCGACCAGGAGGAGCACATCCTGGAGAGCTACGGCGACAAGTCGACGAGCGAATTGAAGCGGCTCTTGGAGAGCTTGATCGACAGCTCGAATTGAGTCGGCGGGCAATTCAATTCCATCGTCGTCCTGGACAAGCGCAGCTCCCGACAACGCGCAGCGTTGTCTCGAGCGGAGCGCAGATCAGGACCCATTACCCCAAGAGCAGGTTTGACGAAGACTCGCGGTTGCCGGCGTCGCGCCGCGACTTCTCCCTGGGGTAATGGGTCCTGGCTTTCGCCAGGACGACGGAGTGAGCTGCACACCACATGCACAACTGTCATCGCCCGATTTAATCGGGCGATCCAGTATTACAGAGAAGGCTTTGATTGAACCGAGAAGCTGCGGCGTACTGGGTCGCCCGGTCAAGCCGGGCGACGACAGTGAAGATTGAGGCGCCGGTGTTGCGCCTCACAAGTACATTCAGGCCTTACGCATACCGCCCGTGGCAGTGCTTGTACTTCTTCCCTGAGCCGCACGGGCAGTCCTCGTTGCGGCCGATCTTGCCCCAGGAGGCGGGGTTCTTCGGATCGCGCTGGGCGGCGTCGGAAGCCGGTGCGCCGAGCGTGACGCTGGCGAGCGCCATCTCGTCCTCGCCGGTGTTGGGGTCGAACTTGTGCGCTTCCATCAGCGGCAGCACGGGTGCTTCCTGCTCCGGCGGGACGATCTCGACCCGCATCAGCTGCGCCGTGACGGCCTCGCGCAGGTGCGCGCTCATCTCCTGGAAGAGATTGAAGGCCTCGGTCTTGTACTCCTGCAGCGGATCGCGCTGGCCGTAGCCGCGCAGGCCGATGACCTGGCGCAGATGGTCGAGCATGATCAGATGCTCGCGCCAGAGATGGTCGAGCGTCTGGAGCAAGATGGTCTTCTCGACGTAACGCATCACGTCGGGGCCCCATTGCGCGACCTTGGCGGCCATGTGCTCGTCGGCGCGGGTCTCGATGCGGTTGAGCAGCTCCTCGTCGGCGATGCCCTCTTCCTTGGCCCATTCGTCGACCGGCAGGTCGAGATCGAGCACGCGCTTCAGCTCTTCCTTCAGGCCGGCGACGTCCCACTGCTCGGCATAGGCATGCTCGGGCACGTGCTTGGCGACGAGGTCGTCGATGAAGGCATGGCGCATGTCGGTGATGGTCTCGGCGACGCTGTCGTCCTTCATCAGGTCGACGCGCTGGTCGAAGATCACCTTGCGCTGGTCGTTCTGGACGTTGTCGAACTTGAGCAGGTTCTTGCGGATGTCGAAGTTGCGGGCCTCGACCTTCTGCTGCGCCTTCTCCAGAGCCTTGTTGATCCAGGGATGGATGATGGCCTCGCCCTCTTGCAGGCCGAGACGCTGGAGCATGCTGTCGAGGCGATCCGAGCCGAAGATGCGCATCAGATCGTCTTCCAGCGACAGGAAGAACTTCGAGCGGCCGGGGTCGCCCTGACGGCCGGAACGGCCGCGCAGCTGGTTGTCAATGCGGCGGGATTCGTGACGCTCGGAGCCAATGATGTAGAGGCCCCCCGGCTTCTTCACGGTCTTGGCAGGCTTGTTGCCCTTCGCCGGCTCGATCTCGACGGTTTCCTCGGCCTTCAGCACGATCTCGCGGAAGCGCTCGACGTCGGCCTTGATCTGCTCGATCTTCCTGGCCTTCTCGGCCTCGTCCTCGATGCCCGCGGTTTCCTTCGGGACGCGCATCTCGAGCGAGCCGCCGAGCTTGATGTCGGTGCCGCGGCCGGCCATGTTGGTCGCGATCGTGATCGCGCCGGGAACGCCGGCTTCCGCCACGATGTAGGCTTCCTGCTCGTGGAAGCGCGCATTCAGGACCGCGAACAGCTTCGACGGCTTGCCGGCACGCGCCGCGGCATAGAGCTTGTCGAGCGCGTTCTCCTTGCCGAAATCGATCTGCTTGTAGCCGTTCGACTTGAGGAACTCGGCGAGCACCTCCGACTTCTCGATCGACGCCGTGCCGACCAGCACCGGCTGGAGTCGTGCGTTCGCCCGCTCGATCTCGGCGAGGATGGCGGCGTATTTTTCCTTCTGGGTGCGGTAGACCTCGTCGTCCTCGTCGAGACGCGCGACCGACAGATTGGTCGGGATCTCCACGACCTCGAGCTTGTAGATGTCGAACAGTTCGTCCGCTTCGGTCGCGGCCGTACCGGTCATGCCCGCAAGCTTCTCGTACATGCGGAAGTAGTTCTGGAAGGTGATCGAGGCCAGCGTCTGGTTCTCGGGCTGGACCTGGACGTGCTCCTTGGCCTCGAGCGCCTGGTGCAGGCCTTCCGAATAGCGGCGGCCCGGCATCATGCGTCCCGTGAACTCGTCGATGATGACGACCTCGTCGTCGCGGACGATGTAGTCCTTGTCGCGGGTGAACAGCGTGTGCGCGCGCAGGGCCTGGTTGATGTGGTGCACGACGGAGACGTTCTCGACGTCGTAGAGCGACTCGCCCTTGAGCTGGCCGGCATCGCGCAGCAAGGTTTCGATCTTCTCCATGCCGGCTTCGGTCAGCGTCACGGTGCGCTGCTTCTCGTCGACGTCGTAGTCGGACTTGTCGAGCTTGGGCAGGAAGCCGTCGATGGTGTTGTAGAAGTCGGAGCGGTCGTCGAGCGGGCCGGAGATGATCAGCGGCGTGCGCGCCTCGTCGATCAGGATGGAGTCGACTTCGTCGACGATGGCGAAGAAGTGCGGCCGCTGGACCATGTCCTCGAGCCGGTACTTCATGTTGTCGCGCAGGTAATCGAAGCCGTATTCGTTGTTGGTGCCGTAGGTGATGTCGCAGGCATAGGCCGTCTTGCGCTCGGCATCGTCGAGGCCATGCACGATCACGCCGGTGGTCATGCCGAGGAAGCCGTAGATCTGGCCCATCCAACCGGAGTCGCGGCGGGCGAGGTAGTCGTTGACGGTGACGACATGGACGCCCTTGCCGGCGAGCGCGTTGAGATAGACCGCAAGCGTCGCCACCAGCGTCTTGCCTTCACCGGTCTTCATCTCGGCGATGTCGCCCTCGTGCAGCACCATGCCGCCGATCAGCTGGACGTCGAAATGGCGCTGGCCGAGCGTGCGCTTGGCGGCCTCGCGCACGGTGGCGAAGGCGGGCACGAGCAGGTCGTCCAAGGTCTTGCCCTCGGCGAGCTGCTTCCTGAAGTCGGCGGTCCGGGCCTTGAGCTCCTCGTCGGAGAGCTTGATGAGCTCGGGCTCCAGCGCGTTGATCGCGTTGACGCGGGACTGATATCCCTTCACCCGCCGGTCGTTGGCGGAGCCGAAAAACTTGCGGGCGAGCGCGCCGATCATGCCTAGTTCCTGTGTTCGCGATTTAACCGCGTTGCAGCCAAGAAGTTGTCACCCGCCTGCCTATCAACTCACCGTGACGCCTGATGGCGCCAGAGCCCGGACTGCGGGGGGTCATCCGCCATATGGGTGGGAATTGGGCAAGTCTGGGTTCAACGGCCAAAAACGCAGCAAAATAAACGCCATCGCCATGGTCGCGACCGGGCAGAGATATGGCCCGGTCAGGGCCTTGTCAACGGCGGGCGCATTGCGGCTAATTCATCATTTTGACAGACTTTTCGCGTTGCCAAGCCCCCCTGAATTGGGCGAGTGTCCGCCCCGCTCGAGCAGCCCCCTGCTTCAACATAAGGATTTTCCATGACCACCTCGTTCCCGGTAACCAAAACCGGCCTGCGCTTCGGGCTCGCCACCGCCCTCGTGGGCTGCCTTGCGCTGGCGCTGATCGCGGGTCCCGGCCGGGCTGCCGACGATCCGGTCCTGGCGAAGGTCAATGGCGCGGAAATCAAGAAGAGCGACGTGGCCATGGCCGAGGAGGAACTCGGGCCGAGCCTTGCCCAGATGGACCCGGCGACCAAGGACGAGAACGTCCTGTCCTTCCTGATCGACATGAAAATCGTCAGCAAGGCTGCCGAAGACAAGAAGGTCGCCGACAGCGAGGAGTTCAAGAAGCGCCTGGCGTTCGCCCGCAACCGCCTCCTGATGGACAGCCTGCTCGCCAACGAGGGCAAGGCCGCCACCACCCCCGACGCCATGAAGAAGGTCTATGAGGAGGCCTCCAAGCAGATCACCGGCGAGCAGGAGGTGCGCGCCCGCCACATCCTGGTCGAGACCGAGGACGAGGCCAAGGCGGTGAAGGCCGAGCTCGACAAGGGCGCCGATTTCGCCGAGCTCGCCAAGAAGAAGTCCAAGGATCCGGGCTCCGCCGACGGCGGCGACCTCGGCTTCTTCACCAAGGAGCAGATGGTGCCGGAATTCTCGGCGGTGGCCTTCGCGCTGGAGCCGGGCAAGATCTCCGACCCCGTGAAGTCGCAGTTCGGCTGGCACATCATCAAGGTCGAGGAAAAGCGCAACCGCAAGGCGCCGGACTTCGAGCAGGTCAAGGCCCAGATCGAGCAGTACGTCACCCGCAAGGCCCAGGCCGACTACGTCGCCAAGCTGCGCACGGAAGCCAAGGTCGAGCGGCTGGACCAGCCGGCGGCGGACGCCAAGCCCGCCGACGCGGCGAAGCCCTCCGACAGCAAGATGGCGCCCCCTGCGAAGAAGTAAGAATTCGCTGTCACTTCGCGGACGCCAATAGTATCTAACGTCGCAATGGCCGGGCAAATGCCCGGCCATCTGCATATCCAGACCTCACCAAGGCGCCCCGCGATGTCCTCCTCCGTCTCTCCCCTCGCCCCGAAACACGTTCCCGACATGCCCGTGATCGCGGGCGTCCGCCTTGCGACGGCCGAGGCCAGCATCCGCTACAAGAACCGCACCGACGTGCTGCTGGCGGTGATGGACAAAGGCACCGCGGTGGCCGGCGTCTTCACCAGGTCGAAATGCCCGTCCGCGCCGGTGGAATGGTGCCGCGCCAAGCTGAAGGGCGGCAAGGCGCGCGCCCTGGTCGTCAATTCCGGCAATGCCAACGCCTTCACCGGCAAGACCGGCCGCAGCTCCACCGCGCTGACCGCCAAGATCGCGGCCAAGGCCGTCGGGTGCAGCGAGAGCGAGATCTTCCTGGCCTCGACCGGCGTGATCGGCGAGCCGCTGGACGCGACCAAGTTCGACGGCGTTTTGGGCCGGCTGGCCGAGACCGCCGAGCCGGGCGACTATCTCGCCGCGGCCAAGGCGATCATGACCACCGACACCTTCCCCAAGGTCGCGACCGCGACGGTCAAGCTCGGCAAGGCCAAGGTCACCATCAACGGCATGGCCAAGGGCGCCGGCATGATCGCGCCCGACATGGCGACGATGCTGTCGTTCGTCTTCACCGATGCGCCGATCGCGCCGGCCGCCCTGCAAGCGCTGCTCAAGAGCGGCGTCGAGGACACCTTCAACGCGGTGACGATCGACGGCGACACCTCGACCTCGGACACGCTGCTGGCGTTCGCGACGGGCGCGGCCGCCGAGCACGGTGCGCCCAAAATCAGCCGCGCCAGCGATCCCAGGTTGAAGGCCTTCATCAAGGCCTTCAACCAGGTGCTCGCCAATCTCGCCGAGCAGGTCGCCCGCGACGGCGAAGGCGCGCGCAAGCTGGTCGAGATCACCGTCGAAGGCGCCAAGACCAAGGCGTCGGCGCGCAAGATCGCGATGTCGATTGCCAACTCGCCGCTGGTGAAGACCGCGATCGCCGGCGAGGACGCCAACTGGGGCCGCGTGGTGATGGCCGTCGGCAAGGCCGGCGAGCCGGCCGACCGCGACAAGCTCTCGATCTCCTTCAACGGCATCCGCGTCGCCAAGAGCGGCGCGCGCGATCCTGACTACGACGAAGCGCAGGTGTCGGAGGCGATGAAGGCGCCGGAGATCGCGATCAAGGTCTCGCTCGGCCTTGGCAAAGGCCGCGACCGCGTCATGACCTGCGACCTCACCAAGGAGTATGTCGCGATCAACGGGGATTACAGGTCATAGTCTCCATGACCACTCTCAAGCTCACACTGGTGGTGGCCTGCGCGCTTGTCGACGCCGACAAGCGCGTCCTGATCGCGCAGCGCCCCGAAGGCAAGGCGCTGGCCGGCCTCTGGGAATTTCCCGGCGGCAAACTCGAGCCCGGCGAGCGGCCGGAGCAGAGCCTGATCCGCGAGCTGCATGAAGAGCTCGGCATTACCGTCGCCGAGCCGTGCCTGGCGCCGCTGACCTTTGCGAGCTACGGCTACGAGACCTTCCACCTGTTGATGCCGCTCTATATCTGCCGGCGCTGGGAGGGGATGGTCACCGCACGCGAGGGCCAGACTCTCGCCTGGGTCCGCGCCAACAAGCTGCGCGACTACCCGATGCCGCCCGCGGACATTCCGCTGATCCCGCATTTGATTGATTTGTTGATGTGAGTTGGTAGCGACCGCGCCTCAATCTCCATCGTCGTCCCGGACAAGCGCGCCCAGAGCGCGCGCCGATCCGGGACCCATAACCACAGGAAGGCGTGGTTACGGGGACTCGGAGTGACCGCCTTCGCGCCACAACCACTCCCTGTGGCTATGGGTCCCGGCCTTCGCCGGGACGACATCGAATTCTTGGGCGACGATCTCGGCAGTGACGGAGAGAGCGACTCAGCTCTCCCCCGCCTTCTTCACCGCCTCCGCAAGACTCGCTTTCGCCGACCCCGGCTTGAGCGGCTGCTGCTGGCTTGCATGCGGGGCCCAGCCGGAGAGCCAGATGATGTCGAACGTCGCGCGGATGCGGCCGTCGGCATCGGCAAAGCGTTCGGCATAGATTTCGGCCATCCGCAGCAGCGTCGCGCGCCGGCTCGGCGTGCGGCGGCGTTCGATCAGCACATTGGCCGCGCCCATGCGCCTGATGTCCTGCATCAGTGCAAAGGCATTGGCATAGCGCACCACGACACGATCGACGTCGGTGACCGGCAGTGCAAAGCCCGCGCGCTGCAACAGCGCGCCGATGTCGCGCAGATCGGCGAACGGCGCGACGCGCGGCGAAACACCGCCCTCGCATTCGGCTTCGGCGGCAGCAAAAGCCTGGCGCAGCTCCGTCAGGCTGTCGCCGCCGATCATCGCGGCCAGCAGCAAGCCATCCGGCTTCAGCGCACGACGGACCTGCGCCAACACGCCCGGCAGGTCGTTGACGAATTGCAGTGCCAGCGCCGAGACGACGAGATCGAGGCTGTCGGGCGTGAAAGGCAGCTTTTCCTCGCCGGTTTTGCCAAGTGCAATCCGCTGAAGTGACGGCAGCCGCGCGCGCAAGGCCGCGAGGCCCTCACCGGGCGTCCAGAGATCGGCCGGAGCGTGAAACTCCCGCATCACCGCGGCGAGCCGGTCGGACATGTCCTCGGCGACCCGATCGAGCAGGAAGCTCACGGCGCCTTGTGCCTGCGCACGGCGTTGCCGCGCGTGCAGCAAGGCACGATCGAACAAAGCGGGCGGGGTTTGCGGGGTCTGGGCCATGCCGCTGGTTACGCCGATCAAGCTGGTCATTGCAATCTCCTCTCTCGTGTCCCGGACGCGCTGCAGCGCTTTTAGCGCTGCTGCGCAGAGCCGGGACCCAGAAGGCAACACCGTGCGATGCGGTGAGATGGGCCCCGGCTCTGCAACGCACCGCCACTGGACGATGCTTCGCATCGCCAGGGTGGCGCTGCGCTGCGTCCGGGGCACGAGAGCGTGGCTTGAGCGTCGTCGATCGGGACGCTAGCCTTCCCCCATGGAAGCCGACGCTGCCCCTTCCCGTTCCTTCACTGCCCCTCTGCGTGCCGCATGGACGGCCGGCCGCCACGCGCTGGCGCGCGCGGCAAGGCTGACGCTCGACATTGCGCTGCCGACCTTGTGCGTGTCCTGCCGCGAGCCGGTCGATGGCGAGGGCGTTTGCGCGGCCTGCTGGGCGCGATTGTCGTTCATCGAGCGGCCCTATTGCCCGCGGCTCGGCATTCCCTTCGTCTACGACCCCGGCCCGGACATGCTGTCGATGGAGGCGATCGCGAGCCCGCCGGCCTACATGCGGGCGCGCGCGGCGGTACGCTATGACGACGTCGCGCGCACGCTGGTGCATGCGCTGAAATACCAGGACCGCACCGATCTGGCGCCCGCCATGGGTCGCTGGATGGCGCGCGCGGGCGGCGAGCTGCTCACCGGGGCCGACATGCTGATTCCCGTGCCCTTGCATTGGCGAAGGGCCTGGCGGCGACGCTACAACCAGTCCGGAGCGCTGGCGCGAAGCATCGAGCGGCAGAGCGGCGTCAAGGTACGCGGCGAGGTGCTGCGCCGGGTGCGCGCCACCGAGCAGCAGATCGGCCTGTCGCGGGCCCAGCGCGCCACGAATGTGCAGGGCGCATTCCAGGTATCTCCCGAACGTCAGGCCGAGGTGCAGGGCCGCCGTATCGTCCTGATCGACGACGTCCTGACGTCGGGGGCGACGCTGGACGCCTGCGCCCGTGCCTTGCTGCGCGCCAAAGCGGCCCAGGTCGACGTGCTGGTCTTTGCCCGGGTTGTGGAGATCCGGTGAAGTCCCATATAATTCAATGAATTCATGACATGAGAGCGCCAGAAGACATGACCGCTGCTGTCGAGATCTACACCAGGCCGGGCTGCGGCTATTGTTCCGCGGCCAAATCGCTGCTGACCCGCAAGAAGGCGACCTTCGCGGAGTTCGACGTCGCCAAGAACCCGTCCTGGCGCGACGAGATGTACGACCGCGCCGGCGAGGGCTCGACCTTCCCGCAGATCTGGATCGGCGGCAGCCATGTCGGCGGCTGCGACGACCTCTACGCGCTCGATCGCGAGGGCAAGCTCGACGGCATGCTCGAAAGTGTGAAGGCTGAATCATGAGCGAGAATAGGACCTTCACCGCCGCGATGGTGCAGATGCGCACCGGCCTGATGCCCGAGCCCAGCCTCGCGCAGGCCACCAAGCTGATTCGGCAGGCTGCGGCCAACGGCGCCGACTACGTGCAGACGCCCGAAGTCAGCAACATGATGCAGCTCAACCGCAAGGCACTGTTCGAGCACCTCCAGAGCGAAGAGAACGACGCCTCGCTGAAGGCTTACCGCGCGCTCGCGGCGGAACTGAAGATCCACATCCATGTCGGCTCGCTGGCATTGCGTTTCTCCGACGAAAAAGCGGTCAACCGCTCGTTCCTGATCGGGCCCGAGGGCGATGTGCTCGCGAGCTACGACAAGATCCACATGTTCGACATCGAGCTGCCGGACGGCGAGAGCTATCGCGAATCCGCCAACTACCAGCCGGGCGAGACCGCCGTGATCTCCGACCTGCCCTGGGGCCGGGTCGGGCTGACGATCTGCTACGACGTGCGCTTTCCCGCGCTCTACCGCGCGCTGGCCGAGAGCGGCGCGTACTTCATCACCGTGCCGTCCGCCTTCACGCGCAAGACCGGAGAGGCGCATTGGCACGTGCTGCTGCGCGCACGCGCGATCGAGACCGGTTGTTTCGTGTTCGCCGCCGCACAGGCCGGCCTGCACGAGAACAAGCGGGAGACCTATGGCCACTCGCTGATCATCGACCCCTGGGGCGAGATCCTCGCCGAGGGCGATGTCGAGCCCGGTATCATCATGGCCAAAATCGATCCGGCCAAGGTCGAGACCGCCCGCCGGGCGATCCCGTCGCTCCAGCACGGCCGCCGCTTCGGCGTCTCCGACCCCAAGGCCGGGCCGGATCATCTGCATCTGGTACGGGGATCAGCATGATCCGCTACGCGCTTCACTGCGACCGCAACCACGCATTCGAAAGCTGGTTCCAGAGCTCGTCGGCCTACGATTCGCAGGTGAAGCGCAAGCTCGTGACCTGCCCGATCTGCGGGTCGGCCAAGGTCGAGAAGGCGATCATGGCCCCGCGCATCGTCGGCAAGAAGGGCCGCGGGCCCGCCACGCCGCCGCCGGAGCCCACCGCCGCAACCACCACGCCCGAGGCTGCGCCGTCAGGACCGACCTCGCTGCTGATGGCGCAGGAGCGCGAGCTGCGCGCCAAGCTCAAGGAGCTGCGCGATCACATCGTCAAGAACGCCGACAATGTCGGCGAGCGCTTCCCCAACGAAGCCCGCGCGATGCATTACGGCGACAAGGAGCACCGCCCGATCTACGGCGAGGCCTCGCCCGAAGAGGCGAAGTCGCTGATCGACGAAGGCATCGAGGTCTCGCCGCTGCCGACGCTGCCGGAAGACCGGAATTGACGCGCGAAGCGCGTCATCCCGGGATGGTCCGCAGGACCAGACCCGGGATCTCGAGATTCCGGGTTCGCCCTTCGGGCGCCCCGGAATGACGGCTACACCCCCACAAGCACCGCCACACCAACCACGATCAGCGCGATGCCGGCAAGCTCCCGCGGGGAGACCGGCTGCTTGAACGAGTAGTATGCCACGGCTTGCGCGAACAGCACCTCGATCAGCGCAAGCGTGCGGACATTGGCGGCGGCCGTCAGCGCGAACGCCAGAAACCAGAACTGCGAGGCGAAGGCGCCGGTGAAGCCGGCCAGCATCGAGGGCTTCCATAGTCCGAGGATGCCCCGCAACACGTTCGGTGCGCGCCAGAGCAGATAGATCGTCAGCACCAACGTCTGCACAAACAGGCCGAGCACCAGCGTGAACGTCGCTGCCGTCACGAACGACACGCCCGGCACGTTGATGATCGCGCCGCGGAAACCGACCGCCGAGAGCGCGAACGCCGCGGCCGCGACGAGGCCGGTGATGGTCGGCTTGAGTTCAGCAAAACTCTTCTCACCGCCCGGCCGCAGCGCCGTGATGACGACGCCGACGGTCGCGATCACGATCGCCAGCACTTTCAGCCACGTCAGGTGATCGCCGAGGAAGACGAAGCCGAAGATCGCGGTCTGGATCGCCTCGGTCTTGAGGTAAGCCGTCGTCACCACGAAGGAGCGGTCGTTCATGGCGAGCAGCATCAGGCCGGTCGCAACGATCTGGCTGAGCGCCCCGAGCAGCAGCCACGGCCAGAACACGGTCGGCGGCATGCCGAGATGATCGCCGGTGGCGACCAGCACCAGGGCAAGGAACAGCAGCGAGAACGGGAAGCCGAACAGGAAGCGGATATTGGTCGCGCCCCACGTCCCCAGCGGCTTCGTCAACGACCGCTGCATCGCATTGCGCGCGACCTGCCCGAGCGCGGCAACGAGGGTGAAGGGAATCCAGAGGCTGGCGATGGTGAGCATGGGTGGGGGATTGGTTAGGAAGGTAGGTTGATTAGCGTGACGGGAACAGACTCACTGGTCAACCACATGGGCGTCATGGGTGCGATGCTCTCGCAACAAGCACACTGTCGTCCCTGCGAACGCAGGGACCCATAACCCCAGGGAGCAGTTTTACGAAGGCTGCCAGCCCGCGCATCCACCACCGTCCGCCGCCGATAGATTCCGCGGTATGGGTCCCTGCGTTCGCAGGGACGACAGGTGGGGTTTGGCGCGGCCGGCGTGTTAAACTAACAGATCGCTCAGATCACGCCACTCCGGATTCTCCCGCTCGATCAGCTCGATCTTCCAGTCGCGCTTCCAGCGCTTCAGTTGCTTTTCACGGGTGATCGCGTCTTCCGCTCGCTCGAAGGCCTCGGTGTAAACGATCCGATACACTCCGTATCGCTTGACGAACTCCGAGCCCTTGCCGTTCCGATGCTCTTCCAGCCGCTTCTGGAGTGAGTTGGTGATGCCGATGTAGAGCGTTCCGTGATGACGGCTGGCGAGGATGTAGACGTAGTACATGCTCGGAGCGCCTGTCTCGGCTAACGACTGTCGCCTGGGGTTATGGGTCCCTGCGTTCGCAGGGACGACGCCGCCCATGAGTGACCAGCTTGGAACATCACACCATCCCTTCCGCCACCACCATGTAATTCACGTCCATGTCGGAGGAGAGGGTCCATTTGTCGGCGAAGGGGCTATAGACGACGCCGGTCTGCTCGGTGATGACGAGGCGGTTGTCGAGGAGATACTTCGTCAGCTCGTCGGGCGTGACGAACTTGTTCCATTCGTGGGTGCCGCGCGGCAGCCAGCGCAGGACGTATTCGGCGCCGACGATGGCGAGCGCGAAGCTCTTCCAGTTCCGGTTCAGCGTCGAGACCACCATCAGCCCGTTCGGCTTCAGCATCGAGGCGCAGCGCTTCAGGAAAACGCCGACATCGACGACGTGCTCGACCACCTCCATCGCCAGCACGATGTCGAAGCGCTCGCGCGGGTCGATCTCCTCCACCGTGGTGCAGCGGTAGTCGATCGCAAGATGGCTCTTGTCGGCATGCAGTTTTGCAGCCGCAATATTGCTCTGCGAGGGATCGACGCCGATGACCTGGGCCCCTAGCCGTGACAGCGGCTCACAGAGCAGGCCGGCACCGCAGCCGATGTCGAGCACGCGCAGGCCGCCGAGGCAGTTGAGGCTGCGCACGTTGCGCTCGAACTTGCGGCAGGCGGCGTCGCGGATGTAGCCGAGCCGCAGCGGGTTGATCCGGTGCAGCGGCGCCATCTTGCCCTTGGGGTCCCACCACTCCGCCGAGAGTTTAGAGAATTTCGCGATCTCGGCGGCGTCGACGGTCGAGCCCGGCTGGGCCGTGGCGGATGCGGAAGTATTTTGCTGCATGCTCATGGTTACGCGCGGTCCTACCGCGTGGTGATCGAACTACGGAAGGCGAGCGGCGAAGCGATGGTCCTGATCGTCTCGATCCCCTCGCCGACACCGCGAATGGTCACGTCGCCGTAGTTGAGAATACGTCCAAGAATCGTCTGATCGACGTCGACGCTCTCGACCTTGTCCAGCGCCATCTCGAAGGTGCGGCGCTTGATGAACCCGGTCTTGTGCACAACCCTGAGGTTGGTGACGTCGGTCTCGGTGGTGAAGCGATGGAACCAGCCCTTCACGGTCCAGTACAGGGCGGCCAGCGCCACCAGGCCGGAGCCGAACAGGGACAGGATCATCACGCTGTAGATGTCGCTCTGCCGGGACAGGGCGAACAGGGCCAGGGCCACGATCCAGGCCACGATCGCCGGGAAATAGAAGATCCAGTGCGCATTGGTCGAATACAGCACCCGCTCGCCCGGTTGCAGGATCTCGTCGATGTAACGCGCCATGATCTCGGTTAACCCATTACCCCCAAGCCAGACCTCGAGCCTGCCCCCGCAGGAACCCGCTTGCCCCCGGCCCCGCCGCTATGTATACGCGCGGTCGGTGTCCGCGAGGCCCGTCCAGTGCGGGCCACCATACTGATCCTTATGAGGGAATGCACGCGTCGTCATGAGCCGCCTCGTGATGAAATTCGGCGGCACATCCGTCGCCAACATCGAACGCATCCGCAACGTCGCACGCCATGTGAAGCGTGAGATCGACGCCGGCCACGAAGTGGCCGTGGTCGTCTCGGCGATGTCGGGCAAAACCAACGAGCTGGTGGCCTGGTGCACCGAGGCCTCGCCGATGCACGATGCGCGCGAATACGACGCCGTCGTCGCCTCCGGTGAGCAGGTGACGTCCGGCCTTCTTGCCATCGTGCTCCAGAGCATGGGCATCCAGGCCCGCTCCTGGCAGGGCTGGCAGATCCCGATCAAGACCAGCGACGCCCATGCCTCGGCCCGGATCGAGGACATCGACGGCAGTGAGATCATCAAGCGCTTCAGGGATCGCAAGGAAGTCGCGGTCATTGCCGGCTTCCAGGGCATCAACCCCGAGACGAACCGGATCACCACGCTCGGCCGTGGCGGCTCCGACACCTCGGCGGTGGCGATCGCCGCCGCCGTCAAGGCCGACCGCTGCGACATCTACACCGACGTCGACGGCGTCTACACCACCGACCCGCGAATCGTGCCGAAGGCCAAGAGGCTCGACAAGATCGCGTTCGAAGACATGCTGGAACTGGCCTCGCAGGGCGCTAAAGTGCTCCAGGTCCGCTCGGTGGAACTCGGCATGGTCCACAACATGCCGATCTTCGTCCGCTCGAGCTTCGACAAGCCCGAGGATATCGACCCGCATGCCAACCAGCCGCCCGGCACGCTGATCTGCAGCGAGGAGGAGATCATGGAAAGCCACGTCGTCACCGGCATCGCCTTTTCGAAGGACGAGGCCCAGATTTCGGTGCGCCAGATCGAGGACAAGCCGGGCGTCGCCGCGTCGATCTTCGGCCCGCTGGCGGAAGCCAACATCAACGTCGACATGATCGTGCAGGGCGTCTCTGAGGACGGCAAGACCACCGACCTCACCTTCACGGTGCCGGCCGCCGACTACACCCGCGCCAAGGACACGATTACCGCCGCCAAGGGCAAGATCGGCTATGCCCGGCTCGATACCGCCACCGACGTCGCCAAGATATCGGTAATCGGCAGCGGCATGCGCAGCCATGCCGGCGTCGCCGCCCAGGCGTTCTCGGCCCTCGCCGGACGGAATATCAACATCCGGGCCATTACAACCTCCGAGATCAAATTCTCGGTATTGATCGACACCGCCTATACCGAGCTTGCGGTGCGGACCCTGCACACGCTCTACGGCCTCGATCAGGCTTAGGCTAATTTTCTCTTAGCGGTCGCAGCAAACGCGAAGGTGTACACACCTTCGCGTCTGGCAGGCGTTTTGCTTGGCAAAACAAGCCCCAATTCGCTATACGGCGAACAGGGTGGGCTGCCACAAACTGTGCCCCAGTTGAGGCGGTGCTGATTCGGCTCAGGTGCCAAGTCTGAAGAAGATTTGGGCCTGGACCGGCGCCGGATGAGCAAATTCGTTGTTTTTCTGGATTATCGGGCGAGCCGCCGGGGCCCCCTTTCGGGTCCGGCTGACGGAGGAGACTGAGGGTACATGCGGAGCGCGTCGGGAGGTCCCCGCGTCTTGTTGAGACGGCTCCGCGAAACCATGGCGGAGCAGGTCTCGGCCCAGGAGCGGCTGGACAAGATCGTGGTGCTGATCGCCGCCAACATGGTGGCCGAGGTATGCTCGGTCTATGTGCTGCGCGTCGACAACACGCTCGAGCTCTACGCCACCGAAGGTCTCAACCGCGAGGCGGTGCACCACACCGTGCTCAGCGCCCATGAAGGCCTGGTCGGCCTCGTCGCCAGCGAGGCGACGCCGCTCAATCTGAACGACGCGCAGAGCCACCCGGCCTTCTCGTTCCGTCCGGAGACCGGCGAAGAAATCTACCACTCCTTCCTCGGCGTGCCGATCCTGCGCGCCGGCAACACGCTCGGCGTGCTGGTGGTGCAGAACCGCGCCAAGCGCACCTATGTCGAGGAGGAGCTCGAGGCGCTGCAGACCACCGCGATGGTGCTGGCCGAGCTGATCGCCTCCGGCGAATTGTCGGCGCTGGCCCAGCCGGGCCTCGAGCCGGCCGCGCGCCACTCCATGCAGAAGGTCGGCGCGATCCTGTCGGAAGGCATCGCGCTCGGCCATGTCGTGCTGCACGAGCCGCGCGTCGTCATCAAGGACTACATCGCCGAGGACCTGCCGAAGGAAATCAAGCGGCTGGACACCGCGCTCGCCAAGCTGCGCGCCGATCTCGACCGCATGCTGGAACGCGGCGACGTCGCCGAGGGCGGCGAGCACCGCGATGTGCTGGAAGCCTATCGCATGTTCGCCAACGACCAGGGCTGGTCGCACAAGCTGCACGAGGCGGTCGCGACCGGCCTCACGGCGGAAGCGGCCGTCGAGCGCGTGCAGTCCGACACCCGCGCGCGCATGCTGCGCTCGACCGATCCTTATTTGCGCGACCGGCTGCATGACCTCGAGGATCTCGGCTATCGCCTGATGCGGCAGCTGGTCGGCCAGGACCATGCGCCGTCACGCGAACAATTGCCCGACAACGCCATCGTCATCGCCCGCGCGATGGGCCCGGCGGCGCTGCTCGACTACGACCGCAAGCGCCTGCGCGGCATCGTGCTGGAGGAAGGCACCGCCAACTCCCACGTCTCGATCGTGGCGCGCGCGCTCGGAATCCCTGCGGTCGGCGAGGTGCCGAACGCGCCTGGCATCGCCGATCCCGGCGATGCCATCATCGTCGACGGCACCTCGGGCTCGATCTATGTGCGCCCGTCGCAGGAGATCGAGGCAGCCTTCGCCGAGCGCGTGCGCTTCCGCGCCCGCCGCCAGGCGCAGTACCTCGCGCTGCGCGACCGGCCCTGCGTCACCAAGGACGGCCAGAAGGTCGAGCTGATGATCAACGCAGGTCTCGCCATCGACCTGCCGCATATCGAGGACACCGGCAGCGCCGGCATCGGCCTGTTCCGCACCGAGCTGCAATTCATGGTCGGCCAGAGCCTGCCGCGCACCAGCGACCAGCTCGCGCTCTACCGCACCGTGCTGGATGCGGCGGGCACCAAGCCCGTCACCTTCCGCACCCTCGACATCGGCGGCGACAAGGCGCTGCCCTACATGGAAGCGGTGATCGAGGAAAATCCCGCGCTCGGCTGGCGCGCGATCCGGCTCGGGCTCGACCGTCCCGGCCTGCTGCGCGGCCAGATCCGCGCGCTGCTGCGCGCCGGCGGCGGCCGCGCGCTGCGCATCATGTTCCCGATGATCTCGGAGGTCGCCGAGTTCGATTCGGCAAAGGCGCTGGTCGAGCGCGAGCTCACCTATCTGCGCCAGCACGGCCATACGCTGCCCGAGCGCATCGACATCGGCACCATGGTCGAGGTGCCGGCGCTGCTGTATCAGCTCGACGAGCTGCTGAAGAAGGTCGATTTCATCTCGGTCGGCTCCAACGATCTGTTCCAGTTCCTGTTCGCGGTCGACCGCGGCAATGCCAAGGTCTCCGAACGCTTCGACACCATGTCGGCGCCGATCCTGCGCGCGCTGCGCGACATTGCCCGCAAGTCCAATGCGGCGAAGAAGTCGCTGTCGCTCTGCGGCGAGATGGCCTCCAAGCCGATCGGCGCGCTGGCGCTGATCGCGATGGGCTATCGCTCGCTGTCGCTGTCGGCGACCGCGCTCGGCCCGGTCAAGGCGATGGTGATCGATCTCGATGCCAAGAAAGCCGAGGCGATGCTCGGCCCGTTGCTGGATGCGCCAAGCGGCAGCGTCTCGATCCGGCAGAAGCTGACGGAATTTGCCGAGGCCGAAGGCCTGGCCTTGTAGCGGGCCTGTCGCCCGCGTCCCGCTGCCTCGCCGCCTTCCGCCATTTGAGACTTACCCGATGTCGTCACTCCCCGAAGCCAAACTGGACGTCCTGCTCGCGCATCACGCTTCGCTCGAGGCCGAATCGCTCGGACAGCTCGCCTCCGAGCGCTACGTGCAGATCACGCGCGAGCTCGCCGAGATCACGCCGCTGATCGAGGCGGTCAAGGCCTATCGTGCCGCGGTCAAGGAGGTCGCCGACACCGAGGCGCTGATCGCCGATCCCGCGACGGATGCGGAGATGCGCGGCATGGCGGAAGCCGAGCGCGACGAGCTGGCGCCAAAGATCGAGGATCTCGTCCAGAGGATCCGCGTCGCGCTGCTGCCCAAGGACGCCATGGACGACCGCAACGTGGTGCTGGAAATCCGCGCCGGCACCGGCGGCGACGAGGCCTCGCTGTTCGCCGGCGACCTGTTCCGGATGTACGAGCGCTTCGCGAGCCTGCAGGGCTGGAAGGTCGAGGTGATTTCGGCGAGCGAAGGCACTGTCGGCGGCTACAAGGAAATCATCGCGGAGGTGCAGGGCCGCGGCGCGTTCTCGAAGTTGAAGTTCGAGTCCGGCGTGCACCGGGTGCAGCGCGTGCCCGACACCGAGACGCAAGGGCGCATCCACACCTCGGCTGCCACCGTCGCGGTGCTGCCCGAGGTCGAGGACGTCGACGTCGAGATCAAGAACGACGATCTGCGCATCGAGACCATGCGCGCGCAGGGCGCCGGCGGCCAGCACGTCAACAAGACCGAATCGGCGATCCGCATCACCCACATCCCGACCGGCATCGTGGTGATGATGCAGGACAGCCGCTCGCAGCACAAGAACCGCGCCTCGGCCATGAACATCCTGCGCTCGCGCATCTACGACGCCGAGCGGCAACGCGTCGATGCGGCGCGCTCGGCCGAGCGCAAGGAAAAGGTCGGCTCCGGCGACCGCAGCGAACGCATCCGCACCTATAACTTCCCGCAAGGGCGCGTCACCGACCACCGCATCAATCTGACACTTTACAAGCTGCCGCAGGTGATCGCGGGCGAAGCGCTGGGCGAATTGATCGACGCACTGACCACCGAGCACCAGGCTGCACAGCTCGCCGCGCAAGGCGCGGCGGCGTGACGCCCCGCGTGAGCGACCGCTTCACCGGACAATCGATCGAGAGCGCACGGCGCGCACTGGCGGCGCAGCTGCGATCGGCGCAGCTCGATGAGGCCGAGCTCGACGCCCGGATCCTGCTTGGTGCAGCGCTCGGCCTCGATCTCACCGGCCTGATCGCGCAGGCCGCCCGGCTCCTCACGGAAGCGGAGGCCTCGCGGCTCGCGCAGCATGCGCAACGCCGGATCGCGGGCGAGCCGGTGGCGCGCATCCTCGGCACGCGCGAATTCTGGGGCCTGCCGTTCCGTCTGTCGGAGGCAACCCTGGTCCCACGCCCCGACACCGAAACGGTGGTCGAGCGTGCGCTCGAGCTTTTCCGCGAGCAGAAGGCAATCCACCAGCCATGCATCGCCGACATCGGCACCGGATCCGGCGCGATCCTGCTGGCGCTGTTGCACGATATTCCCGGCGCCTTCGGCGTCGGCACCGATCTCAGCCTGAACGCGCTCGAGACCGCCAGGGGCAATGCCGCAGCCCTCGGCCTTGCCGACCGCTCCGCCTTCGTCGCCTGCTCCTATCTGGCGGCGCTTCATGGCCCGTTCGACCTCATCGTGTCGAATCCGCCCTATATCCCCTCCGCCGAAATTCCGAAATTGAGCATCGAGGTGCGCGCGCACGATCCGCATCTGGCGCTCGACGGCGGCAATGACGGATATGACGCCTACCGCGCCCTGATCCCGCAGGCGGCCGAGCGTCTCGCTCCCGGCGGAGCGCTGATCGTCGAGGCCGGACAGGGCCAGGCCCGAAATATTGAAACCCTGATGACGGCTGCGGCGTTGGTGGTGGACAGGCCGGCCAAGGCCGATTTGGCGGGTATCCCGCGGGCCGTTTCGGCCCGAAAAATGCCCCCATAAAAGCCGGATTGGCCTGTAAAAACCACTTGGAATATCCCTTGGGAACGACTACCTTCTACTCAACACATCGGTGTCGGCCCCGTACACCTACGGGCGAAAGCCGGGCTCTCGAAGCGAGAGCTTCACTGATTTTAGGTTCCAAGCCGCAGGTCCTGTTAAGCGCGATGGCCCATTGAGGTGCGCAGCTTTCCGACCGCAAAGTGAACGAAAGCCTGATATTGCGCGCGAAGACTAACGCAAGAAACCAGGGCTTGTTTTGGCAGGCAAAATGAATGGGTTCGCTGGCGATGAATGCTGGCGGGTGGGGAACGCGTCTTTGTTGAACGCGACGGTCGACGAACATTGGCAGGGTTCAAGCCGCTTCTCGCGTGCGATGCGCGCGAGCGATGTGAACCGCTGTCATCAGGTCACTCTCAGCAATCAGTAATGCGTGCAACCTTTAGGGCTGGAATTAAAGGCAGGACATGAGAAACGGTCAGAACAAGCAGCGGATGCGCAACCGCAACAACAACAACAACAATAACAACAACCGGCGCGGCCAGAACCCGATGACCCGGGTCTACGAGTCCAACGGACCCGATATCAAGATCCGCGGCACGGCTTCGCATATCGCTGAAAAGTATCTCCAGCTCGCGCGCGACGCGCGCTCCTCGGGCGATCCCGTTGCAGCCGAGAACTACTACCAGCACGCCGAGCATTATTTCCGCCTGATCGCGGCCGCCCAGGAGCAGTTCCGCCAGAACCAGCAGCCGCGCGGCGACGAGCCCATCAGCAGCAATAGCGACGACGGCGAAGACGACGGCGAGAATTTCTCAAATTTCGGCCAGGAGCCGGGTTTCGTCCCGCAACCGCAGCAGCAGCCCTTCACGCGCGACCGCGACGGCCAGCGCGATCATCATCAGCGTGATCACCAGCAGCGCGACAACCAGCCGTCGTACCAGCGCGACAACCAGCAGCCGCGCGAGCACCGCGAACGCGACCATCGTCCGCAGCCGCCGCAATATCAGCCGCAGCCAATGCCGCCGAACCAGCCGCAGCCCGTCATCGCCGATGCCGGCAGCGTCGATCGCCTGCCCTCCTTCATCACCGGCGCGCAGCCGCAAGTGAATGTTGGCGGTCAGGGCGGCTTCGAGGGCGGTGGTGGTGGCGGCGAGCGCTTTCCGCGCCGGCGGCGCCGGCCGCATGGCCCGCGCCCCGAGCGCGAAGCCGCTCCGGCCGCATCCAGCGACGATCTGGCGCCCGGCGAGTAAGCTTCTTCTGATTTTCTGATCTGCATCGTCCCGGCCTCGCGCCGGGACGATTTGTTTTTTAGCGATGTACGTTGGCCGTATCGGTGAGAGCCGCAGGCACGGATCACCTCTCCCGTAGGGAGAGGTCGGATCGCGTCGATAGAGGCGATCCGGGTGAGGGGTTACGGTCTCACCGGACACAGCGGCCCCTCACCCGGATTGCTTTGCAATCCGACCTCTCCCCGTCGGGGAGAGGTGAAGCTAGCTGCGCGTCACCGTCGAGGATGGCACCAGCACCGGCTTCAACGACGGAATCAGCCGCGCCCGCTCGCGCTTGGCGGGGATCGCGCGATAGACCTGCTTGGTGGCCTCGACGATGTGCACGCCGGCAAACGGCAGCGACAGCGCCGCCCCGGCGCGCTCCCACATCTGCGCTGATTTCAGCACCCAGCCGCCGGCATAGGGCGGCATGAACAGCGCCTCGCCCCAGGCGGTCGGCGTGAACCAGGTCTGGCGCAACAGATCCGTGATCTGCGAGCGCGAATAGGGCCGGCCGTGGCCGAACGGCGTATTGTCGCTGCGCGTCCACACGCCGCGCCGGTTCGGGATCACCGCGATGACGCGGCCGGACGGCGACAGCACGCGCCACACCTCGCGCAGCAGCGCAGCCGGATCGTCCGACATCTCCAGCGCGTGGACCAGCAGGATGCGGTCGACCGCGGAATCGGGAAGCGGCAGCGAGAATTCATCCACCAGCGAGGCCAGCGCCGGCCGCCCCGTAGGCCATTTCAGGACGCCCTGGGCCGCCGGCATGAAGGCGAGGCAGCGCTCGGCGTCCTCGCGGAACAGCCCGAGATAGGGCGTGGGATAGCCGATGCCGAGCACGCGCTGGCCCTCGGCGCGCGGCCAGCGCTCCCTGATGCCGCGATTGATCATTTGCCGCGCCACAATCCCGAGGCGACGGGAATAGAACTCGCGGAGGTCGACGACGTCGATGCTCATGACGGCAATGTAACATGCGCAAGGCCGCCGCTGCGCGCTGAATATTGCATTGCCTGCGCAACCTTAACGCCATATTTGTCTGCCGGGGCTGAGCGCGAAGGAGACGTCATGGCTGCCGAAATTCGTACTTTCAGCTGTTTAAACGACAATTTCGGTTACCTGATCCACGATGTGGAAACCAAGGCGACGGCATCGATCGACGCGCCGGAGGCCGGCCCCATCCTGAAGGCGCTGGAGCGCGAGGGCTGGCAGCTCACCGACATCCTGATCACCCATCATCACGGCGATCATGTCGGCGGGGTCGCCGAACTCAAGCAGAAATATAACTGCCGCGTCGTCGCGCCGCACGACAAGACGACGAAAATCGCCAACGTCGACCTGCGCGTGGCCAATGCCGACGTGGTCAAGATCGGCAACCTGCTGGCGCGCGTCGTGGAGACGCCCGGCCACACGCTCGACCACATCTCCTACGTGTTCGACACCGAGAAGACGGTGTTCGCCGCCGACACGCTGTTTTCGATCGGCTGCGGCCGCGTCTTCGAGGGCACCTACCCGATGATGTGGGATTCGCTGTTGAAGCTGCGGGCCCTGCCCGACGATTTCAAGCTCTATTGCGGCCACGAATACACCGCCTCCAACGTCAAGTTCGCGCTCACCGTCGATCCCGACAATGCGGCGCTTCAGGCGCGCGCGGCGGAGGTGGCCAGGCTCCGCGCCGAGAACAAGCCCACGATCCCCTCACTGCTTGGTGACGAGAAGCGAGCAAACGTGTTCCTGCGCGCCGATGACCCCGCGGTCGCAGCCAGGCTACACATGAAGGGTGCGGATGCCGCCACGGTGTTCGGCGAGTTGCGCGAGCGCAAGAACAAATCCTGAAGAACTAATCCTGAAGAACAAACCTGACGGGGATCGATGCCGACCGCAGCCGAGATCATCGCGCGCCTTGAACTCCGACCGCATCCCGAAGGCGGGCACTATCGCGAGACGTTTCGCGACCAGACCACGGACGCCAACGGGCGTTCGCGCTCGACCCTCATCTACTTCCTGCTCGCGCGCGGCGAACGCTCGCACTGGCACCGGATCGATGCGGTCGAGATCTGGCATTACTATGCCGGAAGCCCGCTGATGCTGCGCATCGCGCATGAGGGTTGCTCCCAGCACGAGGTCCGCCTCGGCACGGATCTCGTGAGCGGCGAACGACCGCAGGCCATCGTGCCGGCCGATGCATGGCAGATGGCGGAGACCACCGGCGAATGGACACTGGTCGGCTGCACCGTCGCGCCGGCTTTCGAGTTCGCGAAATTCGAGCTCGCGCCGAAGGGCTGGGAGCCGTAGCTCCACACCGTCATTCCGGGGCGCCGCGCAAGCGGCGAACCCGGGATCTATCTCGCCACCATTGACGCGGATAAATGGATTCCGGGTTCGAACTTCGTGCGCCCCGGAATGACAATCATCGCTTCCTGAGCACCATGTCCTTCGCCGCGATCAGGCCGCCGCCGGCGATCAGGACCGCGGCGATGGCGATGTTGGCACTGGCCTTGGCGAAGCCCGCGGCGATAAGGAAGCCGGTCGAAAGCAGCGGCGTCGCATAGGATGCGGCGCCGAGCACGCGGATGTCGCCGCGCTTCATGCCGATGTCCCAGGCGTAGAACGCAGCACCGACGGGGCCGATGCCGAGCGCGACGACCGAGAGCCATTGCAGCGCGGTCTCCGGCCACACGGTGGTTTCGAGCACGCCATGCATCAGCGCAGCGAGCAACGCCGTGGCGAGACAGAAGCCCGCGACCGCGTCGGTCGGCACCGCCTTCAATCGGCGCGACAGCACCGAATAGGTTGCCCACACGAAGGCGGCGATGAAGGCCGCGATCAATCCCGGCACCGCCCCCGGCGCGAAGCCGGAAGTGTTGCCGGCGAACAGCAGCACGGTGCCGACGAGGCCGAGCACGGCGCCGACGATGTGATGCAGGGCCAGCCGCTCGCCCGGCAGGAACGACGAGAACAGCACGATCAGCAGCGGCCAGAGATAGTTGAGCAGACCGGCTTCAGCCGGCGGCGCGAAGCGCAGCGCGAGGAAATACAGCGCGTGATAGCCGAACAGGCCGCCGACGCCGACCACCCACACGACCAATGGCTGACGCAGGCTTTTCGCCGCCTCGCCGCGGCCGATCCAGGTCAGGAGGCCGACGAGGCCGCCGATCGCGAAGGTCATCGCGGCGAGCTGGAACGCCGGGATCTTTCCGGTCGCCACCGTCATCACTGACAGCAGTGACCACATCAGGATCGCGGTCAATCCGATCAGCGTCGCTGTGCGGGGAGTCATCGGCCACTACTTTCGTCATGGCTGAGCTTGTCCCGGCCATCCACGTTCTTCGGGGAACGTTGTAAAGACGTGGATGCCCGGGACAAGCCCGGGCATGACGACCGACTAATATCGGCAGGGAACGTGATGCGATCGCATCACACCATGTACTGGCCGCCGTTGACCGTCAGCGTCGAGCCGGTGATGGCACCGGCCTCGTCGGCGGCGAGGAACACGACCGCGCGCGCGATCTCCTCGGGCTCGCCAAGGCGGCCGATCGGGATCAGCGGCAGGATGGCCTTTTCCAGCACGTCCTTCGGCACCGCCTGCACCATTTCGGTGTTGATGTAGCCGGGGCAGATCGCGTTCACGGTGACGCCGCCCTTGGCGTTCTCCAGCGCCAAGGCCTTGGTGAAGCCGATCTCGCCGGCCTTCGCCGCGGAATAGTTCACCTGGCCGAACTGGCCCTTCTGGCCGTTGATCGAGGAGATGTTGATGATGCGGCCGAACTTGCGCCCGCGCATGCCTTCGATCACCTGGCGCGACATGTTGAACAGCGAGCCGAGATTGGTGCCGATCACGGCGTTCCATTGCTCGAGGCTCATCTTGTGGAAGGCGCCGTCCTTGGTTATGCCGGCATTGTTGACGAGCACGTCGATCGGGCCGACCTCGGCCTCGACCTTCTTCACGCCCTCGGCGCAGGCGTCGAAACTGCTGACGTCCCATTTGTAGACGGCGATGCCGGTCTCGGCCTTGAACTTCTCCGCCGCCGCATCGTTGCCGGCATAGCTCGCCGCGACCTTGTAGCCAGCCGCCGTCAGCGCCTTGCTGATCGCAGCTCCGATGCCCCGCGTACCACCCGTCACCAATGCAACACGTGCCATATCGTATTCCTTCCCTTGGACTCGTCGGACGTTTCTGAGTGATCGTTTTTAGATGCGGATTATGCGGGACGTTTGACGGACATCAAGAACAAAACGCCCGGCGTGAGCCGGGCGTTTCTTTTTAGTCGAGGCAGATGCGGCTGCGAAGAATATTTGATTTGCAATCGCTGCCTTTTTAGTCGCGTGCAACGCACTCACGTATGTGTGCAGCGCACGCGCAAGATCCACGTAAGCTGCGCGTCAGCTATCTTCAGTCGCGCGCCAGACACATCGCGATACCCATGCCGCCGCCGATGCACAGCGTGGCAAGGCCCTTCTTGGAATCGCGCTTCTGCATCTCGTGCAGCAGCGTCACCAGCACGCGCGCGCCGGAGGCGCCGACCGGGTGGCCGATCGCGATCGCGCCGCCGTTGACGTTGACCTTGGAGGTGTCCCAGCCGAGGTCCTTGTTGACGGCGCAGGCCTGCGCCGCGAAGGCCTCGTTGGCCTCGATCAGGTCGAGGTCGCCGACGTTCCAGCCGGCCTTCTTCAACGCGGCGCGCGAGGCCGGGATCGGGCCCGAGCCCATGATCTTCGGATCGACGCCGGCCTGAGCCCAGGACACGATGCGCGCGAGCGGCTTCTTGCCTTCCTTGGCAGCCTGCTTCGCGGTCATCAGCACCACGGCGGCAGCGCCGTCATTGATGCCCGAGGCCGAACCCGCGGTGACCGTGCCGTCCTTCTCGAAGGCGGGACGGAGCTTGGCCATCGCATCGAGCGTTGCGCCATGACGCGGATATTCGTCGGCGCTGACGACCACGTCGCCCTTGCGGGTCTTGATGGTGACGGGGACGATCTCGTCGTTGAACTTGCCGGCCTTCTGCGCGGCCTCGGCCTTCTGCTGCGAGGCGACCGCGAACTCGTCCTGCTGGGCGCGGGTGATCTGCCACTGGCGCGCAACGTTCTCGGCGGTGTTGCCCATGTGGTAGCCGTTGAAGGCATCCCACAGACCATCCTTGATCATGGTGTCGACAAATTCGAGCGCGCCCATCTTCACGCCGCCACGCAGATACTGGGCGTGCGGGGCCATGCTCATCGATTCCTGGCCGCCGGCGACCACGATCTCGGAATCGCCGTTGAGCAGCGCCTGGTAGCCGAGCGCGACCGTGCGCAGGCCCGAGCCGCAAAGCTGGTTGACGCCCCAGGCCGGGCTCTCCACCGGAATGCCGGCGGCGATCGAGGCCTGGCGGGCCGGGTTCTGGCCCTGGGCGGCGGTCAGGATCTGCCCCATGATGACTTCGGAGACCCGACCGGGCTCGATGCCACCGCGCTCCAGCGCGGCCTTGATGGCGATGGCGCCGAGATCGTGGGCGGGAAGGGTCGCAAACGCTCCGTTGAAGCTTCCGACCGGGGTGCGGGCGGCGCTGACGATGACGACATCGTCTGACATGGGCATCTCCTGGGGTTGAATGGGGGCAGACGGGGCTGGGGAACGGCTCGCCAGTCTCGGACGGCATCCTGTTAACGTCATTGCGGCATGTCAATCGGCCGGTGGCCAAATTCATGCCGCAGCGCATTCAAAATAGCGTTCTTGGCGCTTTCGCAAGCACGTTTTTGCTGCCCGATTAACCGTGGCGCACAAAACGGTAGCGTGACCCCTTTGAAAATGCTTATTTTGTTGCGTTGCGTACTCTTCCCGCCCTGCGGCATTGCCCGCCGGGTTCCCGTTCTCAGCGTCTTGCAAGTGAGAGCCCATGGCGAAATCAGACCAACCCACCACCATCAAGAAATACGCGAACCGCCGGCTCTATAACACCGGAACGAGCACCTATGTGACGCTGGAAGACCTCGCCGCCATGGTCAAGGATGGCGAAGACTTCCTGGTCTATGACGCCAAGACTGGCGACGACATCACCCGCTCCGTGCTGGCCCAGATCATCTTCGAGCAGGAGAACAAGGCCGGCCAGAACCTGCTGCCGACCACCTTCCTGCGCCAGCTCATCCGCTTCTACGGCGACAGCATGCAGATGGTGGTACCGAAATATCTGGAACAGTCGATCGCGACGCTGACCCAGGAGCAGGAGAAGTTCCGCAAGCAGATCGCCAACACGCTGTCCGGCACGCCCTTTGCGCCCCTGGAGGAACAGGTCCGCCGCAACATGGAGCTGTTCCAGCAGACTTTCTCGATGTTCAAGCCGTTCGCGCCTGGCGCGGTCCGCCCGGCGGCTGCGCCAGAGCCTGAGCCCGATGCGAACGCCGAGCCGGCCAAGGACACCAACATCGACGATCTGCGCCAGCAGATGAAGGAAATGCAGGAACGCCTCGAGCGGATGTCGAAGAAGGAAGAGTAGCTTCTTCGTTTGCGCCGGCGCACCTAGCGCTCTGCCTGCTATTTCTTCCGATGCTGCCACTTGCTGCGCTGTCGTCCCGGCGCAGGCCGGGACCCATACCCCCAGGGAGGAGCTGCGGCGCGACGCAGGTAACCCCGAATCATCGCCAAACCAC